>JAIXPK010000203.1 GCA_027486335.1 Verrucomicrobiaceae bacterium | reverse complement strand
GAACTCGCCCACGCCTACCACGACCGCGTCATCGGCTTCGATAACCCCGAAATCTTCAACGCATGGGCCGCCGCCAAAGCCTCCGGTAAATACGAACGCGTCAAACGCCGCGACAGCAACGGCAACGAACGCGAAGACCGCGCCTACGCCCTCACCGACCACAAGGAGTACTTCGCAGAATGCACCGAAGCCTATTTCTCCAAGAACGACTTCTTCCCCTTCACCCGCCCCGAACTCGCCGCCCACGACCCACGCGCCCTCCGCGTCCTCGAACGCATCTGGAACGTCCAGCCGCCCGCACCCATCACCGCCCCACCGGCGGAAATGAAGCTCCCGCCCTTCTACACCAAATTCATCAGCGCCTCAGGCTACCCCATGATCGCCTCCGACAAGGTCAGCGACTTCGCCCTCCGCGAAGCCGCCTACCTCTGCGACCTCATGCTCGCCAAACGCCCGGACCTCCGCGACGCCATGATCAAAAGCGGCTCCCGCATGAACATCATCGCGTGGAACGAATTCACCACCGACCTCCCCGACTTCGCTCGCCTCCAACCCAAAAATTACTGGGACGCACGCGCCCGCGGCACCGGCGGCTCCGAAGACGACCCAGCCTGCTCCTCCGCTGAAGAAAACCTCCTCAGCTACGCCGGCGACCCCTACGCCACCGAAAGCATCTTCATCCACGAATTCGCCCACAATATCCACCTCCGCGGCGTCGTCGCCGTCGACCCCACCTTCAACGACCGTCTCGAAAAAACCTTCCGCAAGGCCATCGACTCAGGTCTCTGGAAAAACTGCTACGCCGCCACCAATTCCGCAGAATACTTCGCCGAAGGCGTCCAGTCATGGTTCGATAACAATCGCGAAAACGACAGCGTCCACAACCACGTCAACTCCCGCAAGGAACTCCTCGAATACGACCCAGGCCTCGCCGCCCTCTGCCGCGAGGTCTTCGGCGACACCGAACTCAGCTACACCAAAGCCCCCACCCGTCTCTACGGCCACCTCGCCGGCTACGATCCGTCCAAAGCCCCGGAATTCGTCTGGCCTGAACGTCTCCGCCCCATCCGCGACGGCATCAAACGCGAGGCCGCCAAAGACAAAAAGTAAACCGCAAGCGCCGCCCGGCTCAGCCCCTCGGCGCCGCCATCCGCTCCATCAGCCGCTGCTTCATGTCCTGCGGCATCGAATTGTCCTTCGACAACCAACCCTTCGCCGCGTCGGGCTCACGCCGCGACCAATCCCGCGCCAACCGATACATCGTCTCCCCGCGCCGCTTGTCGTCGCTGATCGTCCCCGCCCACGCAATCGCCGCCTCCGGATCCTTCTCCGCAACCTTGTACGCAAACCGCTCCCGCGGCTCGTCCGTCTGCGGGGTCTTCGGAAAATTGTTCAGCCACGCCCCAGCCTCATTCGGGTCATTGTTCGCCCACCGCTCAATCAGCTCAGTCATCACCTTCGGCTTCGCCTCGCTGTCAGGCAGGGTCGTCGCCCACGCCGCCGCAGCCTTCGGATCCTTGTCCGCCATCCGCCCCGCCAACCGACTGATGATCCCGCTCTTAAAGGTCGAATCCTCCAGCCCAGTCACAAAATCCCGCGCACTCTCAATCCCCCCCTGCTTCGTGTACTGATCCAGCAGTGTATCCATCGCCCGTCCACGCGCATCGCTCCGCTCCATCGTCAGCGCAAGGCGCGACGCCGACGCCAGATCGGTCTTCGCAATCGACCCGATCGCCGACGACAGATAATAATTCCCCTCGTCCTTGTTCTCCGGCGGATGCGCATTCGCCCACGCCACCGCTTTCTCAGGATCCGTTTTCGCCCACGTCGCAATCGCCGTCGATCCCGCCCACCCACCGCGCCAGTCACCCATTTTCGTCGAGTACTCCATCGCCGCCTCAGGATCCTTCTGCGCCCACACCGTCATCAGCATGCTCATCTCCCGACCCCGCTCCCGCGGATTGAAATCCTTCCCAAACGCACCCATCGCCGCCTCTAATTGCTCGTTCGTCGCCAATCCCTTCACAAAAGCCGTGTAGGCCTCCATCTTCTCCACAGGATCATCGATCGCAAAAATCTCCTCCACCCGCACCCCGATCTCCTCCTTCGTCATCTCCCGCACCGCCTTCACCCCCGGAAGCGCAGGCCCAGTCTCCACCCCCGCACCCTTCGCCCCCATCCCCCCGGCACTCCGCGACCCGGCCTCCACCGCCGCCGCCACCACCGTCCGCCTCACCGATCCCGCCCCCGCCGCCACCACGCCATTTCCACGCCACCACGCCCCGGCAGCAAATGCCGCCGCCGTGCATCCAGTCCACCCGGTAATCATCAGAACTCGAGACGCTGTCATTTTCATACTTATATCTACGCTCCGAATCGAGCCCTCCGCCCCCCCGTTTTTCCCTACGTGTGCACGGGGAGTCTGCGTTAACAGTTCGTGATTATTCCCCGCCACCCGGAAAGACAATCGGTTGTCGAGTCCCCGCCACCGCCCTAAGGACGCCTCATGCGCCCAGCCCCTTCAACGGATGAACCGCCCTTCGCCGACCTCGCCGCGGCCCAGGCGGTCGCCCTGCCGCGTCCGGATTCCTCATTCCCGCTCCTCTCCGACGAAGAACGCGCCGAATTCGCCAGCCTGGCCGACGCCTTCGCTCCCCCTGAATCTCCCAGCATCCTCACAGGTTCTCCAGCCGCGATCACCGCCGATTTCCTCGTCACCGACCCAGTCGCCCTTCCCCCCATCCCCTCTCTCCCGAACCCGCCAACCGCTCCCGTCAGCGTCGCCCCCACTCCAGTCATCCCGGAACTTTCCACGGCACCTGCCCCGGAACCCGCTGCACCACCACCAGCCTCCCCTCCCCCTCCGGCCCCCAATCCAAACCTCGCCGCTCTCCTCCGCGCCGCAGCCCTCGCTGAACCCGATCCCGCCACTCCCCAGCCCCTGCCCAACCCCTCACCGGAAACCCAGCCAGCCACGCCCGCCGCAGCACTGCCCCCAGTCTCCCCGCCCTCTCACGCCAAACCCGTTCTCCCGGCCCCACGCTCCGTCGACCCGAACGCCGACGTCGAACACCCCGCCCTGCTCCTCGGCAATCTCGCCGCCAGACTCGCACCGCCTGTCCACACCATCCCTCCCTCCCAATCACCTCCGTCCCCGCCCCAGTCAGACGCGCCTCCCGCCAGCGAATCCTTCTCCCCCACCGCCTTCTTCGACCCAGGCCCCGAAGAGGACGCCGATGACAACTGGACGTCACTCTCCGCGCTCCTCAAGTCCGACGCCCCGCCCGAACCCGACGCTCCCGCCGCCATCGCAACTCCCGCCGCCACCGACCTTCCCTCGGAACCCAAACCGTTCCTCCCTCCGATCGTCACCCGCGCCGCCGCCGCCGCCGCCGCTTCCGTCACCCTAGAACCATCCCCGCCAGAACCGGAACCCGCTGCCGCTCCACCCGCCAGCGTACCGCTCGCTCAATCCCACGTAAGCCCGCCCGAACCGTCCTCCGCATCCAATCTCGATCACGACGACGAATCCTCCACCAGCATCGGCCTTCTCATCGGCGGCGCACTCCTCATCATCGCAGGCCTCTACCTCGCCACCATCTCAGCCGGCGCCACCATCAGCATCACCAAGTCGACCCCCGCCCGCAGCATCGACATCTTCACCATGTTCACCGCAGGAGCCGCCTCCGCACTCCTCCTCCTCATCGGCACCGGTGCCGTCGCCTACCGCCGCTGGGCTCCCCCGCTCATCCACGCGCTCGGCTGGATCCTCGTCCTCTTCACTCTCACCTGGGCCGGAACCGCCGCCGCCGCCGCCTTCTACCTCATGGGAGATCCCGGCAACGCCCTCTCCCTTCCCAAAGACAGCGCCAGATTCCTCATCATCGCCGCCGTCAGCGGAATCGCCATCCCCCTCGCCTTCATCGGGATCGCCCAGCGCGATTCCGCCACCAGAGCCTGCGACGCCGCTCAACCTTTCCACAGCTGGACCGACACAAAGCCCGTTCCCGTCCTCATGACGTTCCTCACAGGCATCGCCGTCACCACCATCACCCTCGCCCTCGGCTTCGCAGGCTTCAACTTCCCAGCCTTTGGCGCGTTCACTAGCCACTCCATCTCCCTGCCCGCGTGGGCCGGCACCGGCGTCGTCTTCCTCTTCGCCTCCATCCTCGCCGCCGCCCAGCGCAAAGCCGGCTGGTGGCTCCTCCTCCTCGCCTCCCTCGCCCTCGCCACAGCCCTCTTCATGTCGTTCCAGCAATCCTCGGCCGCCGGCTTCACCGAAGCCGCAGAACCCCGCACCGGCGGCTCCCTCAATGCCGCCCTCATCGCCGCAGGCACCATCCTCCCAGTCATCTTCATCCTCCTCATGTCCCGCAAATCGTTCGACCTCCGCCCGGACGACCACGAACACGACCACGGCGACGCCTGACCACTCCCATGCCCGGCGATCCTATCACCTTCTTCAACCGCCACTCCGGCCGGCTCGAACAGGAATCCATCTACGGCGAGGGCTTCCTCCGCGCCGCCTACGAAAACCCCATCGGCCGTCTCGTCGTCGCCGCGCTCATCAAACGCGCCGCCTTCTCCCAATGGTACGGCCACCGCATGGACCAACCCGCCAGCCGCTCCAGAATCGCTCCCTTCATCGAACACTACTCCCTCGACCCCTCCGAGTTCGCAGACTCGCCCGACTCCTTCGCCACCTTCAACGATTTCTTCAGCCGCCGCCTGAACCCCGCCGCACGGCCCATCGACCCTAACCCAGCCTCCGTCGTCTTCCCCGCCGACGGCCGCCACCTCGGTTTCGAACGCGCAGACCAGATCAGCAGCGTCTTCGTCAAAGGTCAGCATTTCAACCTCCCCGCCCTCCTCGGCAGCGACGAACTCGCCTCAAAGTACGCCGCCGGTTCCCTCGTCCTCAGCCGTCTCTGCCCAGTCGATTACCACCGTTTCCACTTCCCCTGCGCCGGAACCCCAGGCACACCCACCGTCATCGACGGCCAACTGTACTCCGTCAGCCCCATCGCTCTCCGCCGCCGTCTCGCCTATCTCTGGGAGAATAAACGCGTCCTCACACGCCTCGAAACCGATCGCTTCGGCACCGTCCTACTCCTCGAAATCGGTGCCACCAACGTCGGCACCATCGTCCAGTCCATGACGCCCAGCCAACCAGTCGCCAAAGGCGCAGAAAAAGGCATGTTCCGCTTCGGTGGCTCCAGCACCATCACCATCTTCGAACCAGGCCGCGTCACCCTCGCCGACGACCTCCTCGCCCACAGCGCCCAATGCCGCGAACTCTACGCACGCATGGGCTCCCCCATGGCCACCGCCTGACAATCGCAAGGGAGGGCTCTCAGCACAGATCCTAAAACCCACCATTCAGGACAGGGCCGCTCATTCCTTCCTGAACACTTTATGCCCCGCGTCTCCGCCCGACAGCAGAAACGCCATCAGGTCCTTCACTTCTTCTCCGTTCATCCCCGCTATCATCCCCGGCGGCATGATCGACACCGGCGAGAATTCCACGCCCGCCACCTGATCCGCCGCGGCTTTCGTTAGTTCGTTCAGGTCAAACGGATTCGAGGCCACCGCCACTTCGTCGTCATTCCGGATGATCAGTCGCCCATAAAGCGGATCTCCACTCTTCAGCTTCACAATGCTCGCCATGTACTGCTCGGAAATCGACGCACTCGGCTCGCAGATCGCCACCAGAATGTCCCGGATCGCAAACCGGTTGCCCACCGTCCCCAGATCAGGCCCGGAATGCCCGCCCTCCCCGCCAAACCGGTGACACGCCACACACAACCCCGCAGAAAACATCTTCTTCCCATTCTCAAAATCCCTGCCACGCAACTCCCCCCCGAACAGCTTCATCGCACTATCCGCCGTCCAATTCCCAGCCGGCCCCGCAGGCTTCGGCAGCTTTGACAGATCCACCGTCGGGAAATCCGCCAGCATCCCCGCCAGCATCTCCACATCCTTCGTCTCCAGCCGCGCAATCGCATCCTTCCGAATCGCCCGGATAAACCCCGCAAAGCTCTTCCCCCCATCCTTCACTAACGCCTCATTCAGCCACCCGAAGAAATACTTCCTGTCTTCCTCCGTCCACCCCGCACGCACTCCCCTCAGGCAATACGCATAGTGAATGTTCTTCGTGTTCGGCGTGTTCGCCATCATCTTCAGAATCGCCCCGCCATACTCGTGCCGCGCCAGCATCTCCTTGTCATACTCCACCACCTCCGCCCTCGCCGCCTTCATCAGCGCCGTCGTCTTCCCCACCACCGAAGGCGCGTCCAGCCACGCCAGAACCCGGCACAACTCCGCATTCTCACGGTCGTCCACCGATGGATAGTGCGAATCCAGTCTCCCAATCACCTCCGCCACCTTCTCCTCCGCAGGCCGCCCCATCCTCAGAAAACACAACCCGTACGCCCTCAACAGCGCCAGCCGGTCCTCTTTCCCAAGCTCCCCGTACCGCACCTCTCCTAACCTTTCCAGCAGCCGCCCACCCTGCCCCTTGTCACCCACCCGGCTCAGCGCAATCGCCCCGTAAATCACCGCCCGCGCCCCCTTCTCCGCCATCCACCGCTCCCGCCAGCTCTCCGGATCCTGCCACTCCAACGCCACCCGCGCCGCATACCGGATGCTCCGGTCCTCATCCGACAAATACGGCCACACTTCCGCCACCGTTGCCGCCCCGCCCGCTCCGTTCCCGTGCCACCGCTCCAGTCTGTGACGCAACGCCCGCTTCTCCGCCTCCTCCACTCCCCGACTCCTGACAAACCCCTCCCGCTTCCCTCCCGTGTATCGCACCCGATACAGCCGCGACGTCGTCGTCCGTCCGCCCGTCACAAAATACATCGCCCCATCCGGCCCGAACCGCATCGCCGCAATATTCAACGGGCTCCCATGCAGAAACTCCGCCTTCCTCCCCGTGTAACTCGACCCGCTCTCACTCATCTCCACCGCAAAAATCGTCCCGAATGTCCAGTCACCGACAAAAAGTCTCTCCTGATACTCCGCCGGAAATCCCGACCCATAACCAAAACTCATTCCCGTCGGCGATCCCGGCCCCATGTCCAGCACCGACCCGTTGCTGTCCGCAAAGTAATCCAGCCAAACCCCGGATCCTGACCGCCACCCGAACTCCGCTCCCGACGTGATATGATTGATCCGCGTCGGCCGATACCACGGGCTCCCCACATCAAACTCCATGTCCGAATCATACGTGAACAACTCCCCCTCGCGATTCAGCGCCAGATCCACCGAATTCCGGAACCCCGACGCCACCATCGTCCATTCCTTCCCGTCCGGCGAAACCCGGCATACCCATCCACCCGGTGCTTTCAAACCCACCG
Source organism: Verrucomicrobiaceae bacterium (assembly GCA_027486335.1). Lineage (GTDB taxonomy): Bacteria > Verrucomicrobiota > Verrucomicrobiia > Verrucomicrobiales > V1-33 > V1-33. Next base: position 20,420 of record JAIXPK010000203.1, on the reverse strand, counting down.
CATGCCCCATCGGGTCCGGAATCGCACCTGTTAGCGAATCCTCTCCCCACACCGGCTTCTGCTTCGAAACCGTCCCCTCCGGCACCCTCGTGAAATTCCCACTCACCAGATACATCCCTTTGCCGTCCGCCGTCGCTATGATCGAATGCGCCGAATGCTCATACCCCACGTTCAGCTTCTTCAGCATCGTAAACTCGTCAAACCGATCGTCCCCATCCGTGTCCCGGATCCGGTAGAATCCTCGCATATTCGCCAGATAAAGACTCCCAAACCCATAGTGCAACCCTAACGCTCCACCCACCTTCCGCTTCCCCCAGTCAATCGGCTCATACGGAAATCCCGGCAGGCTCTCCACCCGGATCGCCGCTCCCTCCGCCGGCAGCGTCACCCGGAACATCCCCTTGTCGTCCTGGTCGGAAACAATCAGCCGCCCCCGCGGATCAAACGCCATCGCCACCCACGACCCCTGACTCGCCGGCACCTCATACAGCAACTCCGCGTCGAATCCCTCACGAATCGTTATCCCCGTGTCCTCGTCCGTCACCATCCGTTCCCCGTCGCTCCCGGCACTCCATCCCGCACTAACACAGAACAACCCCGGCACCAGCACCCTCAGTAAAGTCAGCATTCGATTCGGCATCCCTCCTTCTCCGAAAATCTCCACACGCAGTCAATCCTTCATCCCTCCGGAAACCCGCCCGCTCCACCGCCCCCCGGACCATCCGGAAGGCGGTGACTCGAACCCTCCTCAGGCCCGCCGGCGCCGCATCCCCAGCGCCAGCAACGCCCCACCCGCCGTCAGCGCCACCGATGGCTCAGGCACATACGTGATCGAAATGTCATTCCCACTCGACCCCGCAAGGCTGCTCTCAACATAACTGATGAACCACCGGTCGTCAGGATCCGCAGAACCATCCGCCGCAAACGACGCCCCCTCAGGCAATCCGGCAAAGTACGTCGCCACCGGATCCGCTCCATCATTCAGCCAGATCAGGAACTTGTCGCCAAACGCCGGAACATACCCATCCACCAGTTGCACCGCCAGCGCCCCATCGCCAAGCGCCACCGACCCAGTCGTCTCAACCTGGTCATGCCCACTCACCGCCGCTATACCGCCAATCTGGAAGGCAAACGCGCTCGTCGGCGAAACCGTCGTCACCGACGCCGTCATCAGCCTCCCGATCCGCCCGCCCGGAGCCAACGTCCCGCCATCCATCACCACATCCGCCACCGAACCATCGCCAGACAAGGTCCCGCTCCCCGTCACCGTCGTCCGCGTCGTCCGCAGTGCCCCATCAACCTCCAGCACCCCGGCCTCCACCCGCGTGTCACCGTAATAAATGCTCACTCCCGTCAGGATCGTCCGCCCCGAACCCACCTGCCGGACCATCCCCGTATCCGCCGGAAGGTCGGCGATCGACTGCGTCAGCGTAATGCTGTCAATCCGGTTGAACCGAAGCTCCCCGAAGTTCGAGATGTTCCCCGTCCCCACACTCCCAGTCGACCCACCCACTCCCACCGACAGCACCGCCCCGTCGTTGATCGTGTTCACTCCGGAATAACTGTTATTCCCGGTCACTGAAACCACCCCGCGCCCCTGATGCGTGAAGCTCCCCGCCCCACCGATGTCATTCGGAAGCGTGAAGTCATCACTCCGATCAATCACAATCCTCGTGTTCGCCGCCAGCGCCACCGGACCCGTGCCCGCACTGCCGCTCGTGCCGCCATTCCCAATCTGCAGCACCCCGGCATCCACCTGCGTCCCGCCGCTGTAACTGTTATTTCCCGCCAGCACCAACCCGTGCGCCACCACGTTGTTCTTGAGCACCCGCACCGCGCCGGCCCCATCCGCAATGCTCCCGAAATAAACGCTCGTCGCCGCATTGTTCGTATCCCCGATCTCAATGGTGCTCGTCGTCCCACCCGCATCATTGATCACCCGTCCACCCAGACCCTGCAGCACCGATATGCGCTCGTTCCGCCCGCTAAGATCAAGGGTCCCGCCATTCATCGTCACCACGGTCCCGTCCCAGATCTGATCATTGCTCGTCCCCGCCAGCTGCACCGTCCCACCATTCATCGTCAGATCCACCGCCACTGCCTTCGAACCAGTCACCGACTTGTCCAGCAGCACCGCCCCGTCATTCACCCGCAGCCTCGCCGAATTGTTATCCCCCGTCCCGCCCAGAATCAGCAGGCCGCTCCCGTTCTTCTCCACATACATCCCGGAACCTCCATCAATCGCCCCGTTATACGTTCCCCCATTCACCGACAACACCATGTGACCCCCGCCTGTCGCAATCGACCTCACCACCGTCCCAACCTCGCCATTCAGATTGTTGATCACCTCACCTTCATAGTTGAACTGCAATGTCGAGTTCGTCCCGAACAGCGACACGTTGCTAGCATCAGGAATCTGATCCCGGAACACCCCGGCCGTCCCCAACCCGATCTGCAGCGTCGACCCGTTCCGGATCTCCACATTCCCCACAAAACTGTTCGTCCCCTCCCAGGTGACCCGCCGCGCCCCAAGCGTCGACGCCGGCGGCGTCACCCCAGGCAGCAGCGGATTCCCACCCGCATCCAGCACATCAATCGTCAGCGTCCCCACATTCCCTGAAATCGAATTCGTGAACGTCGTCCGGTCAGGATGCTGTCCCGTTAGGATCACCGGGCGGTTGAATTCCATCGTCCCATTGTAAAGCGCCGGCACCGCCCCAGTACCCCCGGAACTCCCAATGATCACCGGCCCGGTCCCGCCGTCGGCTGGCACAATCACCGGGAAATTGTAACTCGTCGACGCAATGTGATTGGACACCAGCGCAATCGGTTGTGCCCCCGTGTTCGCATCCCCAAGAATCACCGGAGCCGCCTGCAGGCTCCCGTTCACAAGGCTCTGCACATACCCGCTGCTGATCGTCGTCACTCCAGTATACCCATGATTCACACGGTTGAAGTTCACCCAGCCACTCCCAGCCTGCACCGTCACCGTCCCCGACCCATTGATCGCATTCCCCGTGGCCAATTGGAACGGCACCGCAGCCGTCCCATCCGTCCGCGCAATCACCAGCGAACCGTCATTCAAAATTGCCCCCGTCGGCAGCGCCCCAACACTCCCACCCGCCCCAACCTGCAGCGTGCCCTGGTTGATGTGCGTGCTCCCGGTCGCCGTATTGGCCCCCGTCAGAATCAGACGCCCCGCCCCAGCCTTCACAATGCTCTGCGTCCCTCCAATCACCGCGCTGATCTCCAGACTCCCCGCCGTGTTGTGCTGATGCACGATCAATTCATTGCCCCCTGTCGCAATCGTCCCGTTCCGGATCACCGTCGGCGCTGCCCCAACCCCCGCCGTCACCAGCACCCCACCCTGCGACAACGTGCTCGTCCCCGCCGAAAGGTCAGCAATCGTTCCCCCAGCCGCATTGAACCGCGCCGTCGCCGCCACCGTCCCACCCGCAATCGGCACCGTCCCGGAAGGAACATCAAGGTGCCCGGCCGCCGTGTTGTACCCCGACGCCGCCAGCGCCCTCACCTCGCCCCCGCTCTGCACCGCCCACGACACGCCATTCATCGTCGCATATGCCGACGTGGTGCCTCCCAGAATCCCGTTGGTGTTCGCCACTCCTGTCAGGAACTTCGTCACCCCGGAACCCACCGCCGCAAAATCAATGCTGCCTCCTGTCGTCCGCGTCAGGGTATTCGGCAGGCTCACCGTCAGCGTCCCACCATTGTTGTCACCCACAATGTTCCCGCCCTGCACGTTGAAACTCGCCGTCCCAGCCCCCGCCCCCGTGCCGCTCACATTCGTCTGCGCCACGTTCGCCGGCGCAAAACTCTGCACCGATTCTCCCGCCGCACGCCCCACAATCCGCAGGGTCCCGCCTTCCAACGCATAACCGGCATTCACCGGCAACACATTGTCCACCGCTGACAAATCCGCCGTCAGGGTCCCGCGCCGCACCACCGTCACCCCTTCCCACGTGTTCGCCCCGCTCAACCTCAACTCACCCGTCCCGCGCATCTCCACATTCCCCGGCCCGCTGATCACCTGCCCCATCGCCAGCACGCCGCTCCGATCCACCCGCAGGGTCCCCACGTTGGATCCGTTCGTCCCGAAATCACCACCACCAAGGAACACTGGTCCAGACCCTAGCGTTCCCGTGCTCCCACCCTTCCCGACCTGCAGGGTCCCCTGCAGAATCTCCGTCCCGCCACTGTACGTGTTCGCTCCCGTCACCGCCACCAACCCAGTCCCGTCCTTCGACAACTCAACCGTCCCCGCCCCGTCCTGAATCACCCCGCCATAACCACCCGTACCCGTCGCCCCGATCACCCCGGGAATGAAGGTCCCCGTAAACGCCGAGTTCGCATTCCCATTCCCCACCCGCAACTCCGCCGCAGTCCCCGCCGCCGTGTTCGTAATCACCCCGCCACTGCCCTCCACCCGACCCACAATCTCATACTTCCCATTCAAATCGAACGTCCCGTTCCTCACAAACACCGCCGAACTGTTCAGAATCTGATCGTCCCCAGTCCCCCCAAGCCGCATCGTCCCGTTGTTCAGAAACACGCTCCCCGCCGCCGCATGCACGTTGAACGAACTCGTCTTCGCCAGCACCACCGTCCCATTCTCCACCCGGAGATTCCCCGTCGCATTGTCCCCAGTCCCGGAAAGCGTTAGCGTCCCGCTCCCCAGCTGCACAATCTCGGAATTCGCCGCCCCCGTGATCGCATGCGCAATCTCAAGGCCGTTCGACCGGTTGAACACAATGTCCGATGCATTCAACAGCGTCAGTTGCACACCCTTTCCAATATCCCCAGTCGTACCGCCATCACCCACCAGAAGGGTCCCACCCTGGAAATTCGTCGCCGCACTCGTCACCGTCACCGTCCCCGTGAAATTCTGATTCTTCGTGATCTGCCACGTCCCAATCCCCCCAAATGCCAGACTCGTCCGCCCCGCATTCGAATCGTCTAGCACCCCGTTGAACACGTTCGTCGTCCGATGCACCGCATTCAGCGTGAATCCACGGTCCCCACCCTCCGTCATCGCAATCGACGAAGGCGTCAGCGTCAGTCCGCCCGTGTGATAGTTGCTCGTGATCCCGCCACCACCCAGATCCACCGTGAACCCGCGATTCGTCGACGCCGTAGGCCCGTCGTACCGCAGCACCCCGCCGTTAAACACCAGATTCGACGCCGCTCCACTCGACGCCCCGATCCCCGAAGCCACCCCGCCATCCGCAATCCGACTCGTCACCACCGTACCACGCGTGATCGTCGTCGCCCCAGTGTACGTGTTCGCCGCCACCAGCGCCGTGAACCCGTCACCAGTCTTGTCAATCCCACCCAACCCGCGCACCACCCCAGCCATCGTCCCAACATCCGTCGACAAATGCGGGTGCAACCGCGTCTCCGCCGTCAGCAGAGTGTTCCCCGAAAACGTTACCGCATTCGCCATCCGGATCGCCCCCAGCGCCCCAATATTCTCCAGCACGCCCGCACCAGCCACCGTCAGCGCATTCGAAAAATGCGCCCCGTTCGCCGCCGTCACACCGTACGTCGCCAGTTGCCCGCCATCACGAATCGTGATCGCCCCCGTCCCGAACGCACTCCCGAACTGCGGCACCACCCGGCCCGCATTGATGATCGTCCCAGCCGTGAAGCTGTTGAAAGTGTTCAGCGTCGGAGCCGCAAACCCCGATCCCCCGAAGTTCATCGCCGATCCCGTCCCGTTCTTCACCACCAGATTCGGCACAAACGAGCCCGCCGCAGCCCCCGTCGTCACCGGATTGTCCACCACACTCACCCGCAGCATGATGTCACTGCGCGACGCCGTATCCAGCGGCTCCGGCAGATTCAGATGAAACTCACCGTCAGCCCGACCCGACGTGATCCGCCCCATCGCTCCCGCAGCTGTCTGAATCGCGTGGTTTGCTCCCCGCTGCGTCAGGTTGCCCTCGCTGATCCTCAGCAGCGCCCCGTCATTGATCCTCACATCCCCCTGCGATGTCAGGGTCCGCACCGTCAGCTCGCTGTTGATCGTCCGCTCCGGATCCGTCCCCGCATTCGCCAGCACATCCGCTCCCGCCAGCGCCGGAAGTGTCGTCCCCGTGTTCGCTGTCAGCGCAACCGGCACCACCTTCGATCCATCCCACGCCGCCGGCCCCGCCACCGCCGCCGTCGCCCCCGCAATCCACCCCGCCCCTAGCCGCTGCCCAGGCGCATAACCACTCAACGCCACGTTCCCCGTCGTCCCAATATACGCTCCCACCCCACGCACCGGCGCCGCCACCGCTCCCAGCGTCAGCGTGTCCGCCGCAGCATTGTTCTCCGCCGTGAAATACCCGTTCGTCGATACCCCACTCAGGGTATGCGACCCGTTAGAATTAATCACCGACCCGGAATGCAGCGCCACCGCCTTGTTCACCACCACCGCCGCTCCGTTGTCCGCCAGATTCAGAAAACTCCGGCTGTTCACCGTCACCGTCCCGCCCGCACTCAACACCGTCCCGCGCTCAACCGACAAGGTCCCCTGACGCACCACAATGTCCCCAGCCCCCGTCCCGCCACTCACATCCGCCACCGTCACCGTATTGTTCCCGACCTTCCGCAGCGTATTCCCATTCAGATTCAACTCCGCAACTCCCCCCGTGTTCCGCACCTCCCAGTTGTTCGCATCCGCTCCACTCCCGCCCTTCCCAACCGACGCATTCCCCGACAACGTCAGGAACTTCACAGAATTAACCGACGCCGTCGCCGTTCCCGCATTGTTCCGCAATGCACCCATCTCAAACCCGTGCGCCGTCCCCGTCCACGTCACCCCGCGCCCCGCAATCGTCACCCGCTCGTCCCCGACACTGAACCCTCCAAAATCCAGCGACCCGCCCGGCGTCACCACCGTCCCATCCGCCGTCCCCGTCGACGACCCTAGCCGCCCAATCCCGTATGCCCCGCCCGTCGTGTCAGTCGAAATCCGGATCGTCCCGCCGTTAATCACCGTCTGCCCGGTATAGCTGTGCGCATTCCCCGCCAACCCCCAGTCGTTCGCACCGATCTTCGTGATCCCAAAATTATTGTCCTCCGCCGTCGCACCACCCAGCACTCCCCCGAAATCACCAAACACCGGACCCGCATTGTTGATGTTGAATGTCAGGGTCGATGGCGTCGCCGTCCCGTTCACCACCCGGTTGAATACCCCAGCCGTGTCCGTCACCGCATCGTCAAATCGCTCCACCACCGGACTGAACCCGTTCAGCTTCGTCAGGCTCCCCGTCCCGATCCCTAACCCCCCGATCTCAAACGTCGCCCGCGGCGACAACGCATTCGACGCTCCCAGAGTCAGCGTCCCGCCGCGCACCCGCGTCGCAAACGCACTCACCCCAGCACCACCCGTCGTATTCGGCCCGTTCAACGTCACCGTCGCCCCCACGTTATCCACCTGAATGCTCCCCGGCCCCGCAAACGCATTGTTCATCACAAGATTCCCCGTCCGGTTGATCGACAACAACGGCGACCCTCCCCCATTCGTGAACTGCACCAGCGGCGACGCCCCCAGATCACCCGTCGCCCCTCCCGTTCCCAATTGCAGGGTCCCACCCGTAATCTGCGTCACCCCGCCAAACCCGGGATTGTCCTGCGCCAATTGCACCGTCGTCCCGTTCGTCCCCACGCCGTAATATCCGACTAACATCTTCCCATTCCCCGACACCGTGCTGTCCACCCGCATGTTCCCCGCCCCGGAAATATCCGCCCAGTCAATGAACCCGGCCGTGTTCGGATTCAAACGCGCCTCCCCATTCACCGTCAGCGTCTTCCCAACACTCCCGATCACCAGCGTGCTCGTCGCCCCGCCCGTCCCAATCCCGCCAATACTCGCACCGTCATTCACCGTCATATCCCCGGCCCACCGCCGGATCGTTCCCACGCCACCTAGCCACGCCCCGAGCGTCGTCCGGTTCCCGTTCAATGTCACCGACGTCTCCGCAGGAATGTCCACACCCTCCGTCTCCACGTTCCCCGAATTCACAATGATCTGCGGCAGATTCGTGATGTTAGGCGTCCGGATGTTCAACCGGTTCCGCGTCGTCAGCGTCAGGATGTTCCCTCCCCCGTTCAGCGTCTGCCCAGCGACCCCGTCCCCGATATCAATTCCCTTCGTCCCCCCGATCGTCGCGTTTCCTAGCAATGTCAGGCTGTTCACCGCCTTTCTCGCATCCACCATGTTGTAGTGATTCACCAGAGCCCCCCTCCCATCCGGCCCACTGCCCGCGATCGAAAAATCCTTCCCATTCCCTGTCAGCGCAATCCCGTTGAACGCCACCTGCCCTCCATTCGCCACCACCACACCCGCATTCGCCGCCGCCGCACCAGTCCCCAGCGCCCCCGCATTCAACACCTTCACCGTCCCCCCAGTCACCCCCACAGACTGCCCCGCCCCGAACACGTTCACCCCGTTCAAAGCCGAAACACCCCGCCCGCCAAACGTCATCCCGCCCCCGCCAAGGCTGATCACCCCATTGAAAAACGCCAACCGCCCCAACCCAGTCTCCACCCCCACCTGCGTCAACCCAGTCGCCGTCACCGTCCCGCCAAACACCAGATTCCCCGACGCCGCATTGATCTCCGAGATAAACGTCCCAGCCGTCCCATCCAATGCCACATTCGCATTCACCGACTGCGTCGAATTCACACTCTGATTCACAATCCGCCCAGGCACGAGCGACGTCCCCGCTACCCCAATCGGATTCCCCCCCAGCGTGAAATTCCCCGCCCCGGCCGTAAATGTCAGGCTCTGAAACAGCGTCCCGCCCGCCAGATCATTGTTCGTCACCAGATTCACCGTCCCCCCAAACAGCAACTCATCCGCAGCCACCGGCACCCCGCCTCCCCAATTCAAAGGCAAAGACCAGTTCGGCCCCGCTCCCCCGCCACTCCAAGTCACCGGTGCCGCCTCCGTCCGCATCGGCCACGCCGCCACCAACGGTGCCAGCATCAAGGCAAACCGATAAGGCAGGATGCGGAAAAGGGCGCGGCGCTTCATAGAAATTTGATGTAAAAGTGGGTTACAGGCGGATTTTAACGAAATCGTCACTCGCAACATCCACGCCATGCCCATCACTTTCCTCAGGCCTTCCGCAAATGCGTAGCCCGCACCACTACCTAGTCACCATCTCACCTCACCCACTCCCTCACACCTTCTCCCACACCGCCGTGAACTCCCGCCGGTTGTACGTCAGGTGCGTCACCGCCACCTGACCAAGCCCCACCGCCTGCACCAGATGATGCAACCGCTCGATCAGCACCGCACTGTCCGCCACACTGAATACCCCCGCCGTCTTCACTGTGAATATCACCAACCCTCCCTTCTTCAGCACCGGCAACTGCCTCAGCACCGCTTGCAGCGACTCCTCCGCAGGCCCGTTCATGTCACACAGAATCGCATCCAATGCCGTCCCCGACGGCGCATTCCACGTCCTCGTATCCTGAAGATAAAACCGCAGCCCCGGCGTCCCCCGCAGCCTCGGATCCAGCGGCGCACGGTCCACCGCAATCACCCGGTACTTCCTCCTCAGCAACTCCGACGTCATCCCGCCAGGACTCGCCCCTAGCTCCAGCCAGTGACTCGCCGATCTCAACGCCGACCGGTACAACCTCAACCAGTGCAGCGCCTCCGCAATCTTCGCCCCAGCCCGACTGATCGTCTCCTCTCCTTCCTGACGAATAAATTTCGTCCCCCCGGGATAAAACCCATTCGCCTCCCGCGGCGAAATCATCCCCGCAAACAACCCCGTCGGCCCCACCATGCAGTAAAGCGTCGGCTTCTCAGGATCCTGACTCTCCGCATCCGCCGCCGGCCTCGCCCCGAACAACTGCAGGGTCCGACCCCGCAGATTCGACGCCAATCCCTTGAAAAACGGATCGCGCGACCCCGAATCCAACGGCCCCATCAGCACCGCCTGCGGATCCAGCGGCCCGAACTTCTTCCACAAGGCCTGCGCCGCACGCTCAATGAATCCCTCCATCCCCCGCGGCGCACACGGCCACGAATGCTGCACCGGCATCCGCCACGCCACCGCCAGCGCCGCTGGCCCAGTCCGCATCCGCTCAGGCTGCGCCACCTTCGCCACATGCCACTCCCGACCCAGCGCCGTCGGCCTAACCACCCGCAGATGCTGCCACACCGACTCCAGCCCGTCCACCAGCACCTCCGGCACCCGGACCAGCCAGGCAGACGCAACAGGACCCTCAGATTCAGAAACAGCAGACATCCCTCAGCGATGCCGCCCCTTCCCGCCGCATTCAAGCGCCGCCTTCCGCATCCTCATCACGGCTCTTCGTCAATCCGCTCGTCCCGCTGGTAAATCGGCAGCTGCCGCGCCGGCACCGTAAACGCCAGAATCATGATCGCCGTCCCATACACCCGCCCGAACCGATTGTCCCGCCACGCCCCGTCATCCCCCTGCTCCGCCAGATAATGCGGGTACATCCAAGTCGCATAATTCCGCCAGTACTTCCCGCCCAGCTGGAACATCCCCTGCGCATTGTAGTAATTCCCGTAAAACTCGAACTCCGCTCGCTGCAGATCCCGGTAATTCGCCAGAATCCACTCCCCAGCCTTCAGGTTGTCCTCCGACGCATGCCGCCCGCACAGCTCCAGACACAGCAACCCCGCCCCGCTCAGTGAATCCCGATGCTGCTGGGTGTCCATATAACCAAAATGCCCCATCTTCCGCTCGAAGTTCCGGTAAATGTACTGCACCGCCTGCTCAATCGCCTGCGGCGGCACCGGTGCTCCATTCAACCGCGCCGAACGCAACGCCATCAGCGCCCACCCGCTGCATGACAAATCACTGTCCCGTGACCCCGGATGATAGCGCCACCCACCCTGGTGCTGCACTTCCTTGTTCACCGCCTGCGCCCTCAGAATAATCCCCATCGCCTTCGGCAAAGCCTCGTCGATCCGCTTCTGCCTCGCCTGATCCACCATCCCAGACACTTCCGATAGGAACAAGGTACTGATATTGTGCGCATACATCGGCCCGTTCCCATGATCCCCATTGTCCACTATCCCCTCTCGACTCGTATGCTGCAGCGCAAAATCAATCCGCCGGTTGATCGCCTCCCCATACTTCCCGCGCCCCGGCGTATGCCCCTTCGAAAGAAATGCCATCCCCACTAACGACGAAATCCCCGTGCTCCGCCCGTGCGACTCCGGAAAGGTCCCGTCCCGCTGCTCCACAGACAGTAGATACTCAAACCCGCGGTCAATCGACTTACTCACCTCCGCCTCGTACTTCCGGAACACATCACTGACATCCTGCCCGGACGCCGGCACCAACGCCGCCATCAGCACCGCCACTGCCCCGAAGATTGGTTTCATCATCATAATCCCAAAGGTTGACTGTCGCCGCTTCACTTGCGCTTCCCTTCCTCGCCCTGCGCCGGATCACCACCCGACAACGCCCCGAAATACGCCCTCACCAGATCCCGGTACTCCGCCGGCACCCGATCCCCATCCGCACTCTCCGCACCAGAAATCACCCCGCGCAGCTTCACCCAGTCCGCCTGCGTCAATCCTAGCTTCGCCAGATCCGCAGGCATCTCCATCGCCGCTCCCAGCGGCTGCGGCGCTGCCTTCCCTCCACTCCCCTCACCCCCCGGCTGCGGCTCACCCTGCCCTTTGCCCTTACCCTGGCTCCGGCTGTTGCTGCTCACCTGCGGCTTCCCGCCATTCTGCGGAATCCCCATCGCCTCACTCGCCGCCGCAGCCGCCGCCGCCAGCGACTGCGCCGCCTGCGAAGCACTCTGCGCCGCATTCCCGCTGCTCGACGCAGAATTGTTTGGCCCCTGCTGGCTCCCCTGCTGCGCCGCCTGCTGCGCCTGCTGAGCCCCCTGCTGCATCGCCTGCGCCGCCTCCCCTAACGCATCCGCCTGCGTTCCAAGCGCCCCAGCCAGCGCCGCTAACGCCCCAGCCGCATTCTGAAACGCCGTCTCCGCACTCGCCGCCTGCGCCGCCGCCTCACTAGCCGCCTGCGCCGCCGCTCTTGCCGAACTCGCCGCCTGTCCCGCCGCCTGTCCCGCCGCCTGACCCGCAGCATTTCCCTGCCCTTCCCCGGCAGGCTGCCCCTGCCCCGATTCAGGCGTCCCCTGCGCCCCTTGAGGCTGCCCTTGCCCCTCGCCAGCAGGCGTCCCCTGCGCTCCTTGAGGCTGTCCCTGCGCAACTTCCGGCACTGCCCCCTGGCCCTGAGCCGATTCAGGCGTCCCTTGCGGGCTACCCGACTCCCCAGCCGGTGTCCCCGCGGGCTTCGCAGCCTGCGCCAGCGATGCCGCCGCTTTCGCCGCCTCCGCGGCCCCCTGCTGCAATTGCTGACTCGCCTGCCACGCCGCATCCTGCGCCGCACTCGATTGATCAACCTGCTTCGCCGCCTGCTGCTGGAATCCTTCCGCCGCCTTCCCTAGCGCTTCCGCCATCTGCGCCAGCGCCCCCTCCTTCGTCGCCAGTCCGCTCTGCTCCGCCGCCTCGGCCGCCGCCGCCACCAGATCACTGATATTCCCCTGCTCCTTCGCCAGAGCCTGCGCCTGCTGCACCAGCGCCTGCACCTGCTGCTGCGCCTGACGCAACGCCTCCTGCTGCGCCTGATTGTTCTGCTGCGACAACTGGTTGTTCAGATTCTGCGCCTGCCCCGCCGCCTGCTGCTGCGCCTGCTGCCACGCCTGCTGTGCCTGCTGCAATGCCTGATCCATCTGCTGCCGCGCCTGCTCGCTCAGCGGCTGCCCTTCAGGCTTCGCCGCTCCCTCCGCCACCTCCGCATTCATCCCAGCCTCCTTCGCCAGTTGCTCCGCCAGATCACCGAACTGCTCAGCCGCCTGCGCCAGTTCCTGCGACGCCGCCGCCGATTCCTGTACCGCCGCCGCCGCCTCATCCTTCCCCTGCGCCACCGTTTCCGGCGCTTGTGCCGCCGGCGGCGTCTGTCCCGCCTGCGCCGCCGCCTGCGCTGCCTTCGCAGCCGCTTCTGCCGCTGCCTGTGCCACCTCAGCAGCCTTCGCATCCGCCGCCAGATTCTCCGCCAGCTTCGCGAGCGACTCCGCCGTCTCCTTCAATCCTTCCTGCGCCGCAACATTCTCCTGCCCCGCCGCCTTCGCCTCGTCCGTCCCGCTCGGTGGCGACTGCTGGCCCTGCGGCTGCTGCCCTTGCTGCTGCTGCGATGCCTGCTGCGCCGCCTCCTGTCCCTGTTTCGCCGACTCCTGCGCCAGTTGCGCCGCCTGCCGACTGTCCTCCCGCGCCGCCGCCGCATCCTGCGCCGCCTCCGCCGCCATCTGGCGGTCCGCAGCATCCCGTCCTAGCTGCTCCGCATTCGCCTGCTGAAACTGATTGACCTGATCCTGAATCTGCTGCGCCGCCTGCTCGGCCGCCTGCTCCGCCTGCGCCAGTGCCTGCTGCTCCTGCGGCGTATCCGCCTGCGCCGCCTGCTGCGCCAGCGCTTCCTGCGCCTTCACCGCCTCCTGTACCTTCGCCACCAGCTCCTTCGCCTGCGCCGCCGCCTGCTGCGCCTGCTGTGCATTGCCCGCTGGCGGTGCCGCCGGCGGCTGCTGGTTCTGCTGCGACGCCTGCTGCGCCTGCTCGGCCGTCTCCCGCGCATCCTGCATCGCATCCTGAAGATTCTGCACGCCCTGCGCCGCCATCTGATTCTCCGCCGCATCCTGCGCCAGCTCCCCAGCATTCCGCTGCGCAAATTCCTTCGCCTTCGCTTCCAGCTTCTGCCCTGCCTCCGCCAGCTTCTGCTCAGCCTGCGCCAACTCCTGCTGCTTCTGCGGGGTGTCCGCCGCCGCAGCCTGCGCCTTCAACGCCTCCTGCTCACCAGAAAGCGCCTTCGCCGCCTCAGCAATCTCCAGCGCTTCCGTCGCCGCCCGCTCCGCACTCGCCTGCTTCGCCTCCGCAGCCTCCCTCGCCAGCCGCGCCTGCTCGTCCGCTAGCGCCTGCAACTGCGCAATCTGCTGCGCCTGCTGCTGCTCCTGCGCATTCTGCTGATGCTCCTGATCCAATTGCTGAATCGCCTTCTCCAACTGCTGATTCGCCGCCTGCGCCAGATCCGCTCGCTCCTTCTGGGCATCCCGCAGCGGAATCTCCTGCGCATTCTCCGCCGCCGGATCCACTAGCTCCTTCGCAATCCGCTCCAGATCCGGCGCCTGCCGCGCATACGCCGTCTCCTTCATGCGCTCCGCCAGCTGATTCAAAAGCTCCGACGCCTTCTCCGCATGCGCCTCGGACGACTCAATCTCCTTCAGCACCTGCGGCTGAATCTGCGGGTCGTTCCTCAACTGGTCAGGCTTGTTAGCCATCTCCTGACGCGCCGCCGTCAGTTCCTTCTTCACTTCTTCCATCTCCTTCCGAATCTCCTCCGCCTGCGCCGCCACCGTCTGCTCCATCAGCGACTTCGCATCCCTCCGAATCCGGATCTTCAACTCCCGGCTCCGCCCAGTCTGCGGCCCCTTACGCTCCACCGGCAGCCCGTCCGCCGCAATCAGCGCCACCACCACCTCATTCACTCCCTCAAGATCATGCGCCGCCAGATCCAGCACCGCCCTCCCGCCCCACTCCGCCACCTCCGGCGAAACCCGCACCGGCAGCGGACTAACCACCACTTTCTTCTCCGGCTTACCCTGCGGCAGCAGCTGCATGGTCACCGACGCCACCCCGAAATCCTCACGCACCGTGTACTCCAGCGGCAGCTTCTCCGTCGGCCGCAACTCAAATTCGCTCTCCAGCGGCGAATCAATCGTCACCGTCGGCGCACGGTCCATCTCCGCCCGAATCACCGCGTCATCCCTCACGCTCTTGATCCCATGACCATCCGCAAACTCGAAAAACCAGTTCGTATCCATCCCCGGAGCTAGCTCCACTTCCCAGTACGCCACACTCGTCCCGTCCACCTCCGCCAGCGCCACTTCGCCACTAGCCTTCCCGTCAACCATCGCCGCCGCACTCACCACCGTCCGGTTCAGCACCGCCTTCACCTTCACCTTCGTCCCCGCAGGCCCTATCAAATCCGCCCCCGCATTCTCCTTCATCTCCGCCGCACGGCCCGTATACGCAGGATACTCCCACGCCAAAGTGTAACTCTCCACCGACGGCCGCGGCAGCACCGTCAGCTCAAACGGCACACTGACCGCTCGGCCAGCCGCCGCCACCGCCACAAATCCCGTCTCCACCGCCGGTATCCTCAACGCAAACCCACTCTCATCAGCCTCCACCTTCACCGCCGCATCCGCCAGCATCGTCTCCTCCACCACCCGTCCGTCCGGCAAAGTCATCCGCAACGCCACCCGATCAGGTTTCCCCTTCACCGCCACCTCAATCCCCACAGGATCTCCCGTCGCCACCGTCTGCGCCCCACTCACCACCCGAATCTGCCCGGACCACGCATCCCCAATGTCCGCCAATGGCGCAAATACCCGCGCCACTAACCTCGGCACGGTCCGCGGCCAGAACGCAAACAACCCAGCCAGCACCACCAACCCAGCCAGCGCAGCCATCGCCGGCCCCCTCGCCCGCCGCCCGCTCAACTCCTCCCGCGCACTGATCTTGCCCACATCCCCAACCGCATCGCTCACCACCGCATCCAGCAACTCCCGCGACGACCCCTCACCCGACTTCCCGGAAAGCTCCACCGCCGTCGATATCCGCTCCTGCATCTCCGGATGCTGCAACTCAAGCCACCGCGCCACCGACGCCAGCGTCAATCGTCGACTCAACGGCCTCACCAGAAACCGCCAGAACGCCATCAGCGTCACCACTAACGCACACACGGACAGGGCCAGCCGCAACGCCTTGTGCTGCACCCCGAACGCAAAATCCAATCCCATCACCGCCAGCACCGCAAACAACCCTACCGCCAACGTCGCCAGCGTCCCCTTCAGCAATTGAATCCAGCGCGCTCGCCAGATCACCGATTTTAGCCTCGACACAATCGGCGCAGGCAGGCGGCGGACTTCAGAATCAGTATGCGGTGTGGCAGCCATGGCAGTCAGTCCCGGAGGACGGTTGAATCATCAGATGTGGGAAGCATCGCCCCCCGGTGATATGCTAAACTAGAAACGCTCATCACACCAGCCCTCCCTTCCGCCGCAAAACCCACTCCGCCGTCCCCGCCCCAACCGCCACCAGCAGCAGCAGCCAGTTGTCCCACAACGTCGTCTCCCGTCGCTTGATCACCACTTTCGTCGGCGCCCCGAACAACCGGATCAGCTCGTCCGCCGCCCCCGGCGCAACCACCGCCCCGCCACTCAGCGACGCCACCTTCGCCGCCAGCTCCCGATCCACACTGATCTCTCCAAGCTCCACAGGATTCCCCTCCGCCGTCACCGTCAGCTTCTGATCCACACGCTCCACATTCTCCTTCGCCAGCAGCTCCGCCACTTTGTCCCCAGCCAGCTCAACCCGATACACTCCCGGTTCCGACAGCGACTCAACCTCGGTCTCATACATCCCGTGCGAATCCGCTCGGTAAGTCAGCGGCTTCACCATGATCCGCTCATCACCCTTGTAAATGATCGCCTTCACATCCGCATCCGCCACCGGCCGGAAGGTCTCATCCACCAGCCTCGCCATGATCTTCACAGGCTGCCCCGGCTCCACACTCAGCCGGTCAGTCCCAAGCCTCACAAAATTCGTCCCCGCCGCCAGATTCTGACCCGCACCCCATCGCATCAACTGCCCCCAGAACCGATGGTGATACGTGTCCCCAACCCCATAACGGAACCGCCACGTCTGATCGAAATTCAGCATCACCACTTTCCCTAACCCTGTCTGCGCCGTCACCACCAGCGCCTGCTGCTGCTCAGTCTGCCGCTGCCTCAGCAACGCACTAGCCAGATCCCCCGCCGGCACCGCATCCGCACGCCCCGGAACTTCCACCCCGGACGCATCCAGCACCACCGGCTTCGCCCATGCCAGCACCGACGCCCCAGGCTTCACCGCCCGAATCGGATGCCTCCAGCTCAACGGCGGAATCTCATCCCAGATCCGCGCATTGTCGACGCCACTCAGCGATTGCAGAAAAATCGTGCTGCTCCGCCCGTCCGCCGTCAGCGCCAGTCGATACGATGGCTCCGGCCCGAGATACACCGGCGCCGTCCCCGCATCATACTCCACCGGAATCAGCGCCCGCGCCGCCTCGTTCGTAAACGCATGCGGCATGTGCGACGGCCCAGCCACCAGCACCAGCATCGCCCCGCGCCGGTCCACACACTCCCGGATGATGTTCCAGGTCTCTTCTCCTAACGTCCCCGGCGGCAGATCGCCCAGGATGATCACATCAAACTTGCGCCAGTCCTCCGGCCGCTCCGGCAGCCGCGTCGCCTCCGAATCCCCGAACTTCCGCGCCGCACTCGCCGGAATCGCCGGCAGCGGCTCCGCTCCCGCTAGGGTGTCCGGATGAATCAGCACATGCTGCAGGTGCACACTCTTGTCCCGGCTGTCGAACAGGTTCCGCAGATAGCGGAACTCCCACCGCGGCACATCGTCAATCAGCAGCACGTTCGTCCGGTCATCACTCACCGCCACATCGAAATCCCACTGGTTGTTGTTCGGAAACAACTCGCCTTCCAGCGGCTCGATCACCAGCGAATAACCAAAAATCCCTTTCTCCGGCGGCTGATCCGCCAGCCGCAGCGTCGTCCGGAAATCATCCTCCGGCACCGGCACGGTCTGCTCCGATACCACCTTGCCCTCCTTCAGCAGCTTCACCTTCAGCTCTTTCCCACGCAAACCATCCGCCTTCAGATCCGCACGAATCCTCACACGATCGCCAAGAAACACACTCTGCGGACTCGTCAGTGCTATCACCGCCGCATCCTTCGTCCCACGCGAACTCCCCGTCACAATCGCACTCACCGGCGATCCCTGCAGCCCAAGCCCACGCGCCGCATCGTCCGGCGGCAGCAAACCGTTATGCCGGAAATCCGAAACCACCACCACCGACGCCAGATTCTCCGGCGGCCACGTCTCGCGAATCTTCTCCAGCGCTCCCGTCAGGTCACTCCGCCGCCGCAACGCCGCATCCTCCGTAAACGACTCCGGAGCCATCGACTCCACCTCCGCCGCCTTGCTCCCGAACCGCATCAACTGCAGCGTGTACTTCTCCTTCACCTGATCAAGAAACGACGCCTTCCCGTTCCCCGCCCGCGTCAGCGCCTGCCGCGCCATCTCCGCTCGCGTCCGCCCCGTCGCCGCATCAATCTTCTCCCGCGCCTCAGCAGGCAACCCCTGGTAAAATGCCTCGTCCACCGCCAGCGCCAACGGCGACGCTCCAGCCAACCCTTCCTCCATCGCCGTCGCCGCATCGCTGAACCCGCGACGCAACTGCCGCGAATTCCGCCCATTCAATCCCGCTCGCACCTGATTCAATCCCTCTAGCGTGTCATTGCCCAACCGCCGCCGCAGCATGTCCTGCACACGCCTCAAGTCCTCACTCAACCCGCCGCCCGCTCCATCAATCGCCCCGCGCGCCGTCGCCGCCCACTTCCGCGCCTCGTCCTCAAGCTGTCTCAATCCCTCCGCCTCCTTCTCCAGTCGCTCCTTCTCTTCTTCACGCCCTGACAACTCAATCACCCTCAGCGCCTCCGCAGCCGCATCCAGCCGCCGCTGCACGCCCCGTCCCTCCGCCAGCACTCCCGCCAGTACCGGCCGACCCTTCATCACATCCATCCCCTCAAACGCCGCCAGCGCCAGCTTCTCGTCCACCGGCATCCCCCGATCCGCTATCTGCATCGACGCAGAATCATCCACCAGCACCACCACATTCCGATCCTCCCGCCGCTCCTCATCCCGCGCAAACACCGGCTGCACCAGAATCGTCAGCACCGCCGCCGTCATCAGCAGCCGCAACCCCAGCAGCCACCGCCCCACCCCCGGCCGCACAATCCGCTTCTCAAGTTGATAGAGCCCGATGATGATCTCAATCGCCGCCGCTCCCACCAGCGCATTCACCCACAACGGCCACGACGACTCCAGCACCAGATGCCGCGCAATCGCCTGCCACACCGACCAGATCGCCGCCGTCCCCGCCGCCGTCCTCACCAACCCGCCAGCCGCACGCACCCATCCACCCCCCGGCAGCCGCCGCGAGGCCCAGTGAAGAATCACCCACAAGGTCAGCAACCCGGCCGCCAGCAGCCATAAGGTCGCCGCCGGGATCCCCGTGTCCAGTAAGTCAGTGCGCAGTGGTTTAGTCGGCATTCAGTACATCAGTGAAAATCATCGCCCGCTCACGCCCCACCCCCCTGCCGGACCCGGTCCAGCGCCGCCCGAAACTGCCGCGAGGGCTCGAACTTGTTCTCGAAATCAACCGCAAGGTCCTCCCCACTCCGCCGCCCGACCGCAATCCACCGCGTCAGCGCAGTCTCGCACAGCAGCAGAAACAACGCCCCCACCGCCAGATACTTCCACAGTTCCTCACCAAACTCCCGGCCCGACAGCACGTTGATGATGTCCTTCACCCCCGGCGGCTCCAGCAGCTCGATCCGGTTCCTCACAAAATCCAGATCCTTCGGCCCCAGCACACTCAACCGGCTCTCCGCCGCGTCATCCGCCACACTGAACGGAATCGTCCCGTCCTTCCCCAGCAGCGCCCCATACTCCTTCGCGCTCTCCTTCGGCACCTCAATCCGGTAAAGCCCCGGCACAATATCCTCGCCTAACCGCGCCACCAGTCCACCCCTCGTGAACACCAGTTCCGCCCGCCGCGGCCTCTCATCAGGCCCAGCCACCGCCAGCGATCCCACCACCGTCTCCGGCACCGTCCCGCCAGGCGGAAACGGGGTCAGGCAATCCGACGAAACAATCTCCCGCTGCTGGCTCTGACTCCTCCAGTACACCTGCATCGCCGCCCCGCCACTCCCATCCACCAGATCAATCTGTATCGGATAGTACCTGCCAGCCTGCAGCGTCATCCGTCCCTCCCCGCCACGCTCGATCACCTTCTTCCCACCAATCGTCACCGCAAGGCTGTCATCCCCCCAACCATCAAACACATATTCCTCCGAGTACCGCGGCACAATCGCGCCAGTCCACCGCGCCGTGAAATCCGCCGGCACACCCGCCCCAGGACTGCCCCCGCCCCACTGAAAATCCGGCTTCGGATCAATCCTCACCAGCGCCGGCTGCCCAGTCGCCACTCCCTTGAAATACTCTCCCTTCAACCCGCCCTCACTCGCCCCCCTCGACAACGGCAGATTCAACTGCGCCGCCGGCTCGCGGTTCAACGGCTGACCCTCAGGATTCGCAAGGTAATAAACCAGCTGGTGCACCAGCGCCACAAACGCCTGCCGCGACGGCAGATTCCCAGCCGCCGTATCAAAATTGCACGACGCCATCAGCACACTCCCGAACCCGGACTTCACCGACGCTATGAACGCAT
>JAIXPK010000334.1 GCA_027486335.1 Verrucomicrobiaceae bacterium | reverse complement strand
CTTCAGGCTCTCCCAGAACGTGGCCACATCATTCCCCACGGGCGACAACACTCCCATGCCGGTAATCACAACTCTGCGCTCGCTCATAGATGGTCAGGTAAATGCTCGAATTTGGGGGGACGATTCCCCCAGCCGCCGACATCACGCCAGCCTCCGGGGGACTTCATTCGGGCGGTCCTTAATCGCGTGATTTCAGGCTGTCAAACCCGAGGGACGCCCCCACCCGCCTCCATCTCGCCCACCAGAGGCCCTCAAAGCTTCTGAATCTTCAGATTCCGGAACCGGTACGTCGCTCCCTTCTCCCCGTGATGCTGAATCCCAATCACCCCGCTCGCATCCACCCCATCCTCGCAATCCGTCGTCACCACGCCATTCACCTCAATCGTCAGCTTCTTCCCGCGGCACGTGATCCGATACTTGTTCCACTCGTTCCGCTTGAACGCATCCCCAGCCCGCGCCCGGAACGCCGCCTCATCCACCTGGCCCACCGCCGCCGCCCCCGCCGCCTTCTTCGGATCCGCCTTCACCGGACTGATGAACCACGCCCGCCGTCCCTCATCATACAACCCACCCGACCACTTCCGCTTCGCATCCCCATCCACCTCCGCCTGATACCCGAACACTTTGTTCTTCTCCACGTGCGCCCGGAACATGAACCCGCTGTTCGCCTGCCCCTCCGGAAGATGCACCTCCCCCTCAAACACAAAATCCCCGTACGTCTCCTTCGTCACCAGAAAAAACTTCCTGTCCGCCGTCAGATGAATCTCCCCGTCCTTCACCTCCGCCACACCCCACTCATAAGGATTCGTCCACCCCTCAAGGGTCTTCCCGTCAAACAACGCCACCATCGCCGCCTCCTCACCCACCACAGTTCCACTCATCACTGAACCCGCCGCAGCAGCAGCAGTCATCACAAACAGGTTACGACGTGTCATCATCCTCCCCCTAAAACGGGTCCAAACCCCGAAATCAAGCCACTTGTCACCCCTTTACCCCGTCCCCTCCCCGTCCCGCCACCCACTCCGCCGCCGCCTCCACAAACGCCGCATGCGCCCTCACCCGCCGCTCAAACTCCATCTCCGACGGGGTCTCGAATGTCAGGGTCACCGGCACCCCCGCCCGATACAACGCCACCGCCTCCGGCAATCCCGGCAGTGCCGGCACCCGCCGCCGCTGAATCACCCCGCGATCCGCCCGCCGCCCGTCAATCGTCCTCCTCCCATCCCGCGGCACCCATTCCTCCACCGACCCCAGCAACCGATCCGCCAGCCTTAACCCCGCGTCCTCGTTCAGCTCATAACAATAACATCCCTCCGCATCGTAATCCTCGTGCAGGCACACCGCCGCCCCATAACGCCGCCCTTCCACCACCCGCCACCACGAGCCCATCAGCGGATCTTCCTTCAGATGAAACATCCGGTTCAAATCCCGTCCCTCCCCGTCCAGCCGCGTGTTCATCCCCAACCCCGCAGGATTGAACACCGGCACCACCGTCACCGCCTGCCGCCTCAGATAATCAATCCGCGCCTCCGCCCACACCAGCAGCCCAGCCGCCGCCGCCGCCTCATCCCCATGTACCCCCGACGATAAATACAACCCCGGCCCGCCCTCACCACGTCCCTCAAGGCACAAAACACGCCCACCCTCGCCCGTCCCAAGCTCCTTCACCTCCATCCGCGCCGCCCGCGCCACCCGCAACCACCGCGCCTCGTACTTCCCCGCATCATGCGCCTCGCACAATCGCATCGGCCGCAACATCATCTCATTCTTCTCGGGTCTCATGCCCGCCCTCTACTCTCCTTCCGGCAGCAGTTCCAGCAAGTACCGCAACCGATCCTCCAATGACGCCATCCCGAGCAATGGCTGCCGCTGATCCGGCTCCGACACAAAATTCGCCGCCACAAAATCCGCCAGAATCTCCGGATTCTCAATCCCCGCAATCCGGTCCGCCATCTCCCCAGCCCCGCCACGCCGCAACACCCCCGTCGCACGCTCAATCAACCCCGCACTCAATTCCACAATCTCCCCCTCGCTGCACAAGATCGTCTCCACCGCACTCACCGCCGCAATCCGAAACGGCTCCCGCTGCTCCCACGCCCCCAGCCGAATCCGCTTCACTCCCTCCAAAACCAGATGCGCCGTCCCATCCCCGTGCCGCACACACGCCCTCACCAATCCAGCCGTGCTGTACTCGTCAATCGTCTCGTCACTCTCCCGATCCCCACGCACAAATCCCAGCGCAAACATCCGGTCGCACTTCAGCGCATGATCCAGCATCGCCCGATACCGCGGCTCAAAAATAAATAGAGGCAGCATCCCGTGCGGCATCAGATTGCAGCGGGATAACACCATCACAGGAATAACTTCAGGCAGACTCACCACAGGAAAATACGGTAACAAGGCAGTTCAGGAAACGCTCCCCAGCCACCCCCCGGATGCCCAATCACGTCCCACGTCTTGCCGCAGACGTATCCTCCCTGCAACCCCCTCGTTGACACCCACCTTTCACCCAACTACACATCGCTTGTGAAAAATTTCACAAAGTCCCCCGCCGCCACCGCCCTCCGCTTCCCCTTCCACCTCATCGCCGATCACCTCGTCGACGTGGAAGAACAAATCCGGCTCCAGGCGCGCTCCTTCGATCCAGCCGTCGAAGGCTACGTCACCACCATCCTCGGCTCCAGCGGCAAACGCATCCGCCCAGCCCTCGCCCTCCTCGCCGGCGGGGCCTGCAGCTCCCCGGACGCCGATCACGCCAAACTCGGCATCGTCCTCGAACTCATCCACCTCGCCACCCTCGTCCACGACGACATCATGGACGGTGCCGAAATGCGCCGCGCCGCCCCCACCGCCGCCGCCCGCTGGGGCAACGCCCTCTCCGTCCTCCTCGGCGATTGTCTCTTCGCACACGCCCTCGAACTCGCCGCCAGCTTCGACAGCACCCACATCAGCCGCAAAATCTCCCGCGCCTCCAACGAGGTCTGCTCCGGCGAAATCCTCCAGACCCAGCGCCGCTTCGACCTCGGTCTCACCATCCCGGAATACTTCCGCATCATCCGCATGAAAACGGCCGCCCTCTTCTCGGCCGCCACCGAACTCTCCGCATGGCTCAGCGGCGCCAGCATCCCCGTCCAGGACAGCATGCGTCGCTACGGCGAACTCCTCGGCACAGCCTATCAGGTCTACGACGACTGCCTCGACCTCTGCGGCACCGAAAAGGAAGCCGGCAAAACCCTCGGCACCGATCTCGTTAAGGGCAAGCTCACACTTCCCATCCTCTATCTCATGGAGGACGCCACCGACTCCCAGCGCAGCCAGCTCAACACGCTCATCCTCCGCCAGGAACCCATCGACCTCTCCGTCCTCGCAGGCATCGCCAACTACGCCGGTGCCGTCACCCGCGCCGTCTCCACCGGCCGCCAGATGCTCGTCGACGCCCGCTCCGCCCTCGCCATCCTCCCAGCGAACGACTACTCCATCGCCCTCGGCAACATCACCGAATACCTCGACTCGCTCCTCGACGGCTGCCGCGCTCGCTAACCGATCGCCCGCTCCCGGCTCACGGACCCAGCCGCGCCGCCACGCGCAGTTGCTGCCGCCCGCTCGCGCTCACACTCAGCGGCGACCGCATCCTCACGCGCTCAAGGTTCTCCGCCAGCGGTGTCACCGAAACCGTCGTCACGCCCGGCGCGCCCTCCATCCCCAGATCCGCCCACACGCCATCCCCATTCCGCCACTGCACCACCACCGCCAACCCCGCCACCCCGCCCCGCCTCACAAACTCCACCGCCACATACTCCTCCCCGCCCTCCACATGCCGCAACGCCACCGGCAGCACTCTCCCCGCATCCGCCACCTGAGGATGCCCGCCTAACGCACACTCCAGCACATTCACCACGCCATCCCCGTCCGCGTCCGACCCCGGCTCACTCGCCACCCCGGCACCCACCTCGAAAAACCGCGCCACCCACTCCGCATAACTCGCCACCCTCGGATCCACCTCGATATCCCACGGCTCGCTCCCTAGCGAAACCAGCACTTCGTGCGCCCCGCTCCCGTCCATCCGGCCGCGACTCACCCCCTGGTCGCCCACCGTCCCGGGAAACCCGTTCGTCCCCGTGTCCACCCAGTAAACCCGACCCGCCGGCACATCCAGCGTCAGTCCATGCGGGGTATCCAGATTCCCATACAGGGTCTGCACCTTCGTCCCGTCCAGCGCACTCACCGGCAAATCCCCCAACCGACACCGCATCACCTTCCCCGCATTCCGATTCACCCAATACAACCACCCCCCAGCCGCATCCACACAAACCCCGCGCGTCTCCAGATTCCCCGTCACCACCGTCTCCCGCCCGGTCCCATCATAATTCATCCGAAACACACTCCCCGTATTCGCCGACACCCCGTCAAAATCCCCCCAGTAAATCTTCCGCCCCGCATCATCCAGATCCAGATAATACGGCTGCGACACCGCATCGCTCACCAGCACCACCGGATTGCTCCCATCCAGCCCCACGCGCCTCAAATGCGCCTTCTGCTGGTCACAATAATACAAATGCCCAGCCGCCGCATCCACCCGCACATCCGCCGGAAACGCACTCGGCCCCACCGACAGCACGGTCACCCGGTCACTCCCGTCCAGATTCATCCGATATAGCAAATCCGCCCCGTTGTCCGCATAGTAAATCCTCCCGCTCCCCAACTCCAGCGCCAGCCCCCGCACGTTCGTCCCCGCGCCCGACCTCACCGTCGCCCGACCCACCCCGTCATACCGCGCCCGCTCCACCAGCCCAGCCCCGCGATTCGTCCAGTAAATCCCCCCGCCCAGTGCCGTCGCACTAGCCATCCCCAGCACCATCATCGTCACTGCCGCTCGCTTCATCCCCTTCCCATATCCCATCCCGCCCACCTCAGGATACCATTTTCTTCACACCACCACCGTCCGCCCGAACACCCCCGCCCCGAACCCATCCTCGCTCAACCCAGCCGCCGCACACGCCGCCGCCAGATCCGTCACCGGCTGCTCCATCCCCTCATCCGTCAGCTGCCAGGTCCCGTAATGCATCCCTAACGACCGCTTCGCCCCCAGCTCCCCGTGCGCCCGCACCGCCTCCTCCGGATTCATGTGCATCGTCGCCATGAACCACCGCGGCTCATACGCCCCGATCGGCAGCAACGCCAGATCCGGTGCCCCGCAACGCTCCCGAATCGTCCCGAAAAACGGCGCATACCCAGTGTCCCCCGCAAAATAAATCCGCATCCCCCCAGCCTCCACCACAAACCCACCCCACAAGGTCGCATTCATCCCATGCCCCCCACGATTCGACCAATGCTGCGCCGGCGTGAACGTCACCCCCAACCCACCCACCTCACGCCGCTCCCACCAATCCAATTCCACCGCCCCAGGCATCCCCTTCCCCTCCAGAAACGCCCGATTCCCCAACCCCGTCACCACCCGCGGCATCCACCGCTCCTGCAATCGCCTCAAAGTCCCCACATCCAGGTGGTCATAATGATTGTGCGATAACAAAACCACATCAATCTTCGGCAGCGACTCAAACGCAATCGCCGGACGCCTCACCCGCTTCGGCCCAGCCCAACTCACCGGACTGCACCGCTCCGACCACACCGGATCCGTCAGAATGTTCACCCCGCCCACCTGAATCAGCCACGTCGCATGCCCCACCAGCGTCACCGCCGCTCCCCCACTCCCCACCACCGCCCCCAACGCCGGTTCCTCCAACCCTCCACCCTCCGCAGGCCACGCCACCGGCTTCCTCGTAAACCGCCACTTCCACAAATCCGCGCCCGACTTCTTCGACGCCCCCCAGGGATTGAAAAACACCCGCCCGTCAAAATGATCACTCACCGGCCCCTTCCACCCAGGCCCAGCACTCAACCACTCATCCCTCCCCACCACCATCACCCCTCCCCCCAACGCCGTCCCCCCAAGCCACTTCAGCAACCGCCGACGCTTCAACCGAATCCGGGACAACACACTCATCCCACAACCTACGCCCCCCACCCCACCCCCCGCCACCAATTTCCTCCCCCACTCGCCCTCTCTCCGATCCAGCCCGGCCGAAGGCCCTTGGACTGCGGAAGCCTGCTGCCGCTTTCCCGGAGCCAGCCCGCTGGCCCGGCACCGTTCAAGCACCCCCGCCCGCCCCTCTCCGAACCAGCAGCCGAAGGCTCTACACTGCCGCTAGATTCGAATCTCCCTCCGCACACAAAGTGCGCCTGCCAGCCATCCCTGCCAGCCTCAACGAGGCGCAATGTGATAGACCGGGGCAACGCCCCGGGTGCGCACATCAAAAAATCCCCAGCCCTGAAAGGGCGGGACACTCCCCGTTCCCCCCCTCCCAACAAGCCCGGGCACATAAGGCTCCGCACTCGCCCTCGCCCCACCACGCTCCCTTCCTGCGCGCCAACGGCGCAACCCCATACCAGACTGGGGCACCGCCCCAGGTCACCCCAATAACATCATCCCGCGGCCTGTAGGGACGCCCCATACCCTCTCCACACAAGCCCCTCTCCGAACCAGCAGCCGAAGGCTCTGGACTGCTGTCAGAATTACAGCTCTCCCTGCGCACGGAGTGCGCCTGCCAGCCCTCCCAACAAGCCCGGGCACGCGAGGCTCTGTACTCGCGCCTCTCCCAACACGCCTCCTCTCCGAACCAGCAGCCGAAGGCTCTGGACTGCTGTCAGAATTACAGCTCTCCCTCGCGCACGGAGTGCGCCTGCCAGCCCTCCCAACAAGCCCGGGCACGCGAGGCTATGTACTCGCGCCTCTCCCAACACGCCCCACTCCCCTCGCATCCCGTAGGGATGCCGGCTTGTAGCCGGTGGTCGAGCGAGGCCACGAGCGATGACCACCGGAAAACACACCAAATAACATCGCATCCCGGAGGGATGCCGGCCCCTCTCCAAACCAGCAACCGCAGGCCCTGGCCTGCCGCTGGAATCGCACTCCCTCCACACACGGAGTGCGCCTGCCAGCCCTCCCAACAAGCCCGGGCACGCGAGACTCTGTACTCGCGCTCTCCCCAAACGCCCTCCTTCACCATCCAGCATTTTACTATTCACTATCTACCATTTCCAATTTCGCCCCCACCACCCTTCGCGCCCTCTCTCCGTCCAAGCCCGGCACCCCAGCGCCAACGGCGCGCCCTAACGCAGCCCAGGGCAGCGCCCCATATGCGTTAACCTAGTAATTATAATTTTCTTGAATGTTGGGCGGAGTGGCTGCACCATTCCGGGATGACTCTGTCCGAACTTGAGGCTGACTGGAATGTGATCCTCCGATGG
>JAIXPK010000535.1 GCA_027486335.1 Verrucomicrobiaceae bacterium | reverse complement strand
TAGGTGAACCATGAGAAGTCCGGGCAGTCGTCGTCTGGATAGGGGACGCGGACGGAGGCGAGTTGACCGTCCCATGAGCGGATGCGGTAGCGGACGAGACGCCGGTGCTGCTGGAGGGAGGCGGGGACCGTGACGGAAAAGGTGTCGTCGTTGGCGACGACGTCGCCATTGGTGCCGCGGTCGTTCATGGGGAGGGAGGCCCACTGGGTGAGGTATTCCGGGTCGGTGAGGCGGATGTAGTTGCCGGGTTCGACGAGCTGGTATTCGAGCCAGACGGCGGCGATGCCATCGGGGTCGGTGATTTTAGCTGTGACAGTGACTGGGGAATTGGAGGTTGGGGCGAGTGGCGAGTGGTTGACCTGGCGGACGGCGGGAGGGGCGTTAGCGGTGGTGACGGCGTTGCGCGTGCCTGGGGAGGGGAGCGCGCTGCGCCATGAAGCGCCGAGGTCGGAGGGGAGACGTTCGGAGAGCCGCTGCATGGAGTTGCCGGGGTCGTCGCCGACGGTGGGCCATGGGAAGCCGAGACGGTAATTGACGCGATCGGCGATGGAGAGGTCGGGGCGGCGGAGTGTGATTTCGTCGCCCTCGTTGCGGAGACTGCCGGACCATGGGCCGAGGGCTCCGGAGAAGGCTAGGAAGGACTGGAGGTGCGCGGGGTTTTCGCCGATGACGAGGAAGGAACCGGCGCGGATGACGGTGCCGGGCGGGAACGTGAAGGAGATGCCGCCGGAGAGCTGCCAGCCTGCGAGGGAGATGTCGGTGGGGAGTGGGTTGAAGAGTTCGACGAATTCGGTGAAGCGGGATTTTGAGTCGGGCGGGTCGCTGTGGATTTCCGAGATGACGGGGCCGAGGGCGGGGAGCGGAGGGGTGTTAGGGTTGCCCGGGGACGGATTGGGGAACCATCCGATGATTTCGCCTGTCAGTGACGAGGAGATGGAGGCGGAGAGGCGGAAGTCGGGGTCGGAGGCGGAGAGATTGAGCCCGTGGATGGCAAGCGTGTTGGCGTCGGGGCGGAAGAGGGCTGGGTCGATGGGGATGGAGAGCGAGACGTTTTCGGCGGCGGTGGCGGTGGCGTTGAAGGCGAGGGAAGCGGGGGCGTTGCGACGGGCGATTTCGGTGCCGTTGAGCCATGCGACGAAGCCGTCGTCTGCGGAGATGGAGAGGGTGGGGTTGAGGGGTGGGGTGGTGGGGAGGGAGAAGGCGGTGCGGGTGAGGGCGGAGCCGCTGATGTTGAGCATGGCGGCCTGGGTGTTGGTGGAGATGACGGCGGGTTCGCGGAATCGGAACGTGCCAGAGGCGTAGCGCGCGGCGGGGCCGCCGTCTGGGGAACCTGGCCATGAGGTGGCGGGTGAGGCGGGCGGGGCGGTGACGCCGTAGCGGCTGGTGCCGGTGAAGATAAGGGCACCGCTGCCGGAATTGGTGCCGGAGTTGAAGTTGGCGTTGTTGCCGTTGGGTTCGCCGGTGCCGTAGTTGTAGGCGAGGATGGTGTAGCTGCCCGGGGCGAGATTGAGCGGGGTGGCGAGCGGTTTGAATCGCTGGCCGCCGGAGAGCGTGCCGGGGTTGGCGGCGGAGAAGATTTCGGAAGTGATGACGGCACCGGGGGTGTCGTCGCTGGTGGAGGCTGGGGTGCCGTTCTGATTGCGGGACCAGAGGACGACGGTGATGGTGCGGCTGAGGCCATTGGAGCTACTGTCGAAGCAGCCGAGGTCGGTGAGGGTGATGGGGCGGACGACATCGAAGTCCATGCCGAGCGAGCCGGAGTAGGATTGATTGCCGACGGTGCCTGCGGCGACTTGATAGGCGGTGGTGGAGGCGGCGGAGAAGCCGAGTTCCCAGCGGCCGTTGAACCATGCGGAGTCGTCGAAGGGGGCTGCGCCGCGCCAGTCGTCGCTGACTGGGCTGGCGGGGACCGACCAGCGGACGACGGCGTCAGAGGGGATGAGCTGGGCGGAGCCGCCGGTGGGGCCGGTACCGAGGCCGTAGCTGGTGTCGGGCGGTGAGGCGGGGAGATCGAGACGGCTGACGAGATTGCCTGCGGGGTCGGAGAGGACGATGGATTCGCCGTCGTTGGAGAGGCGGAAGTTTGTGTGGAGGGGGGTGGTGGTGCGGTTTTTGCCGGAGGCGAAGACAATGAGGCGGGAGTTAGGGAGGAGGGGGATGTCCGGGAACGACCATTTGGCGGGCTGGGCGGGATTGTCGCTGAGATGCCAGCCGTTGAGACTGATGGAGGCGTTAGAAGTGTTGAGGAATTCGATCCAGTCCTGGGGAGAGCCGTCCTCGTCGGTGAGGCCTGAGTGGTTGTCGGCGAGGACCTCGGTGATGCGGATGGGCGGGGTGGGGCGCGGGGCGGGGAGGACCTCGATGAGGATGGAGCGGGAGGTGGTGCCGTCAGGGTTTGAGGCGGAGAGCGACCATGATTCGGAGGTGGCGGGTGCGGGGAGCGTGATGGACGACTGGCCGGTGACGGTGCTGCCGTTGAAGACGAGTGTGGCGGCGTTGGTGGTGGCCCATGAGACGGTGACTGGCTGGCCGGCGGTGGCGGGCTGGGGCGAGGCGGAGAGGGCGGTGATGGCAGGGGCGGCGGGAGAGACGAGCGGGACGGCTAGGACGCAGGCGGCGAGTCGAGACAGGAAGACCGGGCGCGAAAAGGGCATTCGCGAGAGTATTCAGGAACCGGGAGCGGAGTCCAGAGCAACCGACGTGCGATTGCGGGTGCGGGGAGCGTTTACGGACGGCGGGAAGCGCGGAGCCGGATGAAGAGTGGGGAGAGTGAGGGGCTCGGGTGGATGAGACGCCAGCGTTCCGAGGCTGGGCCGGAGGGAGAGGGGGAGGATTCGACGAGCGACCAACCGGCGGAGGACCACGAGGTGAGGTCGGAGGACGATTCCGGGAGGAGAGAGGCGTCTTCGGCGGCGGAGGCGCGTGGGAAGACGACGTCGGTGAAGGGGATGTTGCCGGGGAGAGAGCCGCGGTGGGTGGAGAGGGTTAGGGAGCCTGGCGAGGAGTCGCTTGAGCCGGAGGCGTATTCGAGGAGAGCGGGGATGCCGTCGTTGTCGAGGTCGGTGGATTCCGAGCCGGGGGTGAGGCGGAGGGCGTCGGAGACGCCGGGGTTGCCGGAGATGCCGGATGAGGCGCGCCAGTTGGAGGCGAGGGCGGGGTCGGGTTTGCGGTCAGGCCGGATGAGGACGAGACTGGGGCCGGTGCCGTCGGGGGAGGTGGGCCATGGGGGTTCGTCGTCGTAGGTGAAGTCGGCGATGGTGTTGTTCTGGGGGTCTTCGAGTTTGAGGGATTCGCCGGCGTTGTTGAGATTGGTGTCGTCGGCGAAAGTGCCGGCGACGGGGAGATTGGGGCCGTAGGTGGCGGTGAAGGCGGCGGCGTCGCGGACGACGAGGACACGGGCACCGGGGGCGAGGGAAGTGATGGCGCTGGTTGTGAAGGAGAAGGAGATGCCGTTGGTGAAGCGGACCCCGGTGAGGTCGAGCGTGACGGAAGGGCTGATGTTAGAAAGTTCGATGAATTCGGCGAGACCGTTGCCGCCGGGGTTGTACATGATTTCGGTGATGGCGAGGGATTCCTGCCATGGGGAGGGCTGGCCTGGATAAGTGATGGAGGCGCGGATGGTGCCTGAGGGATCGATGAGGGAAAGGGATTCGCCGAGATTGGAGAGATTGCCTTGATAGGGGCCGGTGACGGCGAGACTTTCGCCGGGTTTCGGGCTGACGGTGCGGGATCTGAAGCCGGAGCGGGAGGCGGCGACGATGAGACGCCCGCGGGCGTTGATGACCGTGCCAGGTTCGAAGGTGAAGGAGATGCCGCCGTCGAGGGACCAGTTGGAGAGATCGACGTCCAGGTTGTTGGGGTTGAAGAGAGCGATGAATTCCTGGTCCTGGTTGCCGGAGGCGGGCGAGTGTTCGATGGTGGCGAAAGTTAGGGGGAGGAGTGCGGGGATTTGGTAGGCGGGCGGAACGAGCGGGTCGCTGTTGATGGTATTGATGCGCTGGACGACCCATGAGGAGAGGACGCGCTGCATTTCCTGGGAAGTGGTATTGGACGCGAAGATGGAGTTGGCGGTGTTGCCGGTGACGGCGGTGTGGTTTCTCCATGCGGCGGCGGGGTACTTGGCGTAATCGAGGGCGGCGTCGCTGCCGGGGAGGTCGTTCTGGCCTGGGGTGATGGAGGCGCCGAGGCGGGTTGCGAGTTCGGAGAGCCTGCGGTCGTACCAGCGGGAGAGGTCTGGGGCGGAGGTGGAGGTTTTGAAGAACTGGTCCTGGAGCGAGCGGAGACGGCGACGGACCATGGCGGAGATTTCGGGGATGGCGTAGAGGCGGGTGATGAGGGACTGGCCCTGACCGCTGAGCGTGCCGCCGGCGTTGAGGTAGATGCCGTCGTCGAAGTAGTTGTTAGCGGCAGTCCAGAGACGGCCCTGGCTGAGGTCGAGGTCCCATGGGAGGAGCGTCCAGAGACCGGAGCGGGTGGAGTCGCGGTAGATGTAGTAGTTTTTGGCGTGGAGGTCGACGTTGCCGGTAACGGTGTTAGCGGCCATGAAGTTGACCATTTTGGGGAGATCGATATTATCGAAGAGGAAGGCCTTGCGGGCGGCTTCGTCGGCGAGGTTCATGCCGACGATGAAGGAGTAGAGGTCGGCGTTGTTCTCGAGTTTACGGTTTTTCTTTTCGACGCCGGTGATGGCGTCGGTGGCGGGATTGCTCATCCCGTTGTACATCTTGTAGAGGGCACCGTCCTTGTTGAGGCCGGCGCGTTCGAGATAGACGTCGTCGGCGTCTTCGACGAAGGAATAGAGCCCGTCGAACGTGCCATTGAGGCGATTGTGGGTGAGGAAGCAGTAGTGTGCGGCGACGCCGGCTTCGCGTTGCATTTCGTAGGCGAGGTCGTGGCGGACGCGGGTTTTGTCGGCGTAGACGGTGAGGAGATTGATGTCTTTGGCGCGGGGTTGGGCGGGATCAGGGCTCCATCTGAAGCGATAGCCGCGGTTGCCGTCGATATCGTAGGATTTCTTGAGGAAGGCTGCGCCGGTGGTGCTTTGGCCGTGGATGTTGATGCCGACGTTGTCGTAGAATTCGCCGTTGAGGAAGATGGAGCAGCGGGTGCCGCCGGTGGTGGCGGCGGTGGCTGGGCTTTGGATGAAGCGGTGGACGACGG
>JAIXPK010000154.1 GCA_027486335.1 Verrucomicrobiaceae bacterium | reverse complement strand
CCGTGAGCGCCTTCGTCTTTGCGGTGTTCGGTGATGACGAGGACGGAGCGGTCGAAGTGGCCGTCGTGGAGGGAAGGATCGGCGAGGAGGACGGACCCGTGGAGAGAGGTCCATGGCTGTTCGGGAGCGTTCATGGGGAGGGTGAGAATTTAAGCACAGTTCGGGCTTTTCCGGGGCGTGATTTTCCTGAAACCTGAGGATAATGAAGCGAGTTGACGAAATGCTCAGTGAGATGCGGGCCGGGGGCGGCCTTGGGGAAGCGTCGGTGGAGGCGGCGGCGGAGATGCTGCTGGATGCTGGGGTGGGGGATGATGAGAAGGCGGAGTTGCTGACGGCGTTGTCGGCGAAGGGGGAGACGGCTGAGGAGATTGCTGGGTTTGTGAGAGTGTTTCTGGGTCATGCGGTGCTGGTGCCGCTGGAGCTGGAGGGATTGGACCGACCGGCGTTGGATGTGTGCGGGACTGGCGGGGACAAGCTGGATTTGTTCAATGTGTCGACGGCGTCGATGTTTGTGCTGGCTGGGGGCGGGGCGGCGGTGGTGAAGCACGGGAACCGTGGGATTACGAGCAAGTCGGGGGGAGCGGACGTGCTGGAGGCGTTAGGGGTGCGGATTGATCTGGCACCGGAGCGGTTTGCGGAGAGTGTGCGGCGGCATGGGGCTGGGTTCATGCTGGCACCGCAGTATCATCCGGCGTTCAAGGCGGTGGCTGGGGTGAGACGGCGACTGGCGGCGTCGGGGGTGCGGACAGTTTTCAATGTGATCGGGCCGCTGCTGAATCCGCTGCAGCCGCCCTATCAACTGGTGGGGGTTTATGATGGATCGCTGCCGCCGGTTTATGCTGATATTCTGGGGAGACTGGGTCGGAAGCGGGCGTGGGTGGTGCACGGTCGGACGGCGGACGGGCGTGGGATGGATGAAGTGTCGACGCTGGGGGTGACCGAGGTGGTGGCGGTGGAGGGCGGGCGGCTGACGGCGACGACGCTGGGTGGGCCGGAGCATCCGGCGCGGGTGGAGGAACTGGTGGGCGGGGATGCGGCGCACAATGCGGTGCTGCTTGAGGGGATTCTGACGGGGAAGGATCGCGGGCCGCGTCGGGAGATTGTGGTGATGAATGCGGCGGCGGCGTTTCAGGTGGCGGGGTTGGAGACGACGTGGGAGGGCGGGCGAGCGCGGGCGGAGGAGACGATCGACAGCGGGCGCGCGGCCGGGGTGCTGGCGGCGCTGCGGGCGTTCGAGTGAGGGGAGGAGATCCGGAGATTCAGGATCTGGAGGATGGCGGGAGGGCGCGAGCGGGGTCGCGGCCGTAGCGCCACCATGCGAGAGCGATGCCGCCGACGAAGCCCCAGAAGTGGCTGGACCATGAGATATTGGGGTCGATGCGGAGGAGTCCGAAGACTGAGCCGAGTTGGAAGAAGCCGACGACGAGGGAGATGATGGCCCAGACGGGTTTACGGGAGAACCAGCCGCGGGCGAGGAGGAAGCCGAGCATGCCGTAGATGACGCCGCTGGCGCCTTCGTGGGGGCGGCCGCCTTGACCGAAGAGCCATGCGCCGGCGCCGCTGATGATGGCGGTGGTGACGATGACTTCGGTGAAGAGGCGGCGGCCGCTGGTGACGAGGACGGCACCGAGGATGCAGAACGAGATGGTGTTGGCGAGGAGGTGCCAGATGTCGGCGTGGAGGAAGGGGGCGGCGGCGATGCCGGGGAGGCCGGCGATGCTGCGTGGCCAGATGCCGAGGTTGTCGAGACGGGCGATGGAGTTGGGGAGGAGGGCGTCGAAGACGAAGACGGCCCACATGGCGGCGGGCCATGCGAGTGCGAACATGAGGCGAGGCTTGAGGCGGAGCCAGAGAGTGGAGGCTTGGGTGGAGAGGGACACGGAGTGAATGCGGGGCGGGAAACTTCTGGCAAAAGCCGCAGCCTGCACTTTACGTGAATGCGCGAACCATCTTGCCGCCAACTGCCTGTGAAACCGAACTGCCTTGCCTTGTTTGCCGTCCTTGCGCTGCCTGCGGGGGCGGGGATAACGATTGATACGACGGCTGCGCCGGAGCACGCGGCGTGGGCGGCGAAGGCGTTGCCTGTGGCGACCGAGTGGCTGCCGCGGTTGGCGAATCTGCTGGCGGTGCCGGGGTCAGGCGGGTTGCCGGACGTGACGGTGAAGATCACGCCGGAGTATAAGGGTGTGGCGTTTGCGTCGGGGAGCGGGATCACGATGGCGTCGGCGTGGGTGCGGGATCATCCGGAGGACAGTGTGGGGGCGTTGATTCACGAGCTGGTGCATGTGCTGCAGGGGTATCCCGGGGGGAGTGAGCACTGGCTGACGGAGGGGATTGCGGATTACCTGAGGTTTTCGGTGTATGAGGGGAAGCCAGCGGGGTATTTTCCGAAGCCTGCGAAGGTGCAGGGGTATCGGGATGCGTATCAGGTGGCGGCTGGGTTTCTGGCGTGGCTGGAGGCCGGGGAAGCGCCGGGGGTGGTGAGGCGGCTGCATGCGGCATTGCGGGCGAAGAAGTACACGCCGGAGTTGTTTGTGAAGGCGGCGGGGAAGCCGCTGGATGATTTGTGGCGGGAGTACACGGCGGCGTCGGTGGCGGGGAAGAAGCTGCCGGCGGGTCTGACGAAACTGAGTTACAAGCAGAACGGGGGTGGGGCGTTTGTGGCGGGGGCAGGCGGGGAATGGGTGGAGGTGCAGGGCGGGAAGGAGCATGCGCGGTTCAAGGAGACGGCGCGGAGTGAGGAGGCGGTGGAGTTGTATGATGCGGCGCGGGGGATCCGGTTGAGACTGGGGGCGGACAGTGTGTCGCTGCAGCGGAACGGGTCGTGGTCGCCGCTGTATGCGGCGGAGTGGGAGGCGAAGCCGTGAGATTTCGGGTGGGGGCGGGAGCGCTGCATTGACAGAGGGCGACTTCCACTGCTGTTGAAACCATTCACTTACTAACATGTCGCGTGCTGCCATCATCAACGTCGTCGGGCTGACGGCCCGTCATCTGAGTGAGGAGAACACGCCGCAGATCATGGCGTGGCTGAAGCACAAGCAGATTGCGCCGGTGCAGCCGGTGCTGCCTGCGGTGACGACGACGATGCAGACGACGTACCTGACGGGGCGGCGTGCGAGCGAGCATGGGATTGTGGGGAATGGGTGGTACAACCGGGAGCAGGCGGAGGTGCAGATGTGGAAGCAGAGCAACCACCTTGTGAAGGGGGAGAAGCTTTGGGATGTGCTGAAGCGCGAGCATCCTGAGTTCACGGTGGCGAAGCTGTTCTGGTGGTATAACATGTATTCCACGGCGGATTATTCGATTACGCCGCGGCCGATGTATCCTGCGGACGGGCGGAAGTTTTTCGACATTTACACGAAGCCGGCGACGATTCGTGAGGAGATCAAGAATGACCTTGGGGAGTTTCCGTTTCCGTCGTTCTGGGGGCCGATGGCTGGGTTGCCGTCTTCGGCGTGGATTGCGGAGTCGGCGAAATGGGTGGAGGACAAGTACTGGCCGAATCTGAGTCTGGTGTATCTGCCGCATCTGGATTACAACCTGCAGCGGCTGGGGCCGGATGATCCGGCGATTGCGGAGGATCTGCGGGCGATTGATGCGGTGACGGGGGATCTGATACAGTTTTATAAAGAGCGGGCGATCCGGGTGGTGCTGCTGAGCGAGTATGGGATTACGGCGGTGGACCGGCCGGTGCACATCAACCGGGTGCTGCGGGAGCACGGGTGGATCACGGTGCGTGAGGAGTTAGGGCTGGAGCTGCTGGATTGCGGGGCGAGCAAGGCGTTTGCGGTCGCGGACCATCAGGTGGCGCATGTGTATGTGAATGATCCGTCGATTCTGGGAGAAGTCAGGGAAGTGCTGAGTCAGGTGCCGGGGGTGGAGTCGATCATTGACGGGATCTGGCGGTCGAGTGCGGGATTGGACCATCAGCGGGCTGGGGATCTGGTGTGTGTGGCGGACGAGCGGAGCTGGTTTACGTATTATTACTGGGAGGATGACGCGGTGGCTCCGGATTTTGCGCGGTGTGTGGATATTCACCGGAAGCCTGGGTATGATCCAGTGGAGTTGTTTCTGGATCCCGGGTTGAAGCATCCGAAGCTGGCGGTGGGGAGCCGGTTGCTGAAGAAGAAGCTAGGGATACGTTATCTGATGGATGTGATTCCGCTGGATGCGGGGTTAGTGAAGGGGAGTCACGGGCGGATTCCGGAGGACCGGCTGGATTGGCCGGTGCTGGCGGGGGATCTGCCGCATCTGAACGACCGGGAATTTATTCCGGCGACCCAGGTGTATCACGAACTGCTGCGGGCGGTGCGGCGGCAGTTTTCGGAGTGAGGAGGTTAGGCTGTGTCCTTGGGGGTTGTTGGGGCGGGGGTTCTTGTGCCCCGTTGGGGCGCAGGGAATTGGAATCGTGAGATCCCAGGGTCTTCGTCCCTGGGCTTAGTTCTTTGGGCCCTTTGGGCCGTTGGGATTGGGGGAGGCTGGTACGGAGGCAAGGCCGGGACGGCCTTGCTACGGGGCGTGCGGTGAGTGAGTTCTTTGGGCCCTTTGGGCCGTTGGGGGGAGGCTGGTACTGAGGGCAAGGCCGGGACGGCCTTGCTACGGGGCGTGCGGTGAGTGAGTTCTCTGGGCCCTTTGGGCCGTTGGGGGGAGGCTGGTACGGAGGACAAGGCCGGGACGGCCTTGCTACGGTGGCGGGCGGTGCGGCGGCAGTTTTCGGAGTGAGGTCTGTCAGGGAGGCGGTGCGCCGGTGGCACCCTGGGTGGTGGCGGCGGGGATGGGGTCGGTGGAGGGATCGCTGAGATGTTCGAGGACGCGGCGGGCGCGGCCGGGGTCTGGCGAGGAGAGTTCGGCGAGGGCGGCTTTGAGGGCGAGGACGCGGAAGTCTGAGTCCTGGCCGTGGCGCTGGACGCGGTCTAGAAAGGCGGCGACATCGAGGACGCGGGCGCGGGCGTCGATGAACTGGAGGTCGACGAGAGGTGATGGCATGGTGCTGAGAGGG
>JAIXPK010000286.1 GCA_027486335.1 Verrucomicrobiaceae bacterium | reverse complement strand
GGGACGGGAATGCGGAGGGCGGAGTGCGGACGGCGGCGGTGGTGGATGCGTATTATCTGGAAAGGAGCTGAGCGAAATTGTTATGAGGATTGTGCATCTGACGCCCGGGACCGGGAATTTTCATTGCGGGAGCTGCCTGCGGGACATGCATCTGGCGAAAGCGCTGAGGCGGCAGGGACATGAGGTGACGGTGGTGCCGCTGTATCTGCCGCTGGTGACGGATGGGGGGACTGAGGATGGGGAGCAGCCGGTGTTTGCGGGGGGGATCAATCTGTATCTGAAGCAGCAGATGAGGTGGTTCCGGCATGTGCCGAAGTGGGTGCAGCGGCTGCTGGATTCGAGGTGGATGCTGCTGGCGGCGGCGAAGCGTGCGTCGATGACGAGTGCGCGGCAGTTAGGGGAGATGACGGAGGAGAGTTTTCGCGGAGTGACTGGAAGGCAGGCTGAGGAATGGCAGCGCCTGATGGATTGGATCGGGAGCGGGGAGAAGCCGGACGTGCTGTCGCTTTCTAACGGATTGCTGAACGGACTGGCGGTGGTGGCGCAGAGGGATCTGGGGATTCCGGTGGTGTGCAGCCTGCAGGGGGAAGATTCGTTTCTGGACACCCTGCCGGAGCCGTGGCGGGAACGGAGCTGGGATTTGTTCAGGGAGAACAGTGCGTCGGTGGCGCGGTATGTGGCGACGAGCGAGTATTATGCGGCGGAGATGAGGAAGCGGCTGCGGCTGGGGGAGGATCGGGTGGTGTGTGTGCGGAACGGGATTGATTTGTCAGGGTTTGCGGAGCAGGAGCGGGTGCCGGATCCGCCGGTGATCGGGTATCTGGCGCGACAGTGTTATGGGAAGGGATTGCACACCCTTGTGGATGCGTTTCTGCTGCTGGCGAAGCGGCATGGGACGGTGCGGCTGAGTGTGGCGGGGACGACGACGGCGGCGGACGATGCGTATATTGCGGAGCAGGTTAGGAAAGTGCGGGAGGCGGGATTGGAGGGGCGGGTGGAGTGGCGGAGGGAGCTGGATTTTGAGGAGAAGGTGCGGCACTTGCAGCAGCTGACGGTGCTGAGTGTGCCTGCGGGTTATGGCGAGGCGTTCGGGTTGTACATCATTGAGGCGCTGGCGTGCGGCGTGCCGGTGGCGGAGCCTGATGATGCGGGGCCTGGGGAGCTGGTGAGGGCGACGGGCGGAGGGTTGCTGTGTGCGAAGGACGATCCGGCGGCGCTGGCGGAGATCCTGGGGCGGATGGTGGATGATCCTGAGTTGCGAAGGGAGCTGGCGGAGCGCGGGCGTGCGGCGGTGCTGCGGGATTTTACGGCGGACGTGATGGCGCGCGGGTATGCGGCGGTTTGTGCGGCGGCGGCGGGGAAGTGAAGAATTGTTAGTATCAGCGGCTGCGGCGGGAGGGTGGTGCGGGAGCGGGAGCTGGTGCTGGGAGGGAGGAAGGTTCCTTGTCTTTGTAGAAGACGATGCCGGACTTGCGGAGATTGGCGACGAGGCGGGCGAGATTGTCGCGGACGCCGGGGTCGTTGAGGATGGCGGCGAGGACCCCGCGGCCGGAGTGGGCGTCTTTGAGGAGCCCTTCGAGGGCGTCGGCGGCGTCGCGGATGCCATCGGAGGCGGCTCCGAATTCCTTGAGGCCTGGGCCGAGTTGGTCGACGGCCTTATCGACTTTGGCGAGGGCGCTGCGAGCGGAGACGATGGCGGGGTCGATGGATTTGGTGAGACTGGCGGCGCTTTCCATGGTCTGGCGGAAGGCGGCGATGCCGGATTTGAGATCGGCGACGACTGGGCCGGAGAGGATTTCGGTATCGATTTTGCGGACTGAGATTTCGAGTTCGGTGAGGGTGTCGGTGACGTGGCGGAGGTTTTCGTCGGAGAGGACCCCGGTATTGAGGCGATCTAGTGTGGTATTGAGACGGGAGAGACTGTCGCGGATGTCCTTCATGACCGCGGTGCCTTCGTCGCCGATTTTGGAGGCCATGGAGGAGAGGTCTGGGGAGACATCGCCGGAGAGGGTTTCGCCGTCGGCGACGAAGCCTGAGGAGCCGGGAGGAGCGATGCCGATGTCGACGGCGCAGTCGCCCATGAGGCCGATGGAGTTGATGCGGAGAGGGGCTCCTTTGGGGATTTTGAATTCCTGATAGATTTCGAGATCGACTTCGACCCCTTTGAGTTCGTCGAGGAGTTTGGGTGAAGTGGCGACCCTGCCGATGACGGCTCCGGCGCGGCGGACCGGTGAGCCGGCGATGAGGTTCTGGGCGTCGGAGAAGACGGCGCGGACCGTGTAGGGTCGGCGCATTTTGTGGCGGATGGGGCCGAATTCGAGGATGAGGCCGAAGAGGAGGAAGAGGCCGAGCAGGACGAAAGTGCCTGCGATGATGGTGGTGCGTCTGGAGGAATCCATGTTAGTGGGCGGGCCTTGGAGATTATTCGTCTTCGTCGCAGTGTCCTTCGACGAACTGGCGGACGAGAGGGTCGGTGGAGGAGAAGAGTTGATCGGGAGAGCCTTCGAAGTGGATGAGGCCTTCGCGGAAGTAGACGACACGGTCGGCGACTGAGCGGACGCTGCGCATGTCGTGGGTGACGACGACGGAAGTGCAGCGGTAGTGGAGCTGGGTGCGGCGGATGAGCCGGTCGATGCTGTCGGAGACGATGGGGTCGAGGCCTGCGGTGGGTTCGTCGTAGAAGATGCAGCGAGGGCGGCTGACGACGGCGCGGGCGAGGGCGGCGCGTTTGCGCATGCCGCCGGAGAGTGCGGCGGGGAGTTTGTGGCCGTGGTCGGCGAGGCCGACGGCGGCGAGGACCTCGTGGATGCGGGAGTGCATGTCCGGGGAGTCTTTCATGCCGGATTCGCGGAGAGGGAAGGCGACATTTTCTGCGACGGTGAGACTGTCGAAGAGGGCGCCGTCCTGGAAGAGCATGCCGATTTTGCGGCGATGGGGGCCGAGCTGGCGTTCGTTGAGTGTGGTGATTTCGGTGTTGTCGACGATGATGGAGCCTGAGGTGGCTGGGATGAGGCCCATGACGAGTTTGAGGAACACGGATTTGCCGGTGCCTGAGCCGCCGATGATGACGAGGTTTTCGCCTTCGCGGATGGTGAGGTTGATGCCGCGGAGGATTTGCTGATCGCCGATCTGTTTGTGCAGATTGCGGACGGAGATGAAGGGAGGGCCGGCCGTGGACATGGGATCAGGTGGCGGCGATGGGCCAGATGTAGTTGAGGAGGAGGGAGAGGAAGAAGTTGGCGATGAGGATGGCCATGGAGGTGTAGAAGACGGCGGCGGTGGTGCCGCGGCCGACGCCGACAGCGCCCTGGCGGACGGTGAGGCCCTGATGGCAGGCCATGATGACGATGATGTAGCCGTAGGCGAGGCCTTTGGTCATGCCGAAGATGACATCGATGTGGTCGACGTTTTTGTAGAGCTGGTCATTGTAGAAGGCTTCGGGGACATTGTAGGCGCCGACGGCCATGAGTCGGGCGGCGGCGATGCCGAAGCGGATGCTTTCGCCGATGAGGAGCGGGACGGAGAAGAGCATGGCGATGAAGCGCGGGGCGACGAGGTAGTCGACTGGGTGGACGCCGAGAGAGCGGAGGGCGTCGACTTGTTCGGTGACCTTCATGGTGCCGATTTCGGCGGCCATGGTTGCGCCGATGCGGCCAGCGAGCATGAGCGCGGTGAGGACAGGGCCGAGTTCGCGGCACATGGCGAGGGCGACGATGCCGCCGACGAGACTGTCGAGGCCGAGCTGGTTGAATTTGTAGTAGACCTGGGCTGCGAAGACGGCGCCGGTGGCTGCGCCGGTGACGATGACCTGGATTTGGGAGCCGAAGCCGATGGAGACGAGCTGGCGTCCGACTTCGGCCCAGCGGATGCGGCTGCGGAAGAGGGAGTAGGTGAGTTCGCCGGTGAGGACGGCGAGAGCGCCGAAGTAGCTGACGAATCGCAGCACGAGCCCGCCGAGCCATGAGAGGAAAGTGGACATGAACAGGGAGTTCAGTGGCGCGGAAAGGGGCGGTGGGCAAGCTGCCAGTGGCGGGAAGTGGGCTGGAGAGTAGAATGGTGGCTGGGGGTGAATGCGGGGGAGTGCGGCGGCGTTTGCGGTTGCGGGGGAGAGGAGGGCAATAGAATCGTCCGGTAAACCATGAGTGCCGATTCCCATAATTTTGAAGTTCTTCCTGCGTACGGCGTGTTGTCCGGAGTTTCAGCGCTGGCGCGTGAGGCGCTGGCTGGGTTCGGGCATTTTTCGGCGCTGAGTAAGGGAGCGGTGGTGGTGGAGCAGGGAGGGCCTGCGGATTCGCTGCATGTGGTGGTGAGCGGGGAGTTGGTGGTGTCGCTGCGTTCGCCTGAGGAGATTCGGACCCTCGGGTATGTGGAGGAAGGGCAGACGGTTGGGGAGATGGGATTTCTGGATGACGATGTGACGGCGAGTGCGGCGGTGACGACGAATGTGGCGTCGCACGTGTGGTCGATTCACAAGGAGGATTTCAACCGGTTCCTGCACACGCATCCTGTGGCTGGGTGTGAAATTCTGAAGGAACTGCTGGTGCTGGCGGGACGGCGGGCGCGGAAGGGGAACGAGCGGCTGACGGCGGAGGGGTGAGGTGGGGGGATTGGCGGGTGAACGGATGGACGAACGTGGAGGTTCACTGTTGAAGGAGTTGGGGAGCGGGGGCAGGTCGGGTGGAGAAACCTGAAAGCCAGCTCCTGATATGACTAACGTTCGAGTAAGATTTGCGCCGTCGCCGACTGGGTACCTGCATGTGGGCGGGGCGCGGACGGCGTTGTTCAACTGGCTGTACGCGCGGAGGAATGGCGGGGTGTTTGTGCTGCGGGTGGAGGACACGGATGCGGCACGGAACACGCCGGAGGCGGTGGCGGCGATTTACAGCGGGTTGAAGTGGCTGGGATTGGACTGGGATGAGGGCCCGGACTGCGGCGGGCCGCATGGACCGTATCTGCAGAGTGAGCGGCAGCATTTGTATGATGCGGCGCTGGCGAAGCTGGAGGCGAAGGGATTGACGTATGTGGAGGAGAATGGGGCGGTGCGTTTTCGGTCGCCTCGGGAGACCGTGGTGTTGCCGGATCGGATCTGCGGGGAGGTGAAGATTGACCGGAGCAAGGAGCCTGACATGACGATCCGGCGGCCGGACGGGAGTTATATCTTCCACTTTGTGAATGTGGTGGATGATATTGATATGAGGATCACGCATGTGATCCGGGGAGAGGATCACATTTTCAACACGGGGAAGCACATCGAGTTGTTCCGGGCGCTGGATGCTGAGCCGCCGGAGTATGCGCACATTCCGCTGATTCTGAATGATGACGGGTCGAAGATGAGCAAGCGCGACCAGGGGGCGGCGGTGGGGTATTATGTGGACAACGGGTTTGTGCCGGCGGCGGTGCGGAACTATCTTTGTTTGCTAGGGTGGTCGCCGAAGGATGACCGGGAGGTGATGGCGCTGGAGGAGATTCAGGCGTTGTTTGACTGGGAGCATCTGAATCACAGCAATGCGCGGTTTGACATGGAGAAGTGCCGGTGGATGAACGGGGAGTATGTGAAGGCGCAGAGCGCGGAGGAGTTTGTGAGGGACGCGGAGATGTGGCTGCGGGGCGCGGCGTCGGCGGTGGATGAGGAAGATCCGCGGCATGGGGTGTCATTCCGGGCGCTGGTGCGGTTGCTGACGGGTGGTGAGCCAAGTGAGGATGAGGCGACGGAGGTGCTGCGGTTGAAGTCGGCGAGCCCGTTGCTAGCGAATCCCGGGAGCGGGTTGCTGGCGGGCGTCCTGGGCTTGATCAAGCCGAAGGTGCGGGTGGTGCCGGAGATTGCGGAGCACTTGGTGATGCAGTTTGATCCGCGGAGTCCGGTGGCGATGGATGCGCAGGCGAAGGTGATGGGGCAGGCGGACGCGGGAGCGCGACTGGCGTGTCTGGCTGGGCATTTCGAGGCGATGGTGCACTGGAATGCGGAGCATGTGCAGGAAGGGGTGGCGGGGGCGGCGAAGGAACTGGGGGTGAAGGTGGGGGCGCTGATGTTTCCGCTGCGGGTGGCGGTGACGGGTCAGGGCCACGGTGTGGATCTGGTGCCGCTGCTGGCGTTGCTGGGGAAAGAGGAAACGGTGCAGCGGTTGCGGCACCGGGGGCCATTG
The DNA here is from genome assembly GCA_027486335.1 of Verrucomicrobiaceae bacterium. Taxonomy (GTDB): domain Bacteria; phylum Verrucomicrobiota; class Verrucomicrobiia; order Verrucomicrobiales; family V1-33; genus V1-33. The sequence continues at coordinate 15,513 of JAIXPK010000286.1, read as the reverse complement.
CTGACGGCGTGATGGAAGCGATGAAGGCGGAGGTTTTCACGATCGAGGATCTGCGGCGGTGGCGGCGGCTCGAACCGCCGGCGTTGCTAGGAGTGATGGGGGATCCGGTGGCGCACAGCCTGTCGCCGCAGATGCATAATCCGGCGCTGGCGGCGTGCGGGATTGGCGGGCAGTATGTGAGGCTGCACGTGCGGCCGGAGGAATTCCGGGAAGCGCTGGGTGCGTTAAAGATGTTAGGATTTGCAGGGGTGAACTGCACGATTCCGCACAAGTTTGCGGCCTTGGAGGCGGTGGGGGAGCTGGATCCTGCGGCGCGGCGATTGGGGGCGGTGAACACGGTGATTTTCCGCGAGGACGGGACGACCCTTGGGAGGAACAGTGACGGGCCGGGGTTTCTGCGGACGGTGGAGGAGGAGTTCGGGCGGCCGGTGCGGGAGTTGCGGATTCTGATTCTGGGGGCGGGAGGTGGAGCTGGTCAGGCGGCGGCGGTGCAGTGTGCGATGGAGGGATGCCGGTCGCTGGTGCTGACGAATCGGACGAGTGGGAAGGTGGAGCTGGTGGCAGCGGGTTTGGAGGGATTGCCGGGGGCTGAAGTGGTTAGCACGGTGGCGTGGGAAGCGGAGGCGCTGCGCGAGGTGCTGCCGGAGATTGATCTGATTGTGAACGGGACGTCGCTGGGGATGAATGTGGAGGATCCGGCATTGCTGCCGGAGGGGTCGCTGGAGTCGCGGCATCTGGTCTATGATATGGTGTACAAGCCGCTGGAGACCCCGTTAGTGGCGGCGGCGCGGGCGGCTGGGGCGCGGGCGATCAATGGATTGCCGATGCTGTTGTGGCAGGGCGTGCAGTCGTTCGAGTGGTGGTTCGGTCGGACGGCTCCGGTGGAGGTGATGCGGCGCGGGTTGCAGGAGGCGACGGGGTGGCGGTGATGGAAGGGTTAGAGCGAGTGGAGACGGGAAGCTGGCCGTTTGATCTGGCGGCGACCTTGAACAGCGGGCAGGTGTTTCACTGGCACGCGATGGGAGATGGGTTTGCGGGAGTGATCGGGAGGAAGGCGGTGTGGGTGCGGCAGGTGGATGCGGGGCTTCTGGAGTGCACGGCGGGGATGGCGGAGACGGTGCGGGAGTATCTTGGGCTGGGTGCAGACATGGCGGCGATGGCGGCGACGTTTCCGGCGGATGATGCGGCGCTGCAGCGGGCGGTGGCATGGTGTCCCGGGTTGAGGATTCTGCGGCAGCCGTCGTGGGAATGTCTGGCGACCTTCATCACGTCGTCGCTGAAGCAGGTGCCGCACATCCGGGCGATTTCGCTGCGGTTGCGGGAGCGATTCGGGGAGTTGGTCAGGTTGGAGGGACTGCCGGATCAGTGGGCGTATCCTGAGCCGGGGGTGCTGGCAGCGGCGGGGGAGGCGGCGCTGCGGGAGTGCGGGTTAGGGTACCGGGCGGCGTTTCTGGTGCGGACGGCGGAGGCGGTGGCGTCCGGGGCAGTGGATCTGGGGGCGGTGGCGATGATGGATGACGAGAAGGCGCTGGAGGCACTGACGACATTGCATGGGGTTGGGGACAAGATTGCGTCGTGTGCGCTGCTGTTCGGGTTCGGGAGGACGGCGGCGTTTCCGGTGGATGTGTGGATCGAGCGGGTGATGAGGGAGTTGTATTTTCCGCGGGCGAGGAAGCTGACGCACGAGCGGTTGAAGACGTTTGCGAGACGGAGGTTCGGGCGGCACTGCGGGGTGGCGCAGCAGTTTCTGTTTCACTGGGCGAGGCTAACGGATTGCGGGAGGAGGGGCGGGGGAGGCGGGGATTTGAAATTTGAGATTTGAGATTTGAGATTGGGCTTGTGGGAAGAGGGCGAAGGGCGAGTTGGGAGGACGGGTAGGGAGAGGGAGGGAATGGGAGGCGTTGGGTGGTGGTGGCGCTTGCGGATGACTCGGGATGTGGGAAGATGGCTGACATTGGTCCCATGACGTGATATCCGCATTCATTAGCATGAACGAGATTTGGGAGTTTTGGCTTTATTATCGAAGCGTATCTGACGTCGAGCAGAGCTCGCCGTCTGGTGGGCAGATCGGTTGTTTCGAAACGTTCCTGAAGGTTTGCAAGCTTCTCGGAAAGCCGCAAATGAGCGAAGTGGCGAAGCGCGAATGTTCAGATTACACAAAACTACAAGGTGACCCAGCGAGTCTTCAGATGAAGGAAGCACTTTCGATACTGAAGGAATGCGGACTTCACCCGGTATTCACCATTGCAGTTCCGTGCAATATGGTGGCGTCGAAGCTTCCGATTAGAAGGCTTCGGGAGACGACACACGTCCAGATCGATTCCTGCGAATATCTACGTCTTGCGTTTTGCGAGGCTAGAATTGGCTATCATTACTCCACGAAGGGGGATACGATTATTGCTCTCGGAGAGAAGGAGGAGTTCAAGAAGACTGCGGACATTGGTGATCTGGCACCCAGTCGTCGGCTTGCGGTCTCGGCCAAGTTCATGGCAGATTTTCAGGCGGAGGGTTTGAAGGGGGCGTTGTTTCTGCCGATCGAGTGGCGGCCCCGCAAAGGGATGACCTATGTCCCGGACGAGCCGATCCGAACTCACTGGCTCAGCGCGGAGAGAGAGATGCCCCGGTGCCTGACCCCGCGCATCGGTTTTTCAGGCGAACTCACCGGGGTTCATTTCCGGGACAACCAAGAACTCATCACGTATGCCCTTCCTCACATGGAATGCGGCTGGGACGACGAGGGCCGGACAGACTTTACGTTGCGCTTTCATCGCAAGGAGGTGGAGGCAATGGGTGACTTCGACATCGCGTGCACCTACGAGTGGATCGACCTAGTGGGGGATGAAAACCCTCGCTGGTTTCCGCAATTGATCGTGAGCCAGCGATTTCGGCACTGGGCGAAAAAGCAGCGGTACAAGCTGCATTACGGCCTGTGCGAGATGGTAGATTAGCCTCTAATTGTCAACCAAGAAGTGATTATGAATTTCGAGCATCCTTTATTGGCATTTTTTTACATTACGGGAGGTCCAAATCCTGATAATCCGGAAATTCACCGTCCGCCTCAATTGAGCGTTTCCTTGGGAGAGAACACTAAGCGCGGGTGTCCTGATTGCGGTAATCACAATATCGCATTGGTTTCCGATTACGCGGGAGCCCGCGCGACGCTTTCCGGTACGGAAGCAACCTGGTTTCCCGAGTGCATCAGGGCACCAGGATATATGGTGGTCAGCGAGCGGGTGAGGAATGATCTCGAGGAGAATGATATCCGCGGATATGTTGCGCATCGTGTGCGGGTTTCTCCCGGATTTGACTTTGCGCTAAGGGGCCAGCCCATACCGCCTTATTATTTGCTGGAGTTCACTGGGCGGTTTGATTTAGACCGCCGCCGGTTTGACAATTTCGAGGGGCAGCTTTGCCCGAATTGCCATCTCTGGAAGCCAACGAAAGGCGGAAAATTCGGGTATGGGTCGAAGAATCTGTTTCCGCTGCTGGAGTCGTGGAATGGAGGGGATTTCCTTCTGCAAGGCAACATTGATTCCGGGGTAAAGTATTGCACGAGAAAAGTGGCGGAACTCGCACGGGAGAAAAAGTGGACCGGCTTCGGTATCAGCATCATGAGTTGGGGTTGTCCGGGGGGCGGGCTTGCCGACTTGGGTTCTCCGGATTGGTATGAGGATCTCCGCCAGAGAGTGTTGGGAGCGTTCCCCATTGTGGACGGCGAGGTTCACTCCCCCCTCGACGAACTGCGGAGAAAACAACAGGAAGGAATCGCCTGGCCCTATCCGCTGCCGCAGGAATGACCGATTAGAGTCAAGGAGCCACTGCAGCAGTTTTGTTTCACTGGGCGCGGCTGACGGATGGCGGGAGAAGGGTGGTTGGGGGGTGAGGCGGGGATTCTAGATTTGAGAGGGTGCGGGAACGGAGAGGGGCCGGCACCCCTCCGGGGTGCGATTTTATTTGGTGTGTTTTCCGGTGGTCATCGCTCGTGGCCTCGCTCGACCACCGGCTACAAGCCGGCATCCCCACGGGATGCGAGGGGAGAGGGCATGTTGGGAAAGGGGTTCACGCGAAGGCGTGAAGGGCTTGTGGGCAGATGGGAGGGTGAGGGTTGGGTGGGAGATGTCGATGCGGTAGAGGAACTTTCCTTGCCGAGTTGGCGGCCGACTGCTACCACTGAGCCGCTGCCTATTCGGACGGCTTGGGATGTGCAGTGGCCATTGCCGCTGCCTGTATCACAACCTTAACCGTCACCGTTCTTGCCATTCTATATGAGTATCTTGTTTGAACATCCACTGCTAGCGTTTTTTGACATCACGGGTGACACGAATCCTGAGCCTGTGGAGAAGAATCGACGTCGTCCACTATTGAGCGTGAGCCTTGGCTCCGGCACCGAACTTGGGTGCCCCAGTTGCCGTAATCCCAATATTCCGATGGTTTCAGATTATGCAGGAGCAAGGGCCACGCTCAGTGGTCCCGACGCCAATTACTTCTCCGATTTCCTGTGGGCACCAAATTACCTTCTCGTCAGTGATCGGGTCCGAATCGACTTGGAAGAAAATGACATTCAGGGATATAAAGCGCATAGTGTCCGCACCACCCCGGGGTTTGACTTTGCTCTGAAGCAACAACCTATTCCTCCTTACTACTTGTTGGAGATTACGGGGCGGTTTGAATTGGATCGCCGTCGGTTTGACAACTTTGAGGGGCAGCTTTGTCCGAAGTGCCATATCTGGAAGCCAACGAAAGGCAGTGGATTCGGATATGGCGAAAAGAATCTGTTTCCGCTACTGGAGTCGTGGAATGGCGGAGATTTTCTGCTTCAGGGAAACATTGATTCCGGGGCGATGTATTGCACGAGAAAAGTAGCGGACCTTGCAAGGGCTGAGAAATGGACCGGCTTCGGTATCCAAATCATGAGTTGGGGCTGTCCGGAAGACGGGCGCGCCGACCTGCGTTTTCCGGACTGGTATGAAGATCTCCGGCACAAAGTGTTGGAGGCATTCCCCGTCATAAACGGCGAGATTCACTCTCCCCTCGATGAACTGCGGAAAAGACAACAGGAAGGAATCGCTTGGCCCTATCCGCTGCCGCAGGAATGACCGATTAGAGTCAAGGAGCCAGCGCGGCCGTTTCTTTTTCACTGGGCGCGGCTGACGGATGGCGGGAGAAGAGTGGTTGGGGGGTGAGGCCGGGATTTGAGATTTGACAGGGTGCGGGAACGGAGAGGGGCCGGCACGCCTCCGGGGTGCGATTTTATTTGGTGTGTTTTCCGGTGGTCATCGCTCGTGTTCTCGCTCGACCACCAGCTACAAGCCGGCATCCCCACGGGATGCGAGGGGAGCGAAGGGTTGTGGGAGATGGGCGGGGAAGTGAGAAGTGAGATGGGCGTGTTGGGGGATGGGATCACGCGAAGGTGCGAAGGGGAGGCGTTGGGTGGTGGTGGCGCTTGCGGATGGCGTGGGATGGGGGATGGTGCCTGACATTGATCCCATGAGTGCGAAGAGACGAGAATTCCCGAGAGCTGGAACGGTGGTTAGCGTTCCAGTAGGAAAGCAGTCTCGAGCGTACATAGTGAGCCTCGATGGTAGTTCATCCTTTTGGCTTTGCGATTTTCTGACGACAGAGAGGGTCTGTGACCGAAGTCTATTTGATTTTGGTAGATGGAAGAAGTTTTTCTACTTTGACGGTGAAGGGTTGCCTCCCGGCTATGTGGATGAGTTGCAGATTGAACTGAGTGCCGCCGAAATGAGGAGACCGCCGACTTGGGATAAGATTCCTGACTGGAAAGTGGAACTCAAGGAAGTTCCTGCGCCGTACCGGGTGAGGACGCATGACCACGTGGAGTTTTACGTGGAAGAGGATGAACTTCCGAAGTATCAGGAGTGTGTGTTCTTAAATCACAAGGAACTGGTGGCGTATGTGAAGGCGAATTTGGAACAATTTGAGATCATCACGCCGAGGGAGGATCAATTGTCTTCGCCGGTGGAGACGCTGCCGGAGGTGGTGACGTTCACGCCGGGGTGTATTTATGAGATCTGGCTGTCGGGGTTGGAGCAGATGGAGATGACGGATGTGGAGGAGATCGGGGAGGAGATTGACGATGAGCTTGAGGAGCACGAGGCTGGGGAGGTGATTGGGGTGGGAGGCACGGATGAGGATCATCACAATATTGCGGTGCAGTGCGAGCCAGGGATGAACAAGAAGGCGCTGGGGTGTATTCGGAGGGTGCTGAAGCGGCTGAGGGTGAATCCGGAGACGACGGATATCTGGGTTCAGGGGGATTCGGAGAAGAATCTTGGGTTGAAGTGAGGGGGGAAGTGAGAAGTTAGAAGTGAGAAGTGAGAAGTTTGACTGGGGGCTTGTTGGGAGGGTGTGTTCGGAGGGGCGCGAGTACAGAGCCTCGCGTTCCCGGGCTTGTTCGGTGGGGGCGTGTTGGGAGGGCGGGTAGGCGCACTCCGTGCGCGGGGAGAGCTGTAATTCTGACAGCAGTCCAGAGCCTTCGGCTGCTGGTTCGGAGGGAGGACCCCTACGGGGCCCTGATGTATTGTGTTTGGAACCGGGGGTGCCGCGAGTGGCTCGCGGGACCCCCGGCTATTCACCGGTCGTCCCTACGGGACGGGGGCTTGTGGGGAGAGGGGCTTGATCGGAGAGGCGCGAGTACAGAGCCTCGCGTTCCCGGGCTTGTTCGGAGGGGGCGAGTTGGGAGGGCGAGTAGGCGCACTCCGTGCGCGGGGAGAGCTGTAATTCTGACAGCAATCCAGAGCCTTTGGCTAGCTTGTACGGGGGTCAAGCGGCGGGACGCCGCTTCCACTTTGAGCTTCGCGCTCCCCTTTGGTTGAGAGGGGGAAGTGGCGGACAGAGAGGGATTCGAACCCTCGGTGCGGATTAGCGCACACACGCTTTCCAGGCGTGCGCATTAGACCACTCTGCCATCTGTCCGTGCTGGTGTCGGCGGTGGATACGCTGGAAACTGGGGTGTGCAAGGAAAAGAAGCGGGGGGGAGGAGGAATTGTAGGGAGGGTGTGGGGTGTGATCAGGGGAGGGGGCGGCGGCCGAAGGAGGAGTCGAGGGCGAGGCAGTCGGCGAGGGGGCGCATGCCGCCGGAGGTGGTGGGGTCGGCGAGGCAGGCGGCGGCGGCGCAGATGGCGAAGTCGAGGCAGCGGGGGAGGGGGAGGTTTTCGTGGAGGCCGAGGAGCCAGCCAGCGGCGAAGGCGTCGCCTGCGCCGGTGGCGCCTTTGATCCAGCCGTCTGGGAGGAGGAGGGAGGCGGCGCGGTGGGAGGAGCCGTCGGGTGCGGCGCAGACGGCTCCTTCGACGAAGTGGATGACGACCGAACGGCGGACGCCTGCGTTGAGGAGGGATTGGGTGGCGGATTCGGCGGCGGACCAGTCGAGGGCGCCGTCGGGGAGGCGGAGGTTGGCGCCGGTGATTTTACCGGCTTCGATTTCGTTGAGGATGAAGTGGTCGACCCATGGGAGGGCGCTGAGGGCGCTGCGGGCGAAGTCCGGGTGTTCGCAGCTGACGACATCGGCGGCGGTGATGAGACCGGCTTCGGAGGCTGCCTCGAGGACGTGGGAGGCACCGCTGCGGCCGTCGGGGCCGATGGCGTCGAGCCTGTCGAGGAGCATGAAGTAGCCGAGGTAGAAGAGCCGTGCGGAGGTGGAGGAGAAGTCGAAGTGTTCCGGGGAGAGGAGGGCGTTGGCACCGCGCTGGTGGAAGAACGTGCGGCGACCGGAGCTTTCGACGGTGAAGGCGTCGGTGTAGCTGGTGCTGGCGAGGTTGGTGCGGTGGAGTTGGGACGTGTCGATCTGGTCGGCGGCGAGGTCGTCGAGGATCCATGAGCCGGTGGCGTCGTTGCCGATGAGGCCGGCGGCAGCGAGGGGGAGGCCCTGCTGGAGTTTCGCGAAGTCCTTGAGGATATTGTAAGGGCCGCCGCCGTTGGCGGGGGTCTGGCGGAGGATGCTAGCGAGCATTTCCTCGTGGGGGTAGTAGTCGATGATTTTGACGTAATCGACGATGAAGTTGCCTGCGGCGAGGAGACCGAGGCGATCGGAGGCTGGGAGGGGGGAGGTGGCGGCGGACATGGGGGGAGAGGTTAGGGGGATTCGATGCCGCGGTAGCGGAGCCGATAGAAGCGGCGTTTATCGGAGACTGGGGGGATGACGCTGAACGTGCGGAGATTGCCGGAGGTGCCAGGGGTGCCGGTGGCGGCGGTCCATGGGTCAGCGGGGTTGGAGCGGGTTTCGAGCGTGGTGTTGAGGAGCCCGAGGCCCCATGTGAAGACGAGACTGGACTGGGAGCGGCTGATGTTGAGGGAGGTGGGATTGCCGAAGAGGGCTTCGACCCATGCCGGGCGGTCGACGAAGGGATTGCGGTTGCCCTGGCGCTGCTGGACCCGGTCGTTGCGGCGGATTTCGTCAGGGCTGACGGGGTCGGCGAAGTGCCAGATGAGGAGCGTGGCGAGACGGCCACAGTAGGGCTGACTGGTGCCGGTGAGGGCCATGTTATCGGTGAGCTGGAGATCTGCTTCGTCGGAGGTTTCGCCGTCGTAGCGGAGGTCCATGTAGAAGAGCGTGCGGGCGATGTCGCCTTTGACTTCGGGCGGTGGCTCCCATGAGTCGGCGTCGGCGGAGGTGAGGGGGGCTTCGGGGTCGCCGGGGATGCGGGTGCCTGCGCCGGAGGCGGTGGAGGTTTCGTCGAAGGGGAAGTTGGCGCGCGTGTTATTGACGGTGACGTCGGCGGGGCGGAGATTGATGATGTCGCTGTAGTCTGCGCCGGAGGAAGTGATGCCGCTGCTGTTAGGCCAGAGGTGTTCGCGGTTCCATTCGGTTTCGTTCTGGGGCGGACTGTTGACGAAGTTGGTTTTCGGTTCCGAGCGGCGGGTGTAGATGAGGATGACGCGGGACGTGTTAGCCGGGTCCTCGTCGGTGAATTCGAGGGCGGCGCGGGAGGCGGAGTAGGAGAGAGGCGTGTGGCGGCTGCGGACGTTGTCGTGGAGGGCTTTGCGGAGGGCTGGGCCGGAGAGCCCTTCGGCGGCGGCGTAGTAGCCGGGTGGTTCTGCGGCCGCTGCCAGGGAGGCGAGAGAGGTGAGGGCGAAGAGAGAGACGAGACGGCGCATGGGAGGGAGAAGTCAGGAAGGAGAGAGAGCGGCGACGGCGACGGCGGCGCGGAGTTCGGAGAGTTCGAGTTGGAAGCCGCCGCTGAGGATGGGGAAGCGGCACCATGTTTTGGGGTCGAGGTTGGCGTCGTCGACGTGGAAGCCTGGGGCGTAGCGTTCGCGTTTCCACTGATTGCGGCACCAGAGGGAGAAGAAGCGTTCGACCCATGCGGCGAGCTGGGTGGGGGAGTATTGGGGGAAGTGGAACTGCATGAGTTTCCAGACATCGAGCGGGGATTGCTTGTCGCGGATGGCGGCGCGTTCGATGGCGTCGAGGAGCGGGTAGGGCATGAGGTCGTCCTCGTCGGTCTGGTGGGAGGAAGCGGGTCGGAGTTCGGCGGTGGGGGCCTGGGCGTTGACGGCGTTGAGGGCAGGGAAGGGGGCGTAGCCGGAGGGGCCTTGGGATTCCATCCAGCGGAGCCATGAGCGGAGCCATGCTTTGTCGATGCCTGAGATGGGGGCGAGCCCGCCGCTGGTGTCGCCGTCCATGGTGGCGTAGCCGACAGCGGCTTCGCTGCGATTGCTAGTGGAGAGGAGGAGAGCGCCCGAGAGATTGGCGAGCATCCAGATGCCTGGGGAGCGGACGCGGGCCTGGATGTTCTGGAGGGCGATGTCGTCGGTTTCCCATGAGAGCGGGCGGCCGATGCCGCGTTCGATGATGGCGTGGTAGCCGGCGATGAGGGGGGCGATATCGAATTCGAAGTGGGAGGCACCTGTGGCGGTGGCGACGGCGGCGGCGGCGAGGCGGGTGACTGGGCCGCTGTTGGCGCTGGCCTGGTAGGCGGTGGTGATGAGAGCGGCGGCGAAGTCGGCGGCGGAGGTGGCGGATTGGAGGGCGGGGATGTGGGAGAGCTTGCGGCGGAGACCGTCGGGGCCGAGGTGGGCCAGGGCGGCGTCGATCATGAGACGCGCGAGGACGGTGACGGCGGCGCTGTCGGCACCGCCGCTGAGACTGATGACGAAGCCACGGGAGCGGCTCTTGCGGAGGTAGTCGAAGAGGGCGAGGGGGACGGCGCGGGCGAATTCCTCTTCTTTGAGGTCCTGGCTCAGTTCCCATGCGGGCACGGGGAGGTTGTTAGGTTCCGGGGAGGCGTCGGGCCATGAGAACGGGAGGCGGATGCGGCCGAGATCGGCTTCGGCGACATTGGGCCGGTAGCTGGCCATGCGGGCGTGGTTGGTGCGGGAGAGACTGATATCGGCCTGGGCGCAGACGACGAGGTGGTCGTGGTAGGAGAAGCGTTCGGTGGCGGCGAGGAGCTGGCCGCCGGAAGCGATCATGGCTTCGCCGTCGAAGATGGCGCGGCCGGATTCGTTGCCGAGGAGATTGGCGTAGACGTAGGAAGCGCCGAAGGCGCGGCTGCCTTCCATGACGAAGCGCTGACGGATTTGCTGTTTGGCGAAGGCGAAGTGGCTGGCGCTGGGGTTGAGGATGATGTCGACGCCGCGGGCGGCGAGACTGATGCCGGGGCGGTCGGCGACCCATGCGTCCTCACAGATTTCGAAGCCGAGGCGGACCCCGCCGATTTCGAAGAGGAGATCGCCGCAGGGGAACGAGCGGCCGTCCGGGCCGGTGATTTCCGCCTGGACGCGGGCGGGCCATGGTTTGAACCAGCGGGGTTCGTAGTGGATGCCGTCGCCGGCGAGGAAGCGTTTGGCGGAGAAGCCGGCGATGTGGCCGTCGACGGCGAGACAGGCGGTATTGAAGAGACCTTTCTGGAAGAAGACGGGGAGGCCGAAGCTGACGACCATGCCGTGGGTGAGCGGGACGAGGTCGGCGAGGATTTGCCATGCGCGGTCGGCGACGTCGGGCGAGTGGAAGGCGTCTTCGCAGCCGTAGCCGGTGATGCAGAGTTCGGGGAGGCAGAGGACGGAGGCGCCGGCGGTGCGGGCGTCGGCGATGGCGGCGGCGATCCGGTCGCGGTTTCCGGTCCAATCGAGTGGCGTCTGATTGAGGACGGCGGCTGCCAGTTTGATCAGTTTCATAGCGTGGAGGCGGGGAATGGCCGCAGGTGACAGAAAGGAGGGACGGGGGAAGGGTGCAACCGTGCAGCGGGAGGGGGTTGGGGATGGATTGGCGGGTATGGGAGACGGGTGGAAACTCTTGCAATCGCGGGGCCCCTGACTCAGGGTCGCGGTTCTCCCTAAATTTCCAGCATTCCCATGCCCAAGAAGCCGACTACTGCACCTGCCATCCGACCCATCCGCAAGCTGATGGTGGCGAACCGATCGGAGATTGCGATTCGAGTGATGCGAGCGGCGACGGAATTGGGGATAAGCACGGTGGCGGTGTTTGCGCAGGAGGACAAGTTCTGTCCGCACCGGTTCAAGGCGGACGAGGCGTATCAGTTGAATGCGGAGAAGGGGCCATTGGGGGCGTATCTGGACATTGAGGGGATTGTGGCGCTGGCGGTGGAGAAGGGAGTGGATGCGATTCATCCGGGGTATGGGTTTCTGAGTGAGAATCCTGATTTTGCGCGGGCGTGCGGAAAGGCCGGGATTATCTTTGTGGGACCTGATGCGGAGGTGCTGGAGATGATGGGGGACAAGACGGCGGCGCGGACGGTGGCGCGGCGATTGGGGGTGCCGATTCTGGAGGGGACGGAGGAGCCGGTGAGCGACCGGCGCGAGGCGCTGGCGGTGGCGAAGCAGATTGGATTTCCGCTGATCATCAAGGCGGCGTTTGGCGGTGGCGGGCGGGGGATGCGGATTGTTAAGGAGGCTGGTGAGCTGGAGAAGCTTCTGGATGAGGCGCAGACCGAGGCGGCGCGGGCGTTCGGGAACGGGGCGGTGTTTCTGGAGAAGTTTGTGGGGAGTGCGAAGCACATCGAGGTGCAGATCCTAGCGGACAAGCACGGGCATGTGCTGCACCTGCATGAGCGGGATTGTTCGGTGCAGCGGCGGCATCAGAAAGTGATCGAGCAGGCGCCGAGTTACGGGATTGATCCGGCGATCATCAATGGGTTGTGTGAGGCGTCGCTGGCGCTGGCGAAGGAAGTGAAGTACACGCACGCGGGGACGGTGGAGTTTCTGGTCGATACTGATTCCGGGGAGTGGTACTTCATCGAGATGAATCCGCGGATTCAGGTGGAGCACACGGTGACGGAGGAGATCACGAGCATTGACATTGTGAGGAGCCAGATCCTGATCGCGCAGGGGCATCAGCTGCATGAGGAGCCGCTGGCGCTGCCACGGCAGGAGAACGTGGAGAAGTACGGGTATGCGATTCAGTGCCGGATCACGACGGAGGATCCGGAGAACAATTTCACGCCTGATTTCGGGCGGATCCTGACATATCGGAGTGCGGGCGGTTTCGGGGTGCGGCTGGACGGGGCATTGGGGACGAGCAATGCGGTGATCACGCCGTTTTATGATTCGATGCTGGTGAAGGTGACGGCGTATGCGCGGACCTATCATCAGTCGCTGGACCGGATGGACCGTGCGCTGCGGGAGTTTCGGATCCGCGGGGTGAAGACGAACATTCCGTTTCTGATGAATGTGATTCATCACCCGGTGTTCCGTGCGGCGAAGGCGACGACGCGGTTTATCGACAGCCATCCGGGGTTACTGAAGTTCGCGGCGAGGCAGGACCGTGCGACGAGGTTGCTAGGTTATCTGGCGGATGTGATGGTGAATGGGAATCCGTTTGCGAAGGGGCACCAGCCTGGTCGGGTGCTGCCGGTTGCGCCGGTGCCGCGGGCGTGTCCGCCGGATGTGCGGGGGATTTCGTGTGTGGTGCCGCCGGGAACGAAGCAATTGCTGGAGGAGATGGGACCTGAGAAGTTCTGTGGTGAGTGGGTGGCGAAGCAGAAGCGGTTGCTGATTACGGACACGACGATGCGGGATGCGCATCAATCGCTGCTGGCGACGCGGATGAGGTCATTTGACATGCTGGCGGTGGCGGATGCGGTGGCGCGGCGGACGCCTGATCTGTTCAGTCTGGAGATGTGGGGTGGGGCGACGTTTGATGTGACGATGCGGTTTCTGCGGGAGGATCCATGGGAGCGGTTGAGGATGATCCGGGCGAAGGTGCCGAACATTCTGCTGCAGATGCTGTTCCGCGGGAGCAATGCGGTGGGGTACAGCAATTATCCTGACAATGTGGTGAAAGGGTTTGTGAAGCATTCGGCGGAGGCCGGAATGGATATCTTCCGGATTTTCGACAGTTTGAATTACCTGCCGAATCTGAAGGCGGCAATGGACGCGGTGCGGACGGAGACGAAGAGCATCTGCGAGGGAACGATTTGCTATACGGGGGATATTCTTGATCCGAAGCGGGACAAGTATGATCTGGCGTATTATGTGCGGTTGGCGAAGGAGCTGGAGAAAATGGGGGCGCACATTCTGTGCATCAAGGACATGGCGGGATTGTGCCGCCCGTTTGCGGCGCGGAAGCTGGTGAAGGCGCTGAAGGACGAGATCGGGATTCCGATTCATTTTCACACGCATGACACGAGCGGGTTGAATGCGGCGAGCATCATCGAGGCGGCGAGTGCCGGGGTGGACATTGCGGACGCGGCGATTTCGAGTTTGTCAGGCGGGACGAGCCAGCCGAATCTGAACAGCGTGGTGGCGGCCTTGCAGCATACGCCGCGCGACACCCGGCTGGATCCGGAAGCGCTGCAGGAATTCAGTGATTACTGGGCGGCGGTGCGGGCGTTCTACAAGCCATTCGACACGAGCGAGCCGTACGGGACGGCGGAGGTGTACCTGCATGAGATGCCGGGCGGACAGTATACGAACCTGAAGGAACAGGCGTCGGGGATGGGGATGGGGAACCGGTGGCCGGAGATTGCGCGGGCTTATGCGGAGGTGAATCAGTTGTGCGGGGACATTGTGAAGGTGACGCCGTCGTCGAAGGTGGTGGGGGATCTGGCGATTGAGTGTGTGGCGCGCGGGGTGAAGCCGGCGGACATTTTCAATCTGAAGGCGGCAAAGTGGAGCAAGGATGTGACGGGGATGTTTGCCGGGTGGTTAGGCGAGCCGTTTTACGGGATGGAGAAGGCGAAGGCTGCGGATTCGCGGCGGAAGTGGGATGCGCTGGCGGACGCGATTGTGGGCAAGGACGGGGTGAGGATCAAAGGGCGGCCGGGGGTGCATGCGGCGAAGATCGAGCTGGATGCGGTTCGTGAGGAGTTAGGGGCGAAGCTGGGTGCGCCGCCGGCGGAGGACGAGGTGTGGAGTTATCTGATGTATCCGGATGTGTTCCTGAAGTTTGCGGAATTCCGGAAGACATACGGGAAGGTGAGTGCGCTGCCGACGCCGGCGTATTACTATGGATTGCAGGAGAAGGAGGAGATTTCGGTGCAGCTGGAGGAAGGGAAGACCTTGTTTGTGAGGCTGCTGAATCTGACGGAACCGGATGCGGCGGGGCAGCGGACGGCGATCTTTGAATTGAACGGGTATCCGCGGCACATTCAGGTGGTGGACCGGCTGCTGGCGAAGGATGCGGTGCAGCGGGCGAAGGCGGATCCTGCGAATCCGACGCAGGTGGGCGCGCCGATGCCGGGTATGGTGTCGAGCATTGCGGTGACGGTGGGTCACAAGGTGAAGGAGGGGGAGACTCTGCTGACGCTGGAGGCGATGAAGATGTTTGCGGCGGTGGCGGCTCCGGCGTCGGGGACGGTGGAGGAGATTCTTGTGAAGGTTGGGGAGAGCGTGGAGAGCAAGGATCTGCTGGTGCGATTGGCGAAGTGAGGGGAGGGTGGCGGGGGGATTGGGGTGCGTCACTTGGCGGTGGCGGGGCGGTGCCCGTGCCGGTGAAGGGGTGTTAGTAGTGTCCGGATAGGCCTGGCTGGAATGGCGCCAGGATAAGAAAGTTAGGGATTCGAAGGTATGCGGCGTTTCCTTAGAACGCCGGTGCCGGGCGGTATCGTATCCAGAGCGGTGGAATTCTCTAGAGGAGAGCGGGTTGCGGGGTGCGGCGAGGCGGCGTGTGGGGGATCAGAGGGAGGCGGCGAAGGATTCGAGGGAATCGGCGATGATGGCGGCGCGGAGGAGGGCGCGGAGTTTTTCGGGATCGGCGATGGCTTCGATGGAGTCGCGGAGGCCGTCGGGGATGGGTCCGAAGCGGAGATCGAGGGCTTCGAGGACGGATTGGCGGCGGGAATGGGTGCGTTCTTCCATGCGGCCTTCTTGTTTGCCGGTCGTGAAGCCTTGCTGGATTCCTTCCTGGATTCCTTCCTGGCGGAGTTGCTTGGCGAGAGTTATGGCGCTGGTGCGGTGGGCTTGATTGCGGACACCCTGAATTTTGCGGAAGACGCGGGGCCTGTCAATTGGGTCGGTGCGATCGAAGACGTAGGGGATGAAGCGGTCGAAGAGGCGGCGGGAGACATGGGCGAGGAGGTTGTTGTCCCAGACGGC
>JAIXPK010000125.1 GCA_027486335.1 Verrucomicrobiaceae bacterium | reverse complement strand
GGCCTCCTCGACACCCTCATCCTCGACCTCGCCGCCTTCGCTGGCATGCAGCAGGAAAACATGACCCGCGGCCACGGCTGGCGCTTCCTCGAATCCGGCCGCCGTCTCGAACGCGCCATCAATGTCCTCTCCCTCGTCCGCTTCGCCTCACAACTCTGCGCCTCCGATAACGCCGCCCTCTCCCCGCTCCTCGAAGTCTGCGACAGCACCATGACCTACCGCCGTCTCCACTTCGCCTCCCCTGCCCTCCTCCCCACCGCCGACCTCCTCCTCCTCAACGAGGAAAACCCCCGCGCCGCCGCCGCCCAGTTCCAACGGCTCTCCCGCGTCTTCGCCGAATTCCCCGCAGGTACCTCCGGCTCAGCAGGCCGCGAACGCGAACTCCTCGACGCCCTCCGCTCCGACCTCGCCTCCCTCAACCTCGACGCCCTCCGC
Organism: Verrucomicrobiaceae bacterium; assembly: GCA_027486335.1. Lineage (GTDB taxonomy): Bacteria > Verrucomicrobiota > Verrucomicrobiia > Verrucomicrobiales > V1-33 > V1-33. The sequence continues at coordinate 10,368 of JAIXPK010000125.1, read as the reverse complement.
CACTCCACCGACGTCGCCACCACGCTCATCCCATCCTTCTGCTCAAGAATCACCGACGGCTGCGAAGCCATCTCCGCCGCCCTCACCGAACACTTCTTCAGCCACGCCCACCGCCGCGACGTCTGACCTCCCCTCCCCATGACCTACCAGATCAGCCACCGCACGCTCTACTCCTACGACGCCCCGGTCACCGTCGCCCACTACATCGCCAGACTCGAACCCAGATCCCTCGCCTCCCAATCGTGCCCATGGCACGAAATCCACATCCGCCCGGAACCAGCCTGCCGCGCCCCAGGCCGCACCGACGCCTTCGGCAATCTCTCCGTCTACTTCGAAATCGAAGGCACCCACGAACAACTCGAAGTCGTCGCCCGCAGCTACGTCCGCATCACCCCTAACCCCCTCCCCAACCCAGCCTCCACTCCCCCATGGGAATCCGTCCGCGACGCCTGCCGCAGCGATTCATGGAACGCCGACTCCGCCGCCGCAGAATTCGTCTGGCCCTCCCCCCTCATCCCCATCCTCAAGGAATTCGCCGACTTCGCCACCCCTTCCTTCCCTCCCTCACAACCCATCCTCCTCGCCGTCCAGGACCTCAACGCCCGTCTCTTCAAATCCTTCAAATTCGACCCCGACGCCACCGACGCCGCCACCCCAGTCCTCGAATCCTTTAAACGCCGCCGCGGAGTCTGCCAGGACTTCGCCCACGTCATGATCGCCTGCCTCCGCGCCATCGGCATCCCCGCACGCTACGTCAGCGGTTACCTCGAGACCATCCCCCCTCCAGGTAAACCAAAACTCCAGGGAGCCGACGCCTCCCACGCATGGGTCTCCATCTGGTGCGGCGAATCCGCCGGCTGGATCGACGCCGACCCCACTAACAACCTCCTCCCCTCGGACCAGCACATCACCGTCGCATGGGGCCGCGACTTCTCAGACGTCAGCCCCCTCACCGGCGTCAGCATCGGCGCAGGCCGCCAGACCCTCGCCGTCGCCGTCGACGTCATGGCCATCGATGACTGAATCCTCTTTCTCCTATCTTCCCCCCGATTTTCCCATGAACCATCTCTACTCCCTCCTCGCCCTCTCCCTCGCCGCCGCAACCCTCGCGTCCTGCTCCTCCAGCGGCGACCACCTCCCCGTCTCCGCCGCCCGCGCCACCGCCAACCTCCGCGCCTACCTCGCCTCCCCAGCCTCCCCACCCCACTTCGGCACCCGCTTCGCCGGCGAAGGCCCCGACGGCTCCATGGGCACTTTCCTCCTCGGCCAACCTACCAAAGTCAATCACGCCTCCGCCCCAGTCGCCGTCTTCCACCTCACCCCGCAAGGCCCCTCCAACTCACGCCTCGACTTCTACGTCCGCCCCCAATCCATCAAATCCGTCGTCCCCCCACCCACCCGCGACCACCGCCAAGCCGAATCCGCATGGCGCCCCCTCCTCCGCTCCGCCGCCTCACGCTAACCGTTCGTTGCGCGCCCCAACCGTAGAACGGACTTTCCAGTCCGTTCCCTCCAACCACCACCCTCACCCCCTCCTGTACCGCCGCCACTCCGCCACTCCCGCCTGCACCTCAATCACCTCCATCACCGGAAACGCCCCCTCAAACTCAGGCATGAACGCATCACCCTCCGCAGGCACCGCCAGCACCGTTAGATACACCGACTCGCACCGCTCCAGCAGCAACCCGTAAATCTCCGCTCCTCCGATCACGAACACCTCGCCCTCAAGCCCCAGCCCATCCAGCGCTTCCACCGACCCGACCACCTCCGCCCCCGCCACGTCCCCCAGCACGCGGCTCAGCACAATGTTCCGCCGCCCCGGCAGCGGCCTACCTAGCGATTCCCACGTCTTCCGCCCCATCACCACCGGACAACCCAGCGTCGTCCGTTTGAAGAACTTCAGGTCATCCGGCAAATGCCACGGCATCACCCCGTCCCGCCCTGAAACCTGACACTACGTCCCGTAAACGAACTGTACTCCCCACAGGCCCTCTCGGACAAGGCGAGCCCAAGGCCGTGGACTGCCGAAGCCTGCTGCCGATCTCCCGGAGCCAGCCCGCTGGCCCCACCCCATTCAAGCATCCTCCCGACCCTCCCACCCTCAGAGCTTGTAAAACAAGGGTCAGGCCGGTGCCGGTGGTGCAGGGCGAAAGGAGTTAGGGCCAGGGGACCGGCCTTCTAGGCACGACCCCCGGAACCAACGGCCTTGGCGTCGCGGAGCGCGAGGTGCGAGCCTGACTTGTGAGGCGAGCGGATTGACTCGACTGCACGGAAAACGTGATCGAGCCAAAAGGGGGCCGGTTGCCCGCAGGGCCCCATGATGCGGCCTGACCTCTCTCATCACGAGTGACCATCATCGAAGCCAACGACTCCCGCAGGCCGCAACGCTCAGCCGCATAATGCCAAGCTCAGGCTCCGGTACAGTTAGAAGAGACGTTGCAGGCCGGAGAGACGTGCCACTGCCCCACGCTCACGAACGCCGCTTGCCGAGCCACCACAGCAGGCCACCAACCGCCACGATCAACACCACAATGATGCTCCACGCCGTTGATGACGTCGGTTCTTCGATACGTGTCGGAACAGGGGGCTTCGATTCGTGGACTTTCCTCGGCGCAGGAGGTTCGCCGGGATGATTGGAACTAGCTTTCAATGCTGATTGGTTCGTAGCGGCATCGCTAGACTCTAAATGAATAGGCCTTGTCCAATCGGGTAATACAAGGCCGAGTGCCTTGAGGGCGTCAGGCTTCAAGGATTCGGATGCGTATCCGCCTTGCTTGCCTGGAAGTGGGAAATATTTTCGATAGCTAGCCAAGTCTGATTCCTTGCTGAGGTCCAATCCTGGCAATTCTCGGACACGAACTACATCACCTGCAATTGAAACAAAAATCCTGCTCTCGACTCTCTTGGTGCCAAACTCTGCATCTCCTTGAAGAGGATTGCATATCAGCAAACCCGTATCCGCCAGTTCTTCAACACGCCCAACAAAATTATACTCTGGCCGACCGTCTCGCAAGATTAGTGCAACATCCTCGTTTGGCTTGGTCAGTCTCTTGTAGCCTCCAGATGACAACTCTTTATAAATAGCAAAGTAAACACTCTCGTTATCACCCAGCCACATTTTATGATGACCGATGAGCAATTCGGCTTTGCCGTCAAGATCAAGGTCCATCATCACCTTGTCGATGCGTGAGATGACGCTTGCCTCGCCATAACGATCTTCAATTGGCAAAGTTAAAAAGTCTCTCACTGGATCGCTTATTATCTGCCCTTGTTCCGCCTTTAGGATGCAAACTAAAGCCGCTAATATGATGAAATATCTCATGTGTTAGTCTGTGTTTGGATCAACATCGAGTTGGCGTTCAACTTTGCGGATATAAAACTCATCAGGATTCAATGGTGCATTCCAAAACCACCGCTTGGTTTGTGCAGCGGGTGCTATGGTCACCCCTAATGGCAGGGAGGGGCTGAACCTGAACCGGGCACGAACAGGATATGGGCTTATTGCGCTTCCCCATCCATTATATGCAGTAATCCAGATCGCATCTGATGAACTAAAGTCAGTGTTGCCAAACCGGAGATTGGGAGGCGGGTCTTCTTGAAATGCAGCGGGGTATGGCGCCGGATCATTCTGCAGGTCGTTGAAATAACGGGTCGCCAAGCCGCTTTTAATCGGATGTTGAATGATAGCAAGTGCCCCATTGACGTTTGCCTGCCAGTTCCACAATTGTGCTCTGGGAATGATGTGAGTTTGATCTGTTGCCGAACCGGTGACTTGGAACATACCAATGCCGCCAGGGCCAGCCGCTTCGGCTCGTTCAACGAGTGGTATCCCTTCACGGCCAGCAATTCGTGTGCCGCTCTGCCCTCCACCGAGAGCACGGAACTGATTATATTTGGCATTGTTTCGTGAGACTGGGGTGAACGGATAATAGGTTGCATCTCCTCCGTAGAGGTTGCTTTCGTGCTTTGCTAGCGCATATGCAAACCAAGCCGTTCCTGATTGAGACACGATGTAATCCTTGCATCGAGCATCTTCTGGATTCTGACCGGCTATTCGGAACAGGATCGTTCTATTTTGCATCACTACTGTTCCATCCGCTTTGGTAAGCTGATACGTCAGTGTCGCATCACCGCCAAAAAACCCTTGGCCTACAGCAGCAGTCCAATCGGCATCATTGTAGATGTCCCAAGCTGATCCGGTCACCTCTCTGAAGGTGCCATCGGACGGAACTCTAACCCGGTCTTCAGACTGATGTCCGGCATACGGACGAGTGTAATCCACTTCCAGCTTTGCTTTGATCCGCATGGCAGACGACAAGCCTGGCATTGATAGTCGAAGCTGCGGCATTCGAGGCGCATCATCGGTGCCTGAACTGTGATTATCGATCCATGCTACCGAGTTGATGTTCGTGTCTGTGGCATTTTGTTTGGGAGTAATATCTACATCATCTCCTGCATTAGCCACGTCTCGCACGTTCTTAAACTCAACCGGCAAAAGCCGCACCACCTTCAAATACTCACCCACTTGGGAATGCAGCATCTCAGGATTTGCAGCTCCCTGCGGCGCCGAGTACTGTGGCACCACGTCATGCGGCGGATCAGAGTACAAAGAACCCCTCGGGATCGTCAGCGTCACCACCTCCACAGACGTCGGCGCCTGCTCCAAGAACGGCTGCCCCATCATCGACCAAGCAGCGTACTCAACCGATTGGTTCTGATCGAAACCGGTCGTCTGTGTCCATGTCACCTTCAGAAACTGCCGATGCTGATCCTCCGACGAGAGCGGTCCACGGAGTCGGTACCGATCGCCAATCGCCCTGATGTACCCTGACGTTACCGAAGGGTTCCCTGCGACCGGCTTGACTCGCCTGGCAATCAGTGCCGGCAGCATGAAGTATTCCTCAAAGAGACTCTGCGGCGGCAACCCCTTGCCCGACTTCGGATTCGGGTTCTCCCACCCAGACGCGAAGTCACTCATGAACCCAGCCAGCGTCCGTGGAGTCGTTCTCACCAATAGGGATGGCGGAGACCACGAAAGCATTTCTTCGTTGAAACCGTCCCAAGCACGCTCCCATCCCACAATCCGCTCCTCCCCAAATTCGCGCCACGAGCCCGCCGAATCGAACTCGGCATATCGATCAAACTTCTGACACGTCAGCACGACCGGAGCATAGCGCTTCTCGAACATCGACGTTCCAGCTGCAATCTCCTCGAAATCAGGAGAGAAGTCTTCGTCCCTGTCCCAGATCAGCGACATCCCGCCAACACCGTTGACTCCCGCACCAGTGGCGTTCACATACCCGGCCTCGCCCGGCCTCGCGAACGGATTCATCCCGCCCGCCAGTTCATCCGCATCGGCAAACCCGTTGCCGTTGGTGTCGACCACGTACATCGCCACCCGGAAATAGCGCGCCGCCGCGAACGGGGAAGTGCCCGCCGCTCCAAGCGCCGGAGTCGCTCCCGGCGGCAGCGTTGCGGCCGCAATCAGTTGCGGCAACCCCGCGAGAATCGCATCAAACTCCTGCTGCTGCTCCAACGTCAGCGCGGCCTTGCCAGGCTCCGTCGCCCCGATCGGTGCCGTCACCACCCGCGTCGAAAGGGCCGTGCAGCGCACACCTGTCGCCATCGGAAAATCTGCAAACCCCTCGAACGTCACCCGCGGAAATGCCGCCGCCGCCACCGCCACCCACGGATTCGCGCCATCCACCCGCAACCGAACGTGCGTCCCCGGTGACTCTGACACCTCAATCGTCAACGGCAGCAGCACCGTGCCTCCCGCCGCCGGTGGCGAAGCCCCCGCCGCCGCCGCCGCCGAATTCCCATCTTCTTCCGCCCCCACCACCGTGCCAGTCAAATCCAGCGGCCACCTAACTGTATCGCTCTGCGCATAAACCGCAGACCCTGGAACACCCGCAAACGTCATCCCGCCCGACCCATCCGGAACCTCAAGGCAGTAAATCTGCCCCGGCCGCGCCGGAACCTGAATCAGATACCGGTCACCTTCTTTGATCACCGTGGCAGCGAAAGGAACCTCAGCAATCACCGGCACAGCCGCCGTCAAAGCAGCCACCAGACCGGCACAAATGCCTCGTGAGTAGGGGGGGGGGGCAAGGGATAACATCGCTTCGTTAACGGCTATCACAGCCACCCGCCGTCGGCAAGCCACAAATTCAAAATCCTTACTTCATTAATTTCTAACACCCAAAACACCCCTCTTGTACCGCCGCCACTCCGCCACTCCCGCCTGCGCCTCGATCACCTCCATCACCGGAAACGCCCCCTCAAACTCAGGCATGAACGCGTCGCCCTCCGCAGGCCCCGCCAGCACCGTTAGATACACCGACTCGCACCGCTCCAGCAGCAACCCGTAAATCTCCGCTCCCCCGATCACAAACACATCACCCTCAAGTCCCAGCCCATCCAGCGCTTCAACCGACCCGACCACCTCCGCCCCCGCCACGTCCCCCAGCACGCGACTTAGCACAATATTCCGCCGCCCCGGCAGCGGCCTCCCTAGCGATTCCCATGTCTTCCGCCCCATCACCACCGGACAACCCAGCGTCGTCCGCTTGAAGAACTTCAGGTCGTCCGGCAAATGCCACGGCATCACCCCGTCCCGCCCGATCACGCGGTTCGCCGCCATCGCCGCAATCGCATGCCACCGCGCCTTCATACCGACACCACCCCCTTGATCGCCGGCCACGGATCATAACCCTCCAGCACAAAATCCTCATAGCGGAACTCCTCCAGTTCCCGCCGCTCCGGATTCAGCTTCATCACCGGCAGCGCCCGCGGCTCGCGGCTCAGCTGTTCCTCCACCTGCTCCAGATGATTCAGGTAAATGTGCAGATCACCAAAAGTATGCACAAACTCTCCCGGCTTCAGCCCCGTCACCTGCGCCACCATCATCGTCAGCAGCGCATAACTCGCTATGTTGAACGGCACCCCCAGAAACAAATCCGCACTCCGCTGGTAAAGCTGGCAACTCAGCGTCCCCTCCTCCGTATCCACATAAAACTGAAACAGCGAATGACACGGCGGCAGCGCCATCCGCGGCACATCCACAGGATTCCACGCACTCACGATCAGCCTCCTGCTGTCCGGCCTCGTCCGGATGTCCCTCACCACCCCGCCCAGTTGGTCAATCACACTCCCGTCCACCCCTTCCCAACGCCGCCACTGCTTCCCGTACACCGGCCCCAGCTCCCCGGCCCCATCCGCCCACTCATCCCAGATCCTGACACCATTCTCCTTCAGATACCGTACGTTCGTGTCCCCGGCAATGAACCACAGCAGTTCATGAATCACCGATTTCACATGCACCTTCTTCGTCGTCACTAGCGGAAATCCCGCCCGCAGATCAAACCGCGCCTGCGCTCCGAACGCCGAAATCGTCCCCGTCCCCGTCCGGTCACTGCGCCGCTTGCCGTGCCCCAGCACGTGCCTCAGAAGATCATGATACTGCTGCATGGTTCGCTCCGTTCAAATTGTCAGGATCCACTCCCCGCTCCCGGCACAGCCGCCTTCTCCACCCCCTTCTCCTTCTCCACACCCTTCTTCTTCCCGGCCTTCAACGGCTCCTCATACCGCGACCGCGCCCCGTCGCTCGTCTGATCATCCCCCGTGCTGAACTTCCCGTCCGCTCCCGCACTCGTCGCCCGATACCGCCCCTCCACCAACTCATGCCGCAACGGCTGCCCCCACGCATCCACAAACCGATTCCCCCGCGCCATCGCCGACCGTCCCGCCAGAAACCCATCCGGCACCACCTCCCCATCCGCACCCTTCCGCCGCGTCATCTGCAGCACAAACCGATCCTGATCCCCCACCGCAGGCTCAACCTCCATGACCCCTCCAGGATCCCCCTCCGCCGCCACTTCCTTCCCCACACGCACCGCCGCCGCACGCTCCTCCACAGCCCCGCGCAAATCCGCCAGCAATTCCTCATTCGCACTCGCCAGCATCGCCGGCACCACCTCCCCCTCCCACGTACGCCAAATGGCCGCAGCCACCCCGGCCACGACCACCACCGCAGGAACCCACGTCTTCAAAATCATCACCCCCTTCTCTGTACATCGTCCCCGCGTTTCGCAATCGGGTTAAAGTCGCCTCTCCCCCGTCTCCCCCGTCTCCCCCGTCTCCCCTCGTCCCCTTCCCCCTTTCTCACTTCTCACTTCTCACTTCCCCTTTCCCCTTTCTCACTTCCCCTTTCCCACTTCCCCTTTCTCACTTCCCACTTCTCACTTCTCACTTCTCATGTCAGACGCCGGCCAGACCCCCATGATGAAGCAGTACCACGCCATCCGGCGGTCCCTGCCTCCCGACGTCATCCTCTTCTACCGGCTCGGCGACTTCTACGAAATGTTCTTCGAAGACGCCAAATCCGCCTCCGCCATCCTCAACCTCGCCCTCACCAAACGCAACGACATCCCCATGTGCGGCGTCCCCTTCCACGCCGCCGAAGGCTATATCGCCAGACTCGTCAAAAGCGGCCGCCGCGTCGCCATCGCCGAACAAACCGCCGAAGCCGTCCCCGGTAAACTCGTCGAACGCGAAATCTCCCAGATCATCTCCGCTGGCTCCGTCATCGACCTCAACATGCTCGAAAGCCGGCGCAACAACTACCTCGCCGCCGTCTTCCGCTCCAGCCCCAAATCCCTCGGCCTCGCCTTCGCAGACCACACCACCGGCGAATTCCGCGCCGCCGAATTCTCCTCCCTCGACGAACTCCTCGACGAACTCAGCCGCCTCCAGCCAGCCGAACTCCTCCACAGCGACGACCAAACCGGCGAATTCGCCGCCCTCCACGGTGCCACCGCCCTCGAACCATGGCCCTTCCTCCTCGACCAGGCCCGCCACCTCCTCCTCGACCACTTTAAGGTCCAATCCCTCGACGGCTTCGGCCTCGCCGACCTCACCGCCGCCACCTGCGCCGCCGGTGCCATCCTCCACTACCTCCGCGACGTCCTCCGCCGCAACATCTCCCACCTCCGCCGCCTCCAGCGCGCCACCAGCGACCACACCGTCATCATCGACGCCGCCAGCCGCGCCAACCTCGACCTCGTCTCCCATCGCAACGGCCACGAACACTCGCTCCTCGCCGCCCTCGACCGCACCTGCACACCCATGGGCGCTCGCAAACTCCGCGACTGGATCCTCCACCCGCTCCGCGACCCCGAACCGCTCATCGCCAGACAGAACGTCATCGCCGCCTTCATCAGCCACCCGTTCCTCCTCTCCAAAACCCGCGAATCCCTCCGCGCCATCCGCGACATCGAACGCACCCTGACACGTCTCAACCAGTCCGGCAACGCCCGCGACATGCTCGTCCTCGGCCAGTCCCTCGCCCAGATCCCCGACGTCCGCGCCCACCTCGACGCCCTCGGCCCAGACCTCACCCTGACAAATTCCCTCAGGCCCGCCCTCGCCGACTTCACCGAGGTCACCTCCCTCATCTCCAGCGCCATCGTCGACGAACCTCCCGCCACCACCAAAGAAGGCGGCATGCTCCGCGATACATGGCACCCCGAACTCGACATCCTCCGCCGCGCCAGCTCCGAAGGCAAACAATGGATCGCCGACCTCCAGACCCGCGAAATCGAACGCACCGGCATCACCAGCCTCAAAGTCAAATTCAACGCGGTCTTCGGCTACTTCATCGAAATCACCAAATCCAACCTGGCCAAAGTCCCCGACGACTACACCCGCAAACAAACCACCGCCAACGGCGAACGCTACATCACCCCGGAACTCAAACAGATGGAGGACCGCATCCTCGGCGCCGACGAACGCGCCAAACGTCTCGAATACGAGGAATTCCAATCCCTCCGCGCCCGCGTCCTCACCTCCATGGCCGCCATCCAGGACGCCGCCGACGCCCTCGCCTCCATCGATGTCCTCGGCGGTCTCGCCGAAACCGCTCGCCTCTTCAACTACTGCCGCCCCGTCCTCAACAACTCGCTCTCCCTCTCCATAAAAGACGGCCGCCACCCAGTCCTCGACCAGAACCTCACCGAAGAAAAATTCGTCCCCAACGACGTCCTCCTCGAACCCGTCGAAAACCGACTCGTCATCCTCACCGGACCTAACATGGCCGGAAAATCCACCTACATCCGCCAGGTCGCCCTCCTCACCCTCATGGCCCAGACCGGCAGCTTCATCCCCGCATCCCACGCAGAAATCGGCCTCGTCGACCGCATCTTCACCCGCGTCGGTGCCAGCGACGACCTCTCCCGCGGCCAATCCACGTTCATGGTCGAAATGAACGAAACCGCCGCCATCCTCAACAACGCCTCCGCCCGCAGTCTCGTCATCCTCGACGAAATCGGCCGCGGCACCGCCACCTTCGACGGCCTCGCCATCGCATGG
>JAIXPK010000146.1 GCA_027486335.1 Verrucomicrobiaceae bacterium | reverse complement strand
TGGCTGAATCTTCCTTCCTTCCCACAAAATCAGAAGATACCATCTGTAAGACGGGCTGCACTAGACAAGCGTCCGCCCCCGGCGTTGGCTGGAAGTATCGCATGCCGCCCGACCTCAAAGGCCGGGCCGCTGCCCCGTTCTCTCTGATGTCTCCGCCCCGCTCTCTCCGCCAGCTCCCCGCTGCCGCCTTCCTCCTCGCGTCCTGCTCCTCCCTGCCTCGCCCCGCTTCCCACATCGGAATCCCGCCCGCATACCAGCAGGCCTCCGCCGTCAACGCCCCGCTCCCACCAGAAAACCTCTCCAGTTGGTGGCGCCGATTCGGCGACCCCGTCCTCCAGCAACTCGTCGAAAACGCCCTGACATCCAGCCCGGACCTCCGCTCCGCCGCCGCCAAAGTCGACGAAGCCCGCGCCCGCCGCCGCATCCAGCAGGCCGCTCTCCTCCCCTCCCTAACCGCCGGCTTCTCCGCATCCGGCACCCAGACCGATCGCAAATCCATCCCCGCCATCGGTGCCGAAGACTACCGCGCCACCACCGACGCCTCATGGGAAATCGACCTCTCCGGCCGTCTCCGCGCTAACCTCCGCGCCGCCTCCGCCGACGCCGACCAGGCCCTCGAAAACGCCCGCGCCATCCGCGTCTCACTAGCCGCTGAAGTCGCCGCCGCCTACATCGACCTCCGCTCCGCCGAAACCCAGTCCGCCGTCTACGCCCGCAACGTCAAAGCTCGCACCGGCACCACCGACATCACCCGCTGGCGCGAACAAGCAGGCGAAGGCAGCGCCCTCGAGTCCCGTCAGGCCGACACCGCCCTCGATCAGGCCCGCGCCGCCATCCCCCCACTCCAGCAGCTCATCAGCAAAACCCGCAACCGTCTCTCCCTCCTCTCCGGCCTAACCCCAGGCTCGCTCGACTCTCTCCTCGCCGCCACCCACTCCATCCCCTCTCCGCCACCCATCCCCGGCACCGGCCTCCCCGCCGACCTCCTCCGCCGCCGCCCCGACATCCGCGCCGCCGAACGCGCCCTCGCCGCAGCCGCCGCCCGCACCGAATCCTCGGAACGCGAACGCTTCCCTTCCCTCACTCTCTCCGGCTCCCTAACCTCCGACGCCCTCAACGCCTCCTCCATCTTCTCCCCGGACATCGCCGCCGCCCGCGCCGCAGGCAACCTCACCGCTCCCATCTTCAACGCCGGCCGAATCCGCGCCGGGATCGCCGCACGCGCCGCTCTCGAACAGCAGGCCCTCGCCTCCTACGAATCCTCCGTCCTCCGCGCCCTCTCCGAAGTCGAAGACGCTCTCATCTCCGTCCGCCGCACCTCCGAACGTCTCGTCACGCTCGACCGCGCCGTCGCCTCCGCCCGCGAAGCCGAACGGCTCGCCAGTCTCAGCTACCGCTCCGGCCAGGTCGATCTCCTCCAGGTCCTCGACGCCCAGCGCACGCTCCTCAGTCTCGAAGAACAGGACACCATCGCCCGCGGCAATCTCGCCAACGCCCACATCCAGCTCTGCAAGGCCCTCGGCGGCGGCTGGCAATCCTGACAACTCCCCCGCTCCCCATGCCCACCCCGTCCGATCCCGCCCCCCTGCCCGCCAAAGGCTCTCTCGCCGCCACCATCGCCGCCGCCCGTCCCAACCCGCGCCGCCGTCTCCTCATCATCTCTCTCTCCCTCGCCGCCGCCGCCCTCGCCACATGGTTCTTCCTCTCTAACCGCCCGAAGGAATCCTCCCGCCCGGCCTTCCTCACCGAACCTCTCACCCGCGGCAGCATCAATCTCACCATCACCGCCACCGGCAATCTCGAGCCTACTAACAAGGTCACCATCGGCAGCGAACTCTCCGGTACCACCACCGAGGTCTACGTCGACATCAATGACCGGGTCACCAAGGGCCAGCCCCTGGCACGCATCACCGTCCGCCGTCTCCTCCAGCAGACCACCAGCAGCAAAGCCGCCATCAACGCCGCCGCCGCACGCGTCGCTCAGGTCGAAGCCGCCCTCGCCGAATTCAAAGCCACTCTCGAACGCCGCCGCGAACTCCACCGTCTCAGCGGCGGCCAGACACCTAGCAAAGCCGACATGATCGCCGCTGAAGCCGCCGTCGCCCGCTCCCAGGCCGACCTAGGCAGCGCCCACGCCGAGGTCGCTCAGGCCCAGGCCAACATGGAAGCCAACGAGGACGACGAAACCCGCTCGGTCATCCGCTCGCCCATCGACGGCATCGTCCTCAAGCGCACCGTCGAACCAGGCCAGACGGTCGCCGCCAGCTTCACCGCCCCGGAACTCTTCATCATCGCCGAATCCCTCGAACACATGAAACTCAAGGTCGCCGTCGCCGAAGCCGACATCGGCCGGGTCCAGAAGGGCCAGCTCGCCTCCTTCACCGTCGACGCATGGCCGGACCGCGCCTACTCCGCCACCGTCACCAAGGTCTCCTTCGGCTCCAAAATCACCGACAACGTCGTCACCTACGAAACCGAACTCGAGGTCGCCAACAACGACCTCAGTCTCCGCCCAGGCATGACCGCCACCGCCGACATCCGCGTCGCCGACGCCACCAACGAACTCCTCGTCCCTAACGCCGCTCTCCGCTTCGACCCCGCCGCCCTCCTCGCCGCACCCCCGAAGAAAACGTTCCTCCAGAGTCTCATCCCCAGCCCCCCTCGCCGCGGCATGTCAGGCCAGCCCGCCGCTGGCTCCCCGCCTCCTCCCAAAACCCCCGGCGAAGCCCGCGTCTTCCTCCTCCTCAACGGCCAACCCCACCCGGTCACCGCCAAAACCGGCCTCAGCGACGCCCGCTTCACCGTCATCTCCGGCGAAAACCTCACAGAAGGCACCCCCGTCATCACCCGCGCCGCCCCGCCCTCCGACCCATGAGCACGCCCCCGCCGCCGCTCATCACCCTTCGCAGTCTAACGAAGATCTACGGCAAGGGCGACGCCGCCTTCCTCGCCCTCCGCGGCATCGACCTCGACGTCGCCAAAGGCGAGTTCGTCGCCATCATGGGCCCCAGCGGCTCTGGCAAATCCACTCTCATGAATCTCCTCGGCTGCCTCGACACTCCCTCCGCCGGCTCCTACCTCTACGACCACATCGCCGTCGAATCCCTGACAAGCGACCAGCGCTCCATCCTCCGCCGCCACGCCTTCGGCTTCATCTTCCAGGGCTTCAATCTCCTCGCCCGCACCTCCGCCCTCGAAAACGTCGAACTCCCTCTCCTCTACCGCGGCATGTCCCGCTCGGACCGCCGCGACGCCTCCGCCGCCGCCCTCACCGCCGTCGGCCTCGGCAACCGCATCGCCAGCACCCCAGCCGAACTCTCCGGCGGTCAGCAGCAGCGCGTCGCCATCGCCCGAGCCATCGTCACCAACCCCAGTACGCTCTTCGCTGACGAACCCACCGGCAATCTCGACTCCCGCACCACTAGCGAAATCATGGACCTCCTCCGCAACCTCAACGAGGCCCGCGGCATCACCATCCTCATGGTCACCCACGAAGACGATGTCGCCGCCTGCGCTCGCCGCACCGTCAGCGTCCGTGACGGGCTCATCGAATCCGACCTCCGCACCCGCCCCTGACTATCCCCATGCTCTGGAACGCCTTCGCCATCGCCCTCCGCGAAATCCGCCGCAATCTCACCCGCGCATTCCTAACCGTCCTCGGCGTCATCATCGGCGTCGCCGCCGTCATCACCATGGTCACCCTCGGCAAGGGCACCACCCAGGCCGTCAAAAACCAGATCTCCAGTCTCGGCAGCAATCTCCTCGTCATGCGCCCAGGCCGCGGCTTCGGCGCACGCTCCGCCTCCGCCGGCATCCCCCAGTTCTCCGAGGCCGATGTCCGCTCCCTCTCCGCCCAGATCCCCGGCATCGCCTCCATCGCCCCAGTCAGCAGCGCTTCCCTCGGAGCCGTCTTCCGCCAGAAAGCACGTTCCTCACAAGTCACCGGCACCACCGCCGACTACTTCTCCATCAATAAATGGTCCCTCTCAGACGGCCGCTTCTTCAATCAGGAAGACTACCGCTCAGGCCACGCCGTCTGCGTCATCGGCCGCACCATCGTCCAGAATCTCTTCGAATCAGAGAACCCCATCGGCCGCAAAATCCGCATGGGCCACGCTTCCCTCGAGGTCATCGGGGTCCTCGCCACCAAAGGCCAGTCCGGCATGGGCGATCAGGACGATACCATCATCGTCCCCTTGACAACTCTCCATCGACGCCTCACCGGCCGCACTTCCTCACGCAGCATCTCCAGCATCTCCATCTCCGCCGTCGAAGGCTCTAACAGCGCCGCCCTCATCGCCGAAATCGCATCCCTCATGCGCCAGCGCAGAAACCTCCAGTCCAACGAGGACGACGACTTCAACATCTTCGACACCCGCCAGATCGCCGAAACCCTCAGCTCCTCCACCCGCATGATGACCACGCTCCTCGCCGCCGTCGCCGGTGTCAGTCTCTTCGTCGGCGGCATCGGCATCATGAACATCATGCTCGTCTCCGTCACCGAACGCACCCGCGAGATCGGCATCCGCCTCGCCATCGGCGCACGCGCACGCGATGTCCTCCTCCAGTTCCTCGTCGAAGCCATCACCCTCTCCTCCGCTGGCGGCGTCGCCGGCGTCCTCATCGCCTTCGCCCTCTGCTCAGGCCTCGCCAGTCTCATCAAGGTCGAATTCGTCTTCGACCCCGTCATCAACTCCATCGCCTTCCTCTTCTCCCTCGCCGTCGGCATCATCTTCGGCTTCACCCCCGCACGCAGAGCCGCAAAACTCGACCCCATCAACGCCCTCCGCCACGAATAATCTCCCCGCCGCGCTCAACTAGCCAGCCCAATCAGCACCCGCATCCTGCCGACTCGCCTCACCTGCCACCACACCAGCGCACACACCCAGAACCACGCACCCTGACTCATGATCGCGATGTACGGGAGATCCACAAACCCCTCCCGGTCATTGCTGTGCATCCAGAACAGGTCCGCCACCTCAATCGGCAGGAACCAGAATCCCACCCAGCCCCAGTAAAAGATCACCAGCTGCGCCAACAGAAACCACCGCACCGTCCGCCGCGTCCCCGTCGCGATCAGCCACAGCAATACCCCGTGCGCCACCAGCAACCCCCAGTGCTGCCACCAGTTGCCGCTGTTCATCTGCTCGACCACATTCGCCACATCAGCATTCCTCAGCAGCATCACGTAATGCTCCGCGGAAAACACATCGTTGAATCCCATCGGCCGCCCAACCGAATCCACCTCGTCATAAGATGTCGCCGCCACCCCGCCCCGGATCCACGCAGATCCCGCCAGCACCGCCGCACTCAACAGCACAGCCACCACCAGCGGCCACAAGGACGGCGCCGGTGGCGGTTTATCTTCAAAATTCACTTCCGGAACACGGTTCACACCCCCATCCTGTCTCCTTCCTTCAACATCTGCAATCGCCTTACCACCAACCCTCACTCCACAAATTTCTCCCGCAATCAGCGCTCGCAGTCAGAGCTCCCGCGCGCTAGTATCCTCAAGGAAGCTCCGCTTCCAGAGCCGCGCCTCACCTTCTACACCAATAACCCCAGCATGAAATCACTCCGCCCCTTCCTCGGGCTCCTCGCAGCCTCCGTCCTCTTCGCCCCGGCCCACAAGGCCAGCGCCGCCACCTTCACCGGCATCTTCACCTTCGGCGACAGTCTCTCAGACTCCGGTAACACCAGCCTCGCCTCCGGCGGCGCCTTCCCAGGCGCAGGCTACTTCAACGGCCACTTCTCCAATGGCCCCGTCTGGGTCGAAACCCTCACCGCCGGCCTCGGCCTCACCGGCACGTTCCCAAGTCTCCTCGGCGGCAGAAACTTCGCCTTCGGCGGCGCCAACACCGCCACCGGCGGTCTCGTCCCCACCATCTCCCAGCAGGTCGGCGGCTTCCTCGGCAGCGGCGGCTCCTTCCTCCCCACCGACCTCGTCGTCGTCTGGGGCGGAGCCAATGACTTCTTCTCCGGCCAGACCAATCCCGCCATCCCAGCCGGCAATATCTCCAGCATCATCTCCACCCTCGCAGGCGCAGGTGCCAGAAACTTCCTCGTCCCCAACCTCCCGGACCTCGGCGACACCCCGGATTCCATTGCCACAGGCGACCCGCTCGTCATCGCCGGCTCCTCCGCCTTCAGCATCGCGTTCAATGCCGCCCTCCTCTCAGGCATGAATTCCCTCGAATCATCCCTCGGCGTCACCATCTACGACCTCGATGTCTACAGCATCTCCAAAGACATCAAAAACAACCCCGCCACCTACGGCTTCACCAACACCACCCAGGCCGCTCTCCTCACAGGCAACGCCGCCAATGCCGCCCAATACGTCTTCTGGGACGGCGTCCACCCGACCACTCGCGTCCACGACATCATCGCCCAACGCGCCCTCGCCACGGTCCCGGAACCCACCAGCGCCTTCCTCGTCCTCATCACAGGCTCGCTCGTCGCCCTCCGCCGCCGCCGCGCCGCCTGAGACCCACACCCCTATTTCTACCAAGCCTCCGGGAACTCGCTTCCCGGAGGCTTTTTCATGCCCATTTCCACCACTTCTCCGCAAACACGGAACCAAGCGCCCGAAACGCCGACGCTCCTCCCATGGTCACAACCACCATACGGCACACGCCGTCCCAACACCCAACCATCCCTCCCATGAAACCCTCCCTCCTCCCGCTCTTCGCCTCCCTCCTCTCCGCCACCTCCCTCCTCGCTCAGGACCCCGGCCACCAACCCACAGCTCCTGAACCTACCCAACCACCCCAACCACCCCAACCGCCTCCCCATCTCTCCGGCCCAGGCGAACGCGGCCCCCACCAACAGGCCCTCCCTCCCGCCGACGCCCCGCGTCCACAGCAACGCCGCCGCCCCAACATCCCCCAACCCGCCCCCGCCATCTCCCCGCGCGCCATCGCCAACATCGAACAAATGGCCCGCGCCAAAGAAGCCGAAGGCCATCCCGATGAAGCCATGGAACTCCGCCAGCTCATCGGCTCCCTCCGCTCCCCTCAAGGCCAGCGCCCCAACCTCCGCCCGCAGCCATCCCAACCTTTCCCCGCCGTCCCTAACGCCCACGGCATGACCACCCCCGCCCGTCCCAACGCCGACGTCCACCAGCAGCTCCAATCCCTCCAGCGCCAGCTCATGGCCCTCCGCAATGAGCTCAATGCCCTCCGCCACCAACCCGCCCAGCCGCCCGCCCCGCACGCTGCCCCTCTCCATTCCCCCGATACCCTCAAACGCATCGCCAAAGCCCGTCTCGAAGCACTTCACGGCCCGCTCGCCGACAAAGGCGGCAGCATCCAAGATCAAATCAAATCCGCCATCCGGGACCTCCTCGAAAAACGCCTCTCCGACCCCGGCAAACCTAAAAAACTCAAGGAACTCCGCAAAGACAGCCCCGACGTCAAAAAACAACGCAAGTCCAAGGAAAAACCCGAATCCAAGGACGCCCCGAAACAGGACGCCCCCAAGGAACCAGAAGCCGACTCTCACAAAAAGGACGCCGACCATCATGAGGGTGACCACGCCGAACACAAGGCCTCTGACGACCACAAGGAAGCACCCAAAGACGCCGAACCCAAGCACGACGCCGCCGCCGATCACGACGACGACGATCACGAAGACGCCGACGACCACGATGAAGACGAGGCCGACGACGACGACCACAAGGAAGAACACAAGGGCGGCGAAAAGGAAGAACCCAAGGAAGGCTGAACCCCGCCACCTGACACTTCTCGTTTAACCAGAAAACCTCTCAGCCCGGCCTCAGCTCAGGTGCTCCCACGCACCAGTCTGTCGCCGGGCTTTTTGCTGCCTTTTTCCTGACCTCAACCCGCCGCCGCCCGCTCCAACAGCCCCGCCAGCCCCTCCCGCGCCGCCGCCACTCCCTTATACTCCGCCACCGGCTCCGTCATCGTCCTCAACGCCTCCGCCAATCCCGCCGCCGCCCCGCCCACCCGCGCCACCTCATCCAATCGGTGCGACGTCACCCGAATCGCAAACAGCACCCCGCCCGACCCTAACCCCGCAAACAACTGCTCCTCCAGCCGCAGCCACGCCCCATCCAACGTCGCCCCCGCACCCAACCTCGCCACCGCCCGACGCGGATGATGATCCCGACCCGGATCAGCACTCAATCCCCAGTTGTCCCGACACCACACCGACCCCGGCCCCAGCCGATCCAGAAACACCGCAATACTCTTCCCCAACCCCTCCTCCAATCCCGGCACCGGCCCATGCACCTCCGCCACCGTCTGCCCAGCCTTCTCCCGCAGCGACCACCCCGACGCAAAACACACCACCCCAGCCCTCACCCGAAACTCCCCGCTCCCATCCCGCTCCAGCACCATCCAATCCGTCTCCACCTCCTCCGCCGCCTCCCGCACCCCCGCCAACCCCAGCCCAGTCCACCCCCTCATCAACCCCAGCGCCTCCCCAACCACAACACTCCCGCCCTCCGGCTCCAGCACATACTCCTCCCACGCCTCCGACACCAACCGCCGCCGCTCCGCCAGCACCGCCGCCGCCTCCGGCCCACGACCAAAAAACCCCACTCCCTCCCCCCGCCTCATCCCCATCGCAAATCGATACGCCCGCCCCGGCAGCAACCGCAGCCACTCCGCTTCCGTCAGCTCCCGTCCGTCATTCACCCCACCCCACTCCCCCATCCCAGCCCCACCCGCAACCGCCTCCTCCCCACCCCATTTTCTCCCACCCACCCCGTTGACAGCGCCCTCCTCCAGCTTACTCTCCCACCCTCACGATCGGCGGAGTAGCCAAGTGGTAAGGCAGAAGTCTGCAAAACTTCCATTCGCGGGTTCGATTCCCGCCTCCGCCTCCATCCGCAAGCCAAAGTGGCACGGGCATCCTGCCTGTGACTCTCAATGCAAAAGTCTTCACCCAAGCCAAAGTGGCACGGGCAGCCACCTCAAGACGGGCTTCGGTGCGCATTATCGCGATCGACGCGCCAACGGCGCACCTTATCGCAGCCCAGGGCAACGCCCTGGGAATGGCGCGCAAAAACCCCACAGCCCTGAAAGGGCGCCCTAACCCCTGTCGCCATGCCCCAATGTGAGTCCAATGTGGCGAAGGTGGCAAACTACATCCGCAATCAGGAAGAGCACCATCGGGCGAAAACCTTCCAGGAGGAATACCGGGAATTCCTCGCCAAACACAAAATCCAGTACGACGAACGATATGTGTGGGATTAATCAGAGCGCCACAGACGCGGCCCACCGCAGCCCAGTCCAACGCCCAGTCCGCCCTTTTGCCTCTGTACGCTGAATTCCATCTCGCCGCCCGTCCCTCCTCCCGATTTCATCACTTCTCCCCGCACATACCCGGCAAAAAATCCACCCCAGACCTCCAAATCCTCATCACCACCCACACCTCCCCCGCCATCAAAGCCGCGCTCGTGATGTTGTATTGGAAGGTGGGCCAGCGGATCCGCGTGGATGTCCTGAACGAAAAGCGGGCGGACGACGGCGAGCAGATTGTGTCGACACTGTCGGCAGAATTGGTGCCGGATTTCGGCAGCGCTTTTGCCCCGGAGAACCACCCGATGAGGGGTCAGTTCTAATTGTCGCCGGACAATCAGACGCAACGCGTGAGCCGGACACTGGCAGATCAATTGCTGCAGGCAGGCACTTCCATCGGTGCCAATACCGAAGAGGCTCAGGCCGGCCAAAGCCGGGCCGACTTCCTCAGCACGCTAACTATTTTTAATTCACTATTTCTTCTTCGCGATTAGCGCATCTCTTATCACCCCCATCCGCGCCCGCTGCTTCGTCACCTCCGGCGGCTCATCCGGAAACGGATGCACCGAATCCGGCGGCCACTTCCCGGCATAACGATCCAGCAGCCTCGCCAGCTCTAGCATCTCATCGCAATACGTCCGCGCCTCCGGATGCACCAGCGGCCGCACCGAGTTGAGCGCATCCCACGCCTGCCCGAACGGTGTCTTCTTCAACCCTCGCTGCCCCTTCTTCAGCGCCCCCTTCGGCTGCACCTTCAACGCTCCGGACCGCCGGTCAATCTCCTGCAGCGACGCCTCCACACTGATGCTCCCACCCACTTTGTTCGCCGCCACCCCTAGCAGCAGCTTCGCCGAAAGATGCTGACCGTGCCATGCCGCCACCTGCTCGAGATTCGCCACCACTCCCGGCGTCCGCAGCGCCGCCAGCGCATCCGGCCGCCCCCGCAACGGTGCCACCGTCGTGTCAAAAAGCCGATCCGCCTTTGCTAGCAAACTCGCCCGTTCCTCCCGACTCAACGCCAGCATGTCCTGAGGCGTCCGCGCCGTGTGCAGCGCCACTTCCATCAACCGCGGCCATTCCCCGGGATTGAGCAGCAGCCAGTCCGTAAAACCTGAAATCATCGCCGACGGAACCACCACATGGCGCACCTTGTGACGCGCACACGCCGCCAGCACCTGCAGCGGCGTCCCCACCGCCTCCAACTTCCCGCTCCTGTCCAACCCCAGCGCCAGCACACACCTCGGATCCGGCAACTCCCCAGCCATCACACAATCCGCCGCCACCGCCGCCCCCGCAAACACCACAGACTCAAACCCAGGCTGGCTCTTGCTCAACCCCAGCTCCGCCGTCCATCCCCGCGGCCACGGCTCATGCCGCGGCCCCAGGAGTTCCCGGATCGCCGCCGCACGCGTCTCCAGCACCGCCGGCCAATCCGCCGCCGCCTGCGCCGGCTTCGTCCACTCGGGCGGCAACTGAAACTTCACCGGCGACTCCACACGGTCCGCCGCCATCTGCCGCGCCGTCACCGTCGCCGTCATCACCTCCAGATCCCCCGACCCAGCCCATACTAGCAATCGCACCGCCGCCTCCGTCACCGCCGGCAGCGTCCCCGCGGCCTCATCCTCCACCGGAATCCGCTCCGCCAGCCATTCCCATTTCGGCACCACGCCGTACGCCACCCCCGCTATTCCCTTCCCGGCAAAACCCAGCCGCCGCGCCACGTCCGCCAGCGCCGCCCCAGCCGGCAGCGCCCCCGCCCCATCACTCAGCAGAATCCTCTCAGCCGCTTCCCCTAGCCTCTGCGCCGCCGCCATCGCACTGCCCCCCTCCTTCACCGCGCCTGCCCTCACCCCGCGCGCCAGTTGCCCGTCCGCCACCAGTGCCTCCCGGTCATCCGGCCGGAACGTCAGCGCCAGCGCTACCGCCCGCGACCGCAATTCCACCGGCACTTCCGGCATCGTCCGCCCCACCCTCACCAATTCCCGGACCACCTCATCCACTCCTTTCTCACCCAGCGCCGCCTCCGCAGTACCCGCCAACCCCGCCAGCGGAGCCGTTCTCCGATAAGCCTCCGGCGCATCCACCGTCTGCGCCCCAGCCATCAGCACTCCTGCCAACCCTGTCACTAATGCCATCCCGACTCTTTGCATGCTCTCTTCAGAATGCAGGTTCAGACCGCCCCCTCGGAATAACGCAGAAACGCCGCCCGGCGCTTCCGGTAAGCCCCCAGCCCGTCCTCCCACCCCGCCATCACCTCCGCCGCAGACACCCCGCGCTTCAACGCCGCCAGCGACGCATCATGCGCCAGCAACCGATTCAGCGGATCAGCATCAAACGCCTTCCCGTGCTGCGCCACCAGCGCCGCCGCCAGCGTCATCCCCACCGCCACCGACGGCAGCACCTCCGCTTCACGCACTGTCAGCCTCACTCCCTGACAAACCTCCCCCTTGAACACACTCGCCGTCGGCCGGAACTCCGCCGCCTTCACCCCCAATCCCGGAATCTCCGCCGCCTCCAACGCCTTCGCCAGCGCACCCCCGTTCATCCACGGAGCCCCGAACAACTGAAACGGCGTCTCCGTCCCCCGACCTACCGACACTTTACAGAACTCCAGCAGCCCCACCCCCGGATACAGCACAGCCGCTTCAGCACTCCGCATGTTAGGCGACGGATTCACCCACGGCAGCCCCGTCTCACCGTAGAATTCCCCGCGCTGCCACCCCTTCACCGGCACCACCTCCACCTTCAGATCCAACCCCAGTTCCTTCTGGAACATCAGCGCCAGCTCACCAGCCGTCATCCCATGCCGCACCGGAATCGGATGACATGCTGTGAAACTCAGCTTCCCCGCCACCGGCCCCTCGACCCTCACCCCGCCCACCGGATTCACACGGTCCAGCACCACAAACCTCATCCCCCGCCCCGCCGCCGCCTGCATCCCCTCAAGCATCGTCGCAATGTACGTGTAAAACCGGCACCCGATGTCCTGAATATCAAACACCAGCGTGTCCATCCCCTTCAACTGCTCCGCACTCGGCCGCCGCCGCTTCCCATACAGACTGTACACCGGCAACCCTGTCGCCTTGTCCTCACTATCACCAATCCCCTCGCGATCCTCCGTCCCCCGAATCCCATGCTCCGGACTGAACAACGCAAGCAGATTCATCCCCGTCGCCTTCGCCAGCAGATCAATGCTCGACTTCCCCTCCAGATCCCTCCCCGTATGATTCGTGATCAGCCCCGCCTTCGCCCCTGACAACTCTCGGAACCCCGACGCCACTAACCCATCCAGCCCCGGCACCACCCGCCCGCGCCGGCTCACCAGCCGCGCCCCCGCCTCACGTTCCACCCACGCCGTCCGCTTGCGCTTCAATCCCATCGCCTCCGCCGCCAGCGTCCCGAACTGCCACCGCAATTCCTTCACCCCCGTCCCCTCCCTCGGATGATTCCGGTTTGTCAGCAGAATCACAAACGCATCCGCATCCGGATCAATCCAGAACGCAGTCCCCGTCCACCCGGTGTGCCCGTACGACCGCGCCCCGAAACACTCACCCTTCGGATCCGCATAACGACTCGCATTGTCGAACCCGTTCGTCCTCATCGTCCCGTCCGCCAGCTTCACCGGCGACGTCATCAACCGCACCATCTTCGCCGTCATCACCCGCCGCCCCGCCGCACTCGTCCCCCCAGCCAGCAGCATCCGGCAGTATTTCGCCAGATCCGCCGCCGTCGTGAACAACCCCGCGTGCCCCGTCACCCCTCCCATCACCCGACTCGTCGGATCATGCACCACCCCATGCACCAGCCCGGCCGCCTCCCGCGTCGTCGGCGCTATCCTCCCCACCTTCGACCTGTCAGGCCGGAACCCCGTGTCCTTCATCCCGAGCGGCCGGAAAATCCGCGCCGCCGCAAACGCATCCAATGTCATCCCGCTCACCCGCCTCACCACTTCTCCTAGCAAAATGAAATTGATGTCGCTGTAAAGAAACTTCGTGCCCGGCACATTGATCAGCGGCTCACCCGCCGCTCGCCGGATCCCTTCCTCATACCCTCCCCACGGCGGCTCACTCCGCGGAATCCCGCTCCGAGTCCCGCTCGTGTGCGTCAGCAGATGCCGCACCGTTAGTAGTTCCTTCCCCCCGCCCGTAAACTCCGGAATCACCGCCGATACCTTCGTATCCAGCGTCAGCTTCCCATCCTGAATCAGCAGAAACACCGAAGGCGCCGTCGCCACCACCTTCGTCAGCGACGCCGCATCAAATACCGTATCTACCTTCATCACCGCCACCTCCGGATCAATCATCCGGCTCCCCGTCGCCCCACTCCGCGAAACCCCATACCGCTCCAGCCACCACACCGCCCCAGGCACCAGCTTCGCCGCCACCGCATCATCCAATGCCTTCACCGCCACCGCCAGCCCCACCTCATCAAACACCGCCCGACCCCGCGCCTCCGCACTCCCCGGCACCAATACCCCCGCCGCCAGCCACGCCGTGCGCCTCATCAGCCGCCGCCGGCTCGTCAATGTGTCATCAGGTGATTCCATGCGTGCAGTCTCTAGGTTCAATGCTCCCCTCCTCTTCACCGCATTTCCCCCTCCTGTCCACCACAGCCATGCCTCTGAAAGGCACCCGCCGCATCCCCGTAATCGCTCCATGCCCCGGGCCATTTGCCTCCTCCTCTTCCTCCGCGCCGCCGCCTCCGCCGCCGTCCCGGACGTCATCGACTTCAATTTCCACGTCAAACCCATCCTCAGCGACCGCTGCTTCCTCTGCCACGGCCCCGACGACCGAAACCGCAAAGCCAAACTCCGCCTCGACTCCCGCTCCGAGGCCTTCCGCGCCGCCCCTGACGCCGGTCCAGACTGGAAAATCATCAAGCCCGGCGACCCCGCACACAGCTCCCTCATCGCCCGCATCGATTCCTCCGACCCGGACGAAATCATGCCGCCCCCCGACTCCCACCTCTCCCTCTCCCCCGACGAACGCGAAATCCTCCGCCGCTGGATCGCCGACGGTGCCACATGGCAGGACCACTGGTCCTTCCTCCCCATCAAGTCCTCCCCACCCCCGCCCACGCCGGAAGGAGGCAACTTCATCGACGCCTTCGTCTCCGCCCAGCTCCTCAAATCCGGCCGCGCCCTCCGCCCATCCGCTCCCCCAGAACGTCTCCTCCGCCGCGCCGCCCTCGCCCTCACCGGCCTCCCTCCCTCCGACGAATCCCGCGCCGCCCTCGCCGCCAATCCCTCCGCCGCCTCCTTCACCACCGCCATCGACAACCTCCTCGCCTCCCCTGCCTACGGCGAACGCATGGCCGCAGACTGGTGCGACATCGCCCGCTACGCCGATACTTTCGGCTACCAATCCGACAAACACCGCGATGTCTGGCCATGGCGCGACTGGGTCATCCGCGCCTTCAATGACAATCTCCCCTACGACCAGTTCATCACATGGCAGATCGCCGGCGATCTCCTCGATAACCCCACCCGTGACCAGCGCATCGCCACCGCCTTCAACCGTCTCCACCGCCAGACCAACGAAGGCGGCAGCGTCGAAGAGGAATTCCGCGTCGAATACGTCAACGACCGCGTCACCACCTACGGCACCGCCTTCCTCGGCCTCACCCTCGAATGCAGCCGCTGCCACGACCACAAATACGACCCGGTCTCCATGCGCGACTTCTACAGTCTCGCCTCCTTCTTCCAGAACATCGACGAAAGCGGGCTCTACTCCCACTTCACCGACGACACCCCAACCCCCGCCCTCCCTCTAACCACTCCAGACCAGGACCAGCAGCTCGCCGCTCTAGCCGAAAAAGCCGCCGCCGC
The DNA here is from genome assembly GCA_027486335.1 of Verrucomicrobiaceae bacterium. Classification (GTDB taxonomy): domain Bacteria; phylum Verrucomicrobiota; class Verrucomicrobiia; order Verrucomicrobiales; family V1-33; genus V1-33. Next base: position 6,319 of record JAIXPK010000146.1, on the reverse strand, counting down.
CGAAGCCGCCCTCCTCTCCCTCCGCTCTTCCCGACGCCCCGCCTTCGAAGCATGGGCCCGCTCTCTCCCCTCACCTCTCCCCTCCCCCGACGAACTCGCACGCTTCCAGTTCGAATCCCTCACCACTAACGACATCAAGGCGGACGACCCCGCCCAGCCCTTCGAAAACCCTCAGCTCACCGACGGCCCCCACGGCAAAGCCCTCGCCCTCGACGGCGAAAACGGCGTCAACCTCAACGCCGGTGGTAACTTCACCCGCGAACAGCCATTCTCCGTCTCCCTCTGGCTCCGCACCCCCGACGTCAAAGACCGCGCCGTCGTCTTCCACCGCAGCCGCGCATGGACCGACTCCGCTAGCCGCGGCTACCAGCTCCTCATCGACGACGGTCGTCTCTCTGCCTCCCTCATTCACTTCTGGCCAGGCAACGCCGTCTCCATCCGCTCCAAAGACCCGCTCCCCGTCGCCCAGTGGACTCACGTCACCATGACCAGCGACGGCTCCGGCAAAGCCAAGGGCCTCCAGCTCTTCATCAACGGTCTCCCCGCACCCTGCGACACCGTCCGCGACCACCTCACCCGCAACGCCCACGGCGGCGAAGCCTCACAAATCACCATCGGCCAGCGCTTCCGCGACCGTGGCTTCAAAGGCGGCAGCGTCGACGACTTCCGCGTCTTCTCCCGCGCCCTAACTCCTCCAGAAGCCGCCCAGCTCGCCGGCCTCCCTGCTCCCTCCGATCCCGACACGCTCTTCTCCTACTGGCTCAGCGCCCTCGACCCCGAATCCCGCGCCGCCGCCACCGCCCTCCAGCAGGCCCGCGCCGCCCTCCACGCCCTCCAGGACTCCATCCCGTCCCTCATGGTCATGGAGGAAATGCCCCAGCCTAAACCCGCCCGTCTCCTCCAGCGCGGTGCCTACGACGCCCCCGGCGATGCCGTCTCCGCAGGCGTCCCCGCCGCCATCCTCCCCTTCAACCCCGCTTACCCAACCAATCGCCTCGGTCTCGCCAAATGGACCACCGACCCACGCCACCCGCTCACCGCTCGCGTCATCGTCAACCGGCTCTGGGCCCAGATGTTCGGCCGCGGTCTGGTCCACACCGTCGATGACTTCGGCAATCAGGGCTCGCTCCCTAGCCACCCGGAACTCCTCGACGCCCTCGCCAGCCACTTCATCTCCTCAGGCTGGAACGTCAAAAGCCTCCTCCGCTCCATCGCCCTCAGCCGCACCTTCGCCCAAGAAAGCTCCGGCGACCGCGACAGCTTCCTCACAGACCCTGACAACATCGCCCTCGCCCGCGGCCCGCGCTTCCGCCTCCCCGCAGAAATGATCCGCGACTCTGCCCTCGCCGCCTCCGGCCTCCTCGTCACCAAAACCGGCGGCCCCAGCGTCAAACCCTATCAACCTCCAGGCATCTGGGAGGAAAAAGGCGGCGGCTGGTCCTACCACCGCGACAACGGTGAGGGTCTCTACCGCCGCAGTCTCTACACCTACTGGAAACGCACCGCCCCGCCACCCGCCATGGAAACCTTCGACGCCGCCAAACGCGAGGTCTGCGTCGCCCGCCGCCAGATCACCGCCACTCCCCTCCAGGCCCTCGTCCTCCTCAACGACGAACAATTCCTCGAAGCCGCCCGCGTCCTCGCCGAAAATCTCCTCGCCTCCCACAGCCCCGACGACCACGCACCCCTCGCCTCCGCCGCCTTCTCCCGCTGTCTCGGCCGTCTCCCGGACGCTCGCGAATCAGCCCTCCTCGCCTCTCTCCTCTCCGATCAGCTCGCCCACTACCGATCCCACCCGGCCGACGCCGCCAAGCTCCTCAAATCCGGTGCCCGCCCGCCAGCCGCCAATCTCGACCCGGCCGCCGTCGCCGCCGTCACCACGCTCGTCAGCACGCTCTTCAACCACGACGAGTTCGTCACGCTCCGCTGACTCTTCCACGCGCCCGGAACCCTAACACTCTAACACCTCACCGGCTCAAGTCCCCCTGCCGCAGCAGCCGGAACCCGTGGTTCTGCATCACCGCAGCACCAAACTCCAGATCCTCCAGATGCAGCACCAGCGCCGACAACCCGCCCGGGTGCACCAGCAGCGGATACGAAAAATGAATATTCGTCTCCGCCTGCAGGAAAGCCGTCAGACACTGGCTCAACCCAGGCGCACCATCCTTCAGCTGCACCACCAGCACATCACAGCAGCCAAACGGTATCCCCCGCTCCATGAACAGGGTCTCCACCGTCTCAGGATCACTCACCACCAGCCGCGCCACCGTCACATCCACCGAATCCTGCAGGCTCAGACCTAACACCATCACATGCGCATCCTCCAGGAGTCGCACCACACTCAGCAGCGCCCCCGCTCGGTTGATGAGAAAAATCGAGAACTGACGAACGGCAGAGCTCTGCGCGGAAGTTTCGGTATCCATAAGTTAGTAGGAAAAAAATTCTGCTGATGCTCAGTGCTTGGCCGCCGGATCAATACTCCGCGTCATCAGTTCATTCAACGCCTCCCGCGTCTGCTCCATTCGCGCCTTGCGCGCCTCCCCGTCCGCCGCCGCCACCGCCCACATCCGGTCCAGCGCCACCAGCTGCCGCCGGATCGCCACACACGGCCGCACCTCCGCCTCCGCCAGCGGTGCCGCCCGCCCCTTCAGCACGTCAATCCACTCAGGCTTCCCCAGCGGCACCTCCTTCACTCCCTCATGATTGCCGCAGAACTGCGCCGCCACCTGCCACGTCCGCACCCACTGCCCGATCGATTCCAGATCCGCCATCTGCTGATCCCGATGCGCCGTCAGATGCCGCCTATGCTGCCGCACCAGACTCCCCACCTCCCCGCGTAGCGACTTCCATTCACCCCCATCTGCCAGCGAAGTCAGAATCTGCCTCGTGCTCCCCATCAACTCCCCGATCCCCAGCATCGTCTCCAGCGCCGTCAGATCCACTAGCAGATTCCGGAACTGCTGCGCATCCCGCGCCTCGCACGCCAGCGACAAATCCGCCACCAGCGCCCCCATCGACAGCGCCGCCGCCACCCGGTCCCGCGGCGCCCCCTCAGGCCGCTCCCGGAAATACTGCCGCCACTGCGGCCGCAAACCCTCCGCCAGATCGGCAAAAAAATCCCCCGACTGATCCGGCAGCCTCACCGCCTCCGCCTGCTCACCCGCCACAGGCACCGCCCCGCCACCTTCACCCGCAACCAGCACAGACCCCATCGGTCCCAAAACCGCCATCACCAAAACACACATCCCTCTCATCAGATCTCCTCTCATGGCTTCGGAAATTCACACTCAACCTCTCCGTCCTGCCACCGATTCCTCACAACGTCGTCAATCCGCATCCCCGCAGGCCCGGACCCACCCTCACTGAAACTCAGATACGCATTCGCCGATACCCACCCCGGCCGCCCCGCAATCACCTCGCCCAGCACCGGCAATACCCGGCTCCCTTCCGACACCCAGGCAGTCAACTCCTCATCCCCACTGCGGTGCCGCACCCGGAACGCTCGAAACCCACTCACCCCAGCCACTCCGTCCTCCGCTCCCGCCGCCCGCAAAAACACCCGCATCGCCTCCGGCTGCGCTCGCCGGGCCTTCAAAAGATCCGCCCACGACACCTCCCCGTAACTCACAAAATTCTCCCAATCCACCGTACACCCCTCCTCGCTCTCCATCACCGCAATCGTCGTCCGCACGCCACCGCCCTCCACAAACGTCACCGGAAACCACGCCGTCACCCCATTCTCCCGCGGCATCCCCACCTCCCACGTCTCTACCTTCGGATCCACTCCCTTCTGCTCGCCGTAAAACCGCGCCATCCGCGGCTGCGCACGCTCCGCATCATACACATACCGCAACCGCTCCCCTGCAGCTCCAGCCCCAAGAAATCCCTGCACCGCCTCACGCACCAGCTCCACCCGCCGCTCCATCGGCACCACCACTCCAGTCTCCCCGCCATACAACCGCGCCACCGACGCCCGCTCGCTCATCGAATCCACCATCCGCCACACCACCAGCGACCCGATGATCCCAGCAAAAAACAACAGCACCCCATACCTCACCCATCGCGTGTCCAGCACCTCCAGCCACCGCAATCCAGGCACGCTGAATACCCCGTCCAGCACGATGCTCAACTTGTTAGGCTGATACACCGGCTGCACACTCCGGTCCTGCTTCCCATACTCCTGCTGCATCGGTGCATCAGGATCAATCGCCGTATCCGCTCGGTTGTCCTGCGCCACCGCATGCCCATCAAACGATGTCTGCGGCCGCCCCACAATCTTCGTGAACTGCACCGGCTTCCCTCCCTTCCCAAACCCCGCAGGGCGCTTCCTAACCACCTCCGCCGCATTCTCCGCCACCACCGGCTCCACCGGCACCCGCTCCCGTCGCCCTCGCGCCGGCACCGAAATCGTCGGCCGCTCCCCCGCCCCGTCTCGCATCGTGAACTCTTCACCGCTCACCGCCGGTTCCACAGGCAACGGCCCAGTCCGCGGCACGCCTTTCCCGGTAATCGGAACAGTTCTTTGCTGGCGGTCATCCGGCAGTGGCATGGCAATTTTTGGTGCAGCTCTCTACCCGGCAATCTAACCCCGTTCCGCCCCAATATTCAAGGCGTATCCGGAGCCGCCGACCTGGGATCGCGCGACCCTCCTCCTGCCTCCCGCAACGGCCGCGACACCTGCCCCTTCAACCGGTCCAGCACGCCGTTCACAAACCGCCCGCTGTCCGGCCCGCCCAGCCGCTTCGCAATCTCAATCGCCTCGTTGATCGCCACCACCGGCGGCACATCCGACGCGTGAAACATCTCATACACCGCCACCCTCAGAATATTGCGGTCCACCACTCCCAGCCGCTGCATGCTGAAATTCTCCAGCACCCCCGCAATCCGCTCGTCAATCTCCGCAATCACCCCCACCACACCCCGAAACAGCGTCTCCGCATGCTCCCGCACTTCCTTGCCCGCCGTATGCAGCGCAAAAAATCCCTCGATGTCCGGCTGGCTGCCGTCCCCGCAGAAATCTCGGCTGAACAACAGCTGCACCGCCGTCTCCCGGCCCTCGCGTCGCTTACTCATCCTCCTCTTTCCCTTTCGGCGTTGGATATGCTGTATGCAGCTTCTGGAACAATTCCGCCATGTTGAGCGCCGCTCGCGCCGCCTCAACCCCGCGGTTGATCCTCGTCCCCAGACACCGCTCCTCCGCCTCCGCCTCATTGTTCACCAGCAGCACCATGTTGATCACAGGCGTCAGATGCCGCGTCGCCATCGCCTGCAGCTCATGACTCAGCGAACTCGTGATCACATCCGCATGCCCAGTATCCCCCCGAATCACCACCCCTAGCGCTATGATCACATCCGCATGCGTATACTGCAGCACATATTCCGCACAAACCGGTATCTCCCACGCCCCAGGCACACGGTAAAGCGGCACGCTCGCTGTCGGCATGATCGCAAGCAACTCGCTCTTCGTCGCCTCCACAAGCCCGTTCATGCAGGTCTCGTTGTACATGCTCGCGACAATGGCAAAAGTCTTGCGTGGCCCGATAATCCGGGGTCGGCGGGGAAGTGTCTGGTTGGCCATGTTGGTTTGAACCCATGCCGTGCGGCGGAATTCCAGACCGCGCAACGGAAAGAGAGACGGCATTTCAATCCCCCAGCCTCAGGCTCCCTTGACGCACCCCCCACGCAACCTCACTGACTCCTGCCCCCCGCCCGCCGCTCAGCTCCACTCCCACATGAAGCGATTCACCGCTTTCCTCACCTACCTCATCTACCGCTTCGTCGAATCCGCGGCCCGTCTCCTCCCCATGACCCTCTGCTGGTACATCGGAGCCGCCGCCGGCACTCTCGCCTCGTGGCTCCTCCCCTCCTACCGCCACCTCGCACGCCGCAACCTCTCCATCGCCTTCGGCCGCGATCTCTCCACCACCCAGATCGACGCCCTCACCCGCAAGCACTTCAAAACCCTCGGCGGCAATCTCCTCTGCAGTCTCAAAATGCCGTGGATCCCCGTCGAAAAACTCAAAAACCACCTCACCATCGAGGGAGTCGAAAACGTCGAACTCGCCTTCAAAGCAGGCCGCGGCTTCATCTACGCACTCCTCCACATGGGCAACTGGGAGGTCCTCTCCCAGGTCATCGTCTCCGCAGGCACCAGCGGCGGTGCCATGTACCAGCCCCTCACCAACCCATTCCTCGACGCACACGTCCTCCGCTGCCGCCAGCGCACCGGCTGCCGTCTCTTCAACCGCCACGACGGCTTCAACGGCCCCGTCCGCTGGCTCCGCAACAACGGCGGCGTCGGCATCCTCGTCGATCAGCA
>JAIXPK010000548.1 GCA_027486335.1 Verrucomicrobiaceae bacterium | reverse complement strand
GGCAGAGGGAGACATCGGATGGAAGATTCCCGAGCGGACACTGGACCATGCGACAGAGACCAGAGCGCCAGATATCCCGCGAGTCCGGGACGTCAACAGGTGATACTGAGACACATTCGCAACTTTATAGTTGCAACTGAGACGCAGTCGCATTAGCGGGCTGGGTGCTCCGGGAATGGAGCGGATGAGAACAACTCTAACTTAAAAACAGAAGAAATGAGAGCGAAGCAGACGTTGGATCGAGTGTTGATTGAGGCACGGTGGTGCGGGTTGGTGAGTGTGCTGGCGGTGATGGGAGTGGTGGATGGGGCGGAGCCGGGAAGTGCGGATGGGTTGGCGCCGATGACGGTGGTGGGGAGTCGGGCGGACATTCCGCGGATTGCGGGGAGTGCGGCGCGGGTGGAGACCCCGCAGATTCGGACGCAGACGTACACGAATCCTGCGCGGGTGCTGCAGCAGGTGCCAGGGGTGTATATTCGGGATGAGGATGGGTTTGGGAATCTGCCTAACATCAGTTTGCGAGGGGTGGATGGTGGGCGGAGTGCGAAGGTGACGGTGATGGAGGATGGGATCATGATGGCGCCGGCACCGTATTCGGAGCCTGCGGCGTACTACACCCCGAGGATTGGGCGGATGAGTGGGATTGAGGTGTTGAAGGGGTCGAGCCAGGTGAGGTTCGGGCCGCACACGACTGGTGGGGTGGTGAATTATCTGAGCACGCCGTTTGCGGAATTGGACCCTGAGATTCCGGCTGAGCCGGCATCCGGGAAGGGAGTGGTGGGGAAGGGGACGGCTAGTGTCGGGGCGGTGGGAGGGGTGATGCGGCGGAAGGACGAGTTTTATCTGAAGACGCGTTATGGTTCGTGGAACACGTGGACGAACCATGGGAACTGGGCACACACGCAGGAGACCGGGGCTGGGTTGGTGGGGTGGGTGGTGGAGATGTTTCAGGAGAGCACGGATGGGTACCGGGAGATTGACCGGGTGGGAGGGAGTACTGGGTTTACGGCGCTGGACCCTAACGTGAAGTTCTTCTGGGAGCCTGACACTGTGGTGAAGCAGCGGTTTGAGTTCCGGGCCGGGTACACGAATTTTGACGGGAACGAGACGTACACGGGGCTGACCGAGGAGGATTTCCGGCGGAATCCGGTGCGTCGGTATGTGAGCACGCAGCATGATCGGTTTGTGTATGATCAGTTCCGGAGTTCGCTGACGCACACGATTGAGCCGAGTGCGGAGACGCGGGTGGAGACGACGGCGTATTACACGTCGTTCGACCGGAGCTGGAACAAACTGGACGGGGTGAAGGGGGCGGATGGGAAGTCGTACACGATTCCTAACGCGCTGGCGGCGGGGGGCGAGGCGCTGGATGTGCTGCGCGGGGATGCGGCGGGGACGTGGCGGTTGCGGGACGGGAATCGTGAATATGAGACGATGGGGGTGCAGACGCGGGTGGACACGGAGTTTGCGACTGGGTCGGTGGAGCACCGGTTGTCGGTGGGGGCGCGCCTGCATTATGATCAGGCGGAGCGGCTGCAGACGGATACGAACATTCAGGTGGACGGGCGCGGCCGGGAGTTGAGCCGGGCGAGGACGGCGCCGGGGACGGCGGGGAACCGGAAGGACGACACGCTAGCGTTTTCGCTGTGGGCGGAGGATGCGGTGAAGATCGGGCGACTGACGGTGAAGCCGGGGGTGCGGTGGGAGCATCTGGAGCAGGAGTACCGGGACCGGGACACGACGGGGGCTGATCCTGACAAAGTGACGGCGTCGGGGAGCGGGAGTCAGGACATTGTGGCTCCGGGGGTGGGGCTGGTGTATGATCTGGGCGGGCCGTGGTCGGTGTTTGGTGGGTATTACCGCGGGTTTTCGACGCCATCGCCGCGGGATGCGCTGGCGGTGGGGCTGGATCCGGAGACGTCGGACGGGTTTGAGGCGGGGGTGCGGCACTATGGGGAGAACTTGCAGGTCGAGCTGGTGGGATTCTTCACGAAGTTTTCGAATCTGATCGTGCTGGATAACTCGGCGGCCTCGGGGACGGTGGAGAGCGACAATGCGGGGGACATCACGACGTACGGCCTGGAAGCGGCGCTGCGTTGGGATCCGCTGGCGGCGAGCGGGAGCCTGTGGCGACTGCCGATCCGGTTGTCAGGGACCCTGACGAGTGCGGAGCTGGATTCGGACAGCCCGTCGGCGGATGGGGCGTCGATCTTCAGTGGCGGTCGGAAAGGGAACGATGTGCCGTACATTCCTGACTTCACGATTGCGGGCGGGATCGGGATCGAGCGCGGGAGGTTCGGGTTGTATGCGGATGCGACGTACACGCCGGCGGTGTACGGGACGGCGAGCAACACGACGAGTCAGCGGAATATGAACGGGGTACCGGATGCGCGGTTCGGGAAGACGGACAGTGCCTTTGTGGTGGATGTGACGGCGCGGTGCAGGCTGAGGGACCATGCGACGGTGTTTGCCGGGGTGTCGAATGTGCTGAATGACGAGTACATCGGGAGCCGGTTGGCGCTGGGGCCGCGGAGCGGGCAGCCGCGGATGTTCTTCGGGGGGATTGAGCTGCAGTTCTGAGGGCGGATGTCTGAGGGGTGGGCATGGGGCCGATGGGGTCCCATGCCCGCGGTTGTGCAGCGGTGGGAAGAGTGCTAAGAGTAGGATTGTGAGACTTTCGAGGAATTACAACGTCAGCGTGAGGCTTGGTCGCCTTGCTTTATTGGGCGGTGGATGGCCTTGTGGGGGTGGCGTTCCACGTGATGGCTTGAGACGGACGACAGATAACCTGAAGTAGACTGATGATGAAAAACATCATTGATCTGGGGTGCTTGAACGGAGGGGCCCGGTTTGGAGGGAGAATGATTGGTCCGGGAGGGATGGTGAATCGGTGGCGAAACGGGGCGG
>JAIXPK010000421.1 GCA_027486335.1 Verrucomicrobiaceae bacterium | reverse complement strand
GTTTCGTCCGTCCACATGTGGACCTCGCGGATGCCGGGGTTATCGATGAGGATGCCTCCGGTGGGGAGGAGCATGAGTTCGCGTGCGGTGGTGGTGTGGCGGCCTTTGCCGGTGACCTCATTGACCTCGTCGGTCCATTGGTATTCGTCGCCGAGGAGCTGGTTGACGATGGAGGATTTGCCGACCCCGCTGGAGCCGATGAGGGCGACGGTGACGCCTTTTTTGAGGTATTGGCGGAGGACCTTGAGGGAGCGGCCTTGTTCAGCGCTGGTGATGTGGATATCGGCGTCGGGGGCGAGGGCGCGGAGGGTATTGGCGGCGGCCTTGTTTTCGGAGGCGGAGAACAGGTCGGATTTGTTGACGAGGACGACGGCTTTGGCTCCGCTGCGGCCGATGATGGCGAAGTAGCGTTCCATGCGGCGTTCGCTGAAGTCTGGGCCGGCGTCGGTGACGACGGTGACGACGTCGACGTTAGCGGCGATGACTTGTTCTTCGGTGCTGCGGCCGGGGGCTTTGCGGGAGAGACAGGTGCGGCGCGGGAGACGGGCGCGGATGACGCATTCGTCGCCTTTGATGTCGAGGGCGACCCAGTCGCCGACGGCTGGGAGTTCGGCGTCGGTGACGGCGTCGTGGTAGAGTTTTCCGCTGATGACGGCGTCGAATTCGTCGCCGTCGCCGAGGAGAGCGCCGCAGGTGAGATTGTTGTCGCGGAGGAGCCGTGCGGGGACGAGGCCGGCTTTTTTGTGAGGGGCGAAGGCGTCTTCGAAGAAGGGATTCCAGCCGAGGTCAGCGAGCGTCATGAGGAGTGGGGATCAGGCTGGGTAGGAGACGGCACCGTTGGAGGCGATGGAGAGCGAGCCGTCGATGGTGAGTTGATCGAGGATGCCTTCGATGTCTGAGGCGGAGAGGTTTGCGCCGAGTTTGTCTTTGATGAGACCGCGGAGGGCGCGGGTGGTTTTGGGGCGATTGAGGGTGCCTGGGGCGATGCGTTCCATGAGGCGTGCGAGCTTGGCAGCGGGGACGGCAGTAAAGCCGAGAGTGGGAGTAGGATCGGGAGTTGGAGCGGCGGCCTTGCGGGAGGCGGGGGATTTTCTCGGGGTGGTGGCGGTGGCGGGCGATTTGGTGGCGGCGGCGCGAGGGGAAGGAGTGGCGCGTGTGGCGGGGGCGGGGGTGTTGGCGAGGATGGGCGCCTTGATGAAGGCGTCGTGGCGGAAGGCCGAGCGGTTGTGGCTGCGGAAGTGGGCGATGAGGGCGTCGAAGCCTTTGTCGCGGGAGATGATGTGGAAGACGCCGTGGGGATCGGCGACTCCCTGGGCGCCGACTTCTGCGGAGAGGACGAAGTCGAGGGCGTTTTTGCCTTTCACTTCTGTGCGGACGAGCCGGACCTGGGAGGAAAAGATCATGAGTTGTTCGACGAGGTCGAAGGGGACCTTGGTCTGGTCTTTGCCGATGACCATGATGACCATGACGGGTTTACCGGCGATGAGGTCGAGCTTGACGGACTGGACGTTTTCGAAGTCGACGAAGAGGTAGTGAGTGACTTGGGCAGCGGGCATGTTTCGGTGGGAGCGTACGGGTGGCGGGAGGATCTGACAACCGCCAAGGCGGGTGGTGGGAGGGGAGGAGGAATGAGGCGTGATGAAACACGCGGGTGGGGAGGGCCGTATGCCGAAGCAAACCATGGCGAGAACGAATCTGCGGCTTACTGCTTTTTTAACGATTGCTGCTGCGGGGACCGCGGTGGCGGAGGCTCCGCTGTACGGCGGGAAGACGTATGTTAAGGATATCAAGCCGGTGATGGAGAAGTACTGCTGGGATTGCCATGGGGACGAGGCGAAGAAGGGGGATGTGAATTTCGATGCGTTTGGGGACGAGGCGTCGATCCGTGGGGCGAGGAAGCTGTGGACGGGGACGATGTTTCACATTGAGCAGTGGACGATGCCGCCGGCGGACAAGAAGACCCAGCCGACGCGGGAGGAGCGGGAGTTGCTGGTGAACTGGATCGACAGTGTGATCAATCCTGTGGATCCTGCGAATCCTGATCCCGGGCGGGTGACGATCCGGAGATTGAACCGGGTGGAGTACAACAATACGGTGAGGGATCTGCTGGGGGTGAGTTTCCGGCCGGCGGATGAGTTTCCTGAGGACGACACGGGGTATGGATTTGACAACATTGGGGACGTGCTGTCGCTGCCGCCGATTCTGATGGAACGGTATCTGATTGCGGCGGACCGTGTGCTGGCGGAGGCGATTCCGGGGGATCCGCCGGTGCCTGAGAAGCGGGAGTATGAGGGGAAGGCGATGCAGGGCGTGGGGTTGCCGGAGAAGGACCACCGGTTGCTGGCGTTTCCTGGGGAATGTGTGCTGGAGTATGATGCGCCGGTGGATGGGGAGTATGTGGTGAGGGCGGTGGTGTGGGCGGATCAGGCGGGTGGTGAGCGTGCGAAGTTGAGGATCAAGGCGGCGGATAAGGAGTTGAAGACGGTGGAGGTGGAGAGTGGGGACCGGGAGAAGCCGCAGACGATTGAGTTGAAGGTGGCGTTGAAGAAAGGGACGCAGGCGATCACGCTGGATTTCATCAATGATTTTTATTCGCCTGATGAGAAGGATCCTGCGAAGCGGGACCGGAATGTCAGGTTGAAAGGGATGGAGGTGGAAGGGCCGATGGGGGTGAAGGCTGGGGTGCCTGGGCCGGCGGTGAAGCGGATGTTTGAGCGGGCGGGCGTGAAACGTGAGAGTGACGACGAAGTGAGGGGATTGCTGGCGCAGTTTGCGAGTAGAGGGTTTCGGCGGGCGGCGCTGCCTGGGGAGATTGAGCGATTGGCGGGGATGTTTGCGGCGGCGCGGAAGCAGGGGATGACGTGGCGTGAGAGTGTGCGGCTGGCGATGAAGGCGGTGCTGGTGTCGCCTTATTTTCTGTTTCGGATCGAGTGGCAGCCTGAGCCTGGGAATGCGCAGAAGATAGTGGATGTGAGCGAGTATGCGCTGGCGAGCCGGTTGAGTTACTGGTTGTGGAGCAGCATGCCGGATGACGAGTTGCTGTCGCTGGCGGTGAGGAATCAGCTGCGGGCGAATCTGAAGCAGCAGATTGATCGGATGCTGAAGGATCCGAAGGCGCTGGCGCTGGCGGAGAATTTCGGGGGGCAGTGGCTGGAGCTGCGGACCTTGAACGGGGCGAAGCCTGACAAGGATCGGTATCCTGAGTTCACGCCGGAGTTGCGGGCGGCGATGAAGGCGGAGACGGAGGGATTGTTTGCGCATGTGATCCGTGAGAATCGGCCGGTGACGGAGCTGCTGGATGCGGATTATTCCTATCTGAATGAGACGCTGGCGGGGTTTTACGGGATTCCGGGGGTGAGCGGGCCGGAGGTGAGGATGGTGAAGCTACCGGCGGAGTCGCGGCGGCGAGGGATCCTGACGCATGCGAGCATCCTGACGGTGACGAGTGATTCGATCCGGACCTCGCCGGTGAAGCGCGGGAAGTGGTTATTGGAGAATGTGCTGGGGTTGAGTGCGCCGCCTGCGCCGCCGGGGGTGCCGCCATTGGCGGAGGGTAAGGAAGTGGAGGCGACGGCGACGGTGCGGCAGAGGTTGGAGGCGCACCGGACGAAGCCTGGGTGTGCGGGGTGTCACAGCCTGATTGATCCGCTGGGGTTTGCGCTGGAGAATTTCAATGCGATCGGGCGGTGGCGGGACAAGGACGGGGAATTTCCGGTGGATACGGCCGGGGTGCTGACGACCGGGCAGAAGTTCAATGGGGCGCAGGAACTGGCGGGGGTGTTATTGAAGGACCGGCGGGAGACGTTTCTGAGGGGAGTGGTGAAGAAGATGCTGACGTATGCGTTAGGGCGCGGGGTGGAGCCTGCGGACAAGCCGGCGGTGGATGGGATTCTGGCGCGGATGGCGAAGGAGAATGAGAGCATGCAGAGCCTGATCCATGGGGTGGCGGAGAGCCTGCCGTTTCAGAAGCGGCGGGGAGATGCGCCGTGAGGGGAGGAGGGGAACGGAGTGCGGGTATGGAGCGAGCGGTGCGAACTGGTGGCGGGGAGTGGCGGAGGCGAGTGCTGGAGGCGCATGTGATTGCGGAGTTGCGGCGGCGTTTGCCGCATGGGGCGCGGGTGGTGGATGCGGGGTGCGGGAGCGGCGGGTTGCTGGCGGCGTTGCGACGGGCGCGGGTGCCGTGGGAGTTGTCGGGATTTGATGCTAGTGTGCTGTCGGTGGAGCAGGCGCGGGCGCGGGGGTTTCGGGCGGTGGTGCCGGCTCCGGCGGAGTCGCTGCCGATTCGAGGGGGTGGCCGCGAGGCAGCGGTCTGTCTGGATTTGCTAGGAAAGGCGTGTGTGGACGAAGGTGCGGTGATTGAGGAGATGGGGCGAGTGCTGCGGCCGGGCGGGTGGCTGATGGTGAATGTGCCGGCGTGGGAAGTGCTGGGGGCGGGTGGTGGGGGTGAGCGGCGGTATGGGGTGGGGAGGTTGCGGGAATTGCTGCCGCGGGACGAGTGGGAGGTGGAGCTGGTGCACGGGTGGGATGCGCTCGGGGTGCTGCCGGCGATGTTGGGTCGGCGCGGTGGGGGCCGGAGCTGGTGGCCGCGATGGTTGAGCGGCGTGCGGGCTAGGGTGGGCGAGATCGATCTGGCGGTGTGCCGGGCGTTGCGGCTGCCGGTGGGGACCGAGCTGTTTGCGGTGGCGAGGAAGCGCCCGTGGTGACGGGAGCGGGTTGCCGGTGCTGGGCTGATCAGGGGAGCTGATCAGGGAGATGGATCAGGAGTGCTGGTCAGGGCGGCCTTTGGGAGCGGCGATGATTTCGAGACCGCGTTTGATGGAGAGCCGGATGATTTCGCTTCTGGAGAGACCGGTTGCAGCGATGGCGTCGTCGATTTGCTGTTCGAGGTCGTCGGAGAGTTCCGGGATGTCGTCAGGATCTTCTGCCGGTTGGAAGGCCGGAGGCGTGCTGTAGGATCGGCCGGACTGAGACATGGCGTGCGGGTTGGGTGAGAGAGAGGTGAAGATATACGGGGAGTATATGTATTGGCCAGG
>JAIXPK010000412.1 GCA_027486335.1 Verrucomicrobiaceae bacterium | reverse complement strand
CCGGTGTTTGCGGCGCGGAAGTATGAAGTGATCAATGCGCGGCCGGGGTTTCTGTTCAGTCCGAAGGACCGGTATGATCCGCGGTATCTGCCGGCGCGTGAGGCGGGGCACCGGACGGAGTCGAGGCGTTAGGATTTCCGGAATTCAAGATATAAAAGCATGCATGTGTGGTCCAAGCTGAGTGGTGCGCAGTGGGAGGATGCGTGGGTGGAGCGTTTTCACGGGCCGCTGGCGACGGGGTTGGTGATTTCGAGTCTGCCTGGGGGGCGGACCGTGCGGGTGGAGGTTTACTGTGAGAAGAAGGCGGACGCGGAGCGGATCCGGAAGGAGTTCGGTGGGCAGGTTAGGGAGGTGAAGTCGGTGAACTGGGCGGCGAAGTCGGCGGAGGCGCTGCAACCGGTGAGGGTGCGGGATCGGTTGATTGTGTGTCATACGGAGGAAGCGGCGGCGGCGATGGGGGAGGCGCATCCGGATCGGGTGGTGCTGTGTATTCCAGGGGAGATGGCGTTTGGGACGGGGGATCATGCGACGACGAGCACGTGTCTGCGACTGCTGGTGGACTATGCGCGAGAGGCGCAGGGGCGGGCGTGGAGCCTGTTGGATCTGGGATGCGGGACGGGGATTCTGGCGATCGCGGCGGCGCTGCTGGGGGCTGGTGAGGTGGACGGTTTTGATTTTGATCCGGCGGCGGTGAAGGTGGCGAACCGGAATGCGCGGCGGCATGGGTTGAAGCGGCTGAAGTTCACGGAGGATGATGTGACGAAGTGGGTGCCGGAGCGGGAGTATGACGTGGTGGCGGCGAACATCTTTTTTGATGTCCTGACAATTTCGTTCGAGAGGATAGCGGCGGCGGTTAAGCCTGGGGGGGTGGTGATGGTGTCGGGGATTCTGGCGACACAGGCGGCGGATTGTCTGGCGGCGGGGCGGCGGGCTGGATTGGAGTTTGGAGAGCCGGTGAAGCGCGGGAAGTGGGTGACGGCGGTGGGGAGGCGGCCGTTAGGGAAGCGTGCAGGCAAGGCAGGCAAGGGGGCACGGTGACGCCGCTGCGCCGGTTGCTGAGGAAGCGTGGCGGGCGGATGGCGTGGCGGGACTGGATGGAGGCGGCGCTGTATGATGCGGAGAGCGGGTATTACACGGCGACCGTGCGGACGGTGGGTCGGGGAGGGGATTTTTCGACGAGTGCGACTTTGAGTGACGGGTTGGGTCGGGCGGTGGCGGCGTGGGTGCGGCGCGAGTGGCGTGAGGCGGGGAGGAAGCTGCCGCTGATTGAGATTGGGCCGGGGGATGGGTCGCTGCATGAGACTGTGCGTGGGGCGCTGGGGTGGCTAGGGCGGTGGGGATTGCGGAGCCATCTGGTGGAGCGGTCGCCGGGGCTGCGGCGGGAGCAGGAGAAGCGGCTAGGGGTCGGGCGGGTGAGGTGGCATGGGACGATGGAGGAAGCGCTGGCGGCGTGTGGTGGGGAGGCGCTGATTTTTTCGAATGAGCTAGCGGATGCGTTTCCGGCGACCCTGCTGCAGCGCGAGGGCGGTGAGTGGCGGGAAGTCTGGCTTGAGGAGCTGGAGAGTGGAGCGATTGCGGAAGTGCTGGAGCCGATGCCTGAGGGAGTGGAGTCGGCGGTGCTGGGCGGCGATTGGCCGGAGGGGCAGCGGGTGGAAGTGCTGACGAGCTGGCGCGAGTGGTTGCGCGGGTGGGTGCCGGGGTGGCGTGGCGGGGCGATGCTGACGGTGGATTACGGCGGTAGCGGGGAGGAGATTTACGGGCGGCGGCCTGGGGGCACGGTGCGCGGGTACTGGCGGCACGAGCGGTTGGGAGCGGGTGCGCTGTACGGGCTGACGGGGAAGTGTGACGTCACGGTGGACGTGAACTTTGACGACCTTGAGCGGTGGGGCGAGGAAGCGGGGCTGGCGACGGTGTTCCGTTGCGGGCAGGGAGAGTTTGTGAGGGCGGTGGTGCCGGGGGATCCGTTGAGTGTGGAGGGCGGGGCGGGCGAGGCGTTTGTGTGCCTCGGGCAGCGGCGGGTCAGGCCTTGTTGAGACGGGGTTTGCGTTTGGCGCTGCGGCCGGCGGCGCTGGCTTTGGTTAGGCCGAGCCAGTCGCCGATGTTGATGCAGAAGATGAGGAGGAGCCACATGTGGTTCCAGAATTCGATTTCCATGAGGAAAGCGATGCCGACGTGCATGATGAGGAGGGCGAGACCGAACCAGCGGCAGACTGGGCGGTTGAGGAGGAGCATGAAGCCGAGGATTTCGAGGACGAGGCCGGAGCCGAAGAAGAGTCGGGCGAGGTTAGGGAATTTGACGATGAGGTCGGGGACGACGGTGACTTTGAAGCCTTCGGGCTGGACGAGAGTGGAGTAGTACTGGGAGAGGTTGGCCTTGATGGACTGGACGGCGAGGACGGGGACGCGATGGATCCATGTGCCGTGAGTGGCGTGGAGTTTGACGATGCCGCTGGCGACGTAGCCTGCGCCGATCATCATGATGGACCACCAGACGGCGCGGCTGTGAGTGGCTTCATCGGTTTTGGTCCATGATCTGGTGCGGACGGCGTGGGTGGCGTAGACGACCCACTGAGCGAGCAGGACCATGATGGCGAGCTGGCTGTGGTGGGAGATATCGCCCTGAGAATTGCGGAGGGCACCGGTGCCGACGCCGATGAGGAGGGCGGGGAAGAGCGTGATGACGGGTGCGAGGCCTAGGGTGTAGGCGGCGAGGCCGAGGCCGACGACGGGTTTGAGGAAGCCGATGAGGGAGGGGTCTGCCATCCAGCCGACGGGGAAGATTTTTGCGAAGCCGTTGGGTTTGGGGACTTCTGCGTAGCTGGGGCTGAGTTCCCAGTGGATGGCCATGAAGTAGAGGACGAGGGAGAAGAGGAAGCGCATGACGAAGGTTTCGTCGGCGTTCCACGCCATGGGGCGGACCCTGAGGAATTCGCGGAGTTTGTTCACGGGGCGGGAGTGGTGAGGGGTTTGGCGCCCATGAAGACGTGCTCTTTGCTGAAGGTGGAGCCGTCCATGGTGACGCTGATGAGCCAGACCTTGAGGGAGGAGGCTGGGTATTTGGCGCGTTTGGAGGCGTCGAGTTTTTCCATTTCGCGGGCGAGGAAGCGGTCGGCGGCCTCCTGGCGCTGAGGTTCGGTGGTTTTCCACCAGTCTTTGGTTTTGGCGACGTCGAAGAGGTTGGATTCGAAGCGTTTCTTGAGCTGAGCGGAACCGTTGCCGAACATTTTGGAGAGCGGCATGGGTTCGTCTTTTTCGTTAGTGACGTAGAGGACCTCCGCTTTGCCGTCGATGCGGCTGTACATGGGGAATGGGGAGAAAGGGTACTGGTCACCGATGCCGACGAGGATGAAGGCGATGATGATGCAGAGGATGACCGGATGGAGGAGCATCCCGATGAGCCCTTTTGAGGGAGGGGCATGAGGGTGGGAGGGCGCGGGCATGAGGAGGGCTACGTCCGCGGGTACGGGCAACTTGCAAGCGGCGGACAGGCTTCACTCGACGGCTGGGCAGAGCTGTGCATGAGTTTGGGACTATGGAGATTATCAGTTCAGAACGTGCACCGGCGGCGGTCGGTCCTTATTCGCAGGCGATCCGGAGCGGGCACCTGTTGTTTTGTGCGGGGATGCTGCCGTTGAATCCTGAGACGATGAAGATCGAGGCTGTGGAGATTCGCGGGCAGACCGAGCGGGTGCTGGCGAATATGAGTGCGGTGCTGGAGGCGGCCGGGGCGACGTTTGCGAACGTGGTGAAGGCGACCGTGTTTCTGAAGGATCTGGGAGATTTTGCGGCGATGAACGAGCTGTATGCGGCGGCGTTCGGGGGGCACAAGCCGGCGCGGAGCACGGTGCAGGTGGCGAAGTTGCCGCTGGATGCCTTGGTGGAGATCGAAGTGATCGCCGAGTTGAGCTGAGCCTGCGCGATTGAGGCAGGTCAGGGCTGGGAGCGGGACTGTTCCGAGCCGAGTCGGGCGCGGGTGGCGTCCGGGAGCGTGTTCCAGTTCTGCTGGAGCCAATCCTGGGCGGCGGCGTCGTCGGAGCGGCGCCATGAACGGAACCAGCGGCCGGCGGTGTCTGCCTGGGAGGTTGGGGTTATGCCGAGGGCGAGGTCCATGGCGGCGGCGGGGTCGGATTCGATGGTGACCTCGCCGAGACTGCGGCGTGCGGTGTCTGCCTGGGGGCTGGCGGGGAGTTGGGCGATCCAGTCGGCTAGGCCTTCGGGGTCGGTGCCGGCCCATGAATTGTAGGCACCGAGGTAGCCGCGGTCGCGGAGGTTATCCGGTTGGGTGCCGAGCCATGCGATGGCGTTGTCGGGGTCGATGGCACCCCATGTTGCGGCGATGTGTTCGACGGCGGCGGCGCGGACGGAGGGGTCCGGGAGGTTGGCGGACCATGCGGCGGCGGCGTTGATGTCGCTGGCGGCCCAGACGGTGGCGAGGGTGGCGGCGGCTTCTTCGCGGCTGGGGCCGCTAGGGAGTTGATTGACCCAATGGGCGGCGTCGGCGGGATTTGAGGAGCCCCAGATGTCGGCGAGGACGGCGGCGAGTTCCGGTGGGGGGTTAGGGTAGGCGGCGGCGGCTTCGGAGGGGTTCTGGGCTGCCCATTCGCGAGCGGCGACGACGCGACCGGTGTCGCGGTTGACGGCGTCGGGGAGGGTTTCGACCCAGCGGGCGGCGTCGGCTGGGGATTTGGCGGCCCACGAGCCTACGAGTGCGGTTAGGAGCGGCTGGGAAGTGCTGCCGGTTTCAGTGAACCATTTGGCGGCCTGATCCGGGGCGTTGGCGGCCCAGTGGGAGACGACGGCGTTGATGGCTTCGTCCCTGACGGGACCGCTGAGGTTAGAGTTGGCCCATGCGTAGGCGTCGCGGGGGTTGGCGGCACCCCATTTACCGAGGGTGATGCGGAGGGCGTCGGCCTGGAGGGCTCCTGGGGAGAACTGCTGGAGGGCGAACTGAGCGGCGGCGAGCGGGTCGCGGTCGGCCATGGCGGCGACGACCCCGCGGAGGAAGTCGGAGCGGTCGGCCTGACTGGCGATGCCGCCGGCCATGCGGAGGGCGAGGGCCTGGTCGGTTGAGGCGACTTCCGAGCCGAGGCGCTGGAGATCGACGCTCTTGTGTTCCTGATCGTCTGCGTTGATGATCTGGGATAGTTTGACCCTGTGGTCGCCGGTCCGGGCGGTGAGCGCCGGATTCCGGACCGGCGACGCTTGGGTCCCGGGAGCGGAAACGGCCGTCCCGGAAATTGTGGGGTTCTGCCAGTGCTGGATGGCGAGAGTGCCGAGTGAACCTGCGATGGCTCCTGCGCTGGCGGCGGCCATGAGCAGCGCGTTGGAGCGGTGGCGGGTTGGCAGGTTCATGAATGAGGGGATGATGGCGCAGGAAGTGGATTTGGAAACTGTTGAAGCGTAACGCGACGGTTACGGAGAGCGGGTGGCCGGGAGGGCGGGCGTGGTTACTAATGGGGAATGATGAAGCGACATCTGACCATCGGACTTTCAGTTATGGCGTGCACGGCGATGCGGGTGAGGGCGGGGTATGAGTTGCTGGCGGCTTTTGAGCGGCCTGCGGTGCAGCCGATGGCTCCGTTGAGTGCTGGTGGGGATGGGCGGTGGTATGCGACGGCGTCGGCGGGTGGGGCGAATGGAGTCGGGGCAGTGGTCCGGGTGGGCGGTGACGGCGTGGTTAGGACGGTGCATTCGTTTGGCGGGAGTGATGGGGCTGGGCCGGTGAGCGGGTTGACGGCTGGGTTGGGCGGGGAGTTTTTCGGGACGACGAGTGAGGGTGGTGCGGGCGGGTACGGGACGGTGTTCCGGGTGACGGAGGCCGGAGTGTTTGCGACGATGCTGTCGTTTACGGGGACGGGAGGAGCGGCGCGCGGGGCGGTGCCGCAGCAACTGGTGAGGCACAGCGATGGGAGTTTTTACGGAACGACTGCGGCTGGTGGTGCGGGTGGTTTCGGGACGGTGTTCCGGCTGACGTCCGGCGGGGTGCTGACGACGCTGGTGGAGTTCACGGGTGCTGGTGGAGCGGCGAAGGGGTCCGGGCCGGTGGGGGCGATGGTGTTCAACGGGAATACGTTATACGGCGTGACGCGCGAGGGCGGGAGTGGAGGCTTTGGGACGGTGTTCAGTGTGACGACGAGCGGGGTGTATGGATTGCTAGTGGAATTCAGCGGGACGGGCGGGGCTCGGCCGGGGGCGAATCCTGCGGGTGGGTTGCTGCTGAACAGTGACGGGAATCTATACGGGACGACGGAGTTCGGGGGTGTTAACGATTTCGGGACGGCATGGCGGCTGACGCCGGCGGGGGCGTTCACGAGTTTGCGGGCGTTTGCGGATGCGACGGGATCGCAGCCGACGGGGGCGCTGGCGCGGGCGGCTAACGGGTTGCTGTACGGGACTACTGCTAGTGGCGGTGCGGGTGGGTTCGGGACCGTGTTCAGCCTGACGACGGGCGGGGTGCATGCGGTGGTGGCATCGCTGACGGGGAGTGCGGGGGCGGCGGCGGGATCGGTGCCGCGGGGCGGGTTGACGCTGGGAGGCGATGGCTGGCTGTACGGGACGGCGAGTGCTGGGATGGCGGGGGAGAATGGCGGGATTTTCCGTGTGTCGACGGCAGGGGTGTATGGGGTGGTGGCGGCGTTTGGAACGTCGATGGGTTGGATGCCGTCGGGAGCGCCGGTGGCGATTGGAGCGGAGTGGCTTTTTCCGATGCGGATGGGTGGAGTGAATGGTGGAGGGACCCTTGTGCGGATGGGAGCGGGCGGGGCGGTGACGGTGGATGGCGTGTTAGGCGGGTTGGCAGGGAGTGCGCCGGAGGGGGCGTTGGTGCGGGTGGGTGCGGATTATTATGGGGTGGCGTCGGGAGGCGGGGCGAATGGGAGGGGGACGGTGTATCGGTTTGGCGGGACTGGCGCGGCGTTAGTGTCGGCGGCGACATTGAGTGGCGGGAGCCTGCCGGAAGGACCGCTGGTATTGGGGAGTGACGGGGGATTGTACGGGACGGCGCGGGAAGGCGGGGCGACGGGGCGGGGGACGGTTTACAAAGTGACGGCGGCGGGAGTGAGGACGCGGTTGGTGAGTTTTACGGGAACGGCGGGGACTGCGAAGGGATCGCGCCCGCGGGGTGGTGTGGTGTTAGCGTCGAATGCGAGTTATTACGGAGTGACGGAAGGGGGCGGTGCGGCGGATGCGGGGACGATTTTCCGGATGACGGCGAGCGGGGTGCTGACGACGATCGGGGAGTTTACGGGGACGGGGCCGCGGGTGCCGCTGGGTGGATTGGTGTTAGGGGGTGGCGGTGTTTTGTACGGGACGGTGAGTCGGGGTGGGACGGCGGATGGCGGAGCGCTGATCCGGGTAAGGCCGACTAGCAATGACTGGTCGGTAGTGGCGGAGTTTGGCGGGGCGACGGGTGTGGTGCCGGCGGGGCCGGTGGCGGTGGGTGCGGATGGAGCGATTTACGGGATGACGACGGAGGGTGGGACGGGAGGGTACGGGGCGGTTTGGAAGTACCGTGCTGGGGTGGGGTTGGAGGGATTGTTTTCGTTCACTGGGAATGGTGGGGCGGCGCCGGGGCGGGGAGGTTTTGTGGATGGTGGGCTGGTGGTGACGGGCGGGTTGGTGGTTGGGGCGGGCGGAGTGGTGACGGGGACGACGCCTGCGGGCGGGGTTGGTGGTGGTGGGACGGTGTTCCGGTTTTCCAGCCTTGGGCCATTGCAGCAGTGGAAGCTGGAGTGGCTGGGCGATGCGGAAGCGATGGATCTGGGGGATCCGGATTTCGACGGCGTACCGAATCTAGTGGAATACGGATTACTGCTGAATCCGACGGAGAGAGATGCGGCGGCGTTGCCGTCGGTGGTGATGGGGGCGGGCGGAATGCTGGAGAGTCGGGTGCGGCGGGATCCTGCGCGGAGTGATGTGACGGTGTCGGTGGAGGCGGCGGACGATCTGGCGGGGCCATGGAACACGTTGGCGATGAGCGTGTCTGGTGGGGCGTGGAGCGGGGTTGGGTATGTGTCGGGGGAGGTTGCGGGTGCGGGGGTGAGGGAGGTGCTGATTCGTGATGGGAGCGGGCTG
Organism: Verrucomicrobiaceae bacterium; assembly: GCA_027486335.1. Classification (GTDB taxonomy): domain Bacteria; phylum Verrucomicrobiota; class Verrucomicrobiia; order Verrucomicrobiales; family V1-33; genus V1-33. The sequence continues at coordinate 4,303 of JAIXPK010000412.1, read as the reverse complement.
CCGGGGGCACGGAGAAGGTTTCTGAGGCACCGGGTGGTGCGCTGAGATGGAGAGCCGACGAGTTTCCCAACCACACCGTTACCTCAGACACTTTGATTCATCCGGCGATCCGATCCAATATTCACGTGAGCGCCCCAACCATTACACAAAAAATGAAAAGCCGATCCCTCAGCGCCCTTGTCGCCGCCACCTTGTTTGCTGCAGCTTCCGCCAGTGCGGCGGGGCGGGCACCTGATCTTGACGGTGACGGGGTACCGAACATTGTCGATCCTGACATTGACAACGACGGGGTGCCGAACGCCCTTGACCGCAACATTGACGGCGGGATTGCCCGGTCAGGTCCGCATGCCGGGAAGCACATCGGGGACCACCTTGACAACGACAGTCCTGCGGAGCGGGATATTGACGATGACGGGCAGGATGACAGTTCGCTGGCCGATCGTGACATTGATGGGGATGGCCGAGCGGACGACAGCCCGCTGGAGAATGATACGGATGGCGACCGGCGCAATGATGACAGTGCGGCGGAGCGGGACATTGACGGGGACGGGGAGAATGACGATGAGGCTGAGGAGGACGACATCGATGGTGATGGATTTGCGGATGATGACGATACGGAAATGGACATCGACGGTGACAGCACGAGCGATGACAACGATGCGGATGTCGATGGCGACGGGCGGGGCAATGATGACAATGCGGAGATGGATACTGACGGGGACAATCGCACGGATGACGATGCGGCGGAGGAGAACGATGATGGCGACAGCCTTCCAGACCGTGCGGATTCGGATGACGACAATGACGGAGTGGAGGACAACAATGATGCTGATCACCGCGGTGAGGATGACGAGCAGGAAGTTGAGGTGAGCCTTGCGCGGCAGGCGGCGCCGTCGGGCAGCCGGAGCCGTGTGAAGATTCAGCGGATGGCGACTGGAAAGGTGGAGTTGGAACTTGATGCGCGGGGATTGACGGCTGGTGCGGTGGATGTGACGGTTGATGGAGTGGTTATCGGGCAGATGATGATTGATGCTCGTGGCGAGGGAGAGCAGCAGTGGGAGACGAATGCGAACGACGAGGATGAGATCAACCTGACGATTGATGTGGTTGGAAAGCCGATCACGGTTAGCAGGGCTGGGGTGGTGTACTTTGCGGGCACTGTACCGCTGCCGCCGGATGCGCCGACGGGTGGCGGGGTGGTGGTGACGCCGGGGTCTGACCGGTTGATACCGGGGCCGGCTGCGCCGGTGGGTGCGAAGGGCAAGGTGGAAACGGAGTTTGGCGGAGCCGGGGTGGTTTCGCTGGAGCTGGAGGTGGAAGACCTCCCGACGGGGAGTTACACGGTGATGATTGGCGGTGAGGAACGTGCGGTGATGACGGTCTCTGGAGGCAAGGGCAAGGTTCGGTGGGATACGAAGGCGAAGCTATCGGAGGGGAGACTGCCGCTGGACTTTGCGGCGGCGGGATTGCCTGTGAGTATTGTGCAGGGTGAGGCGGTGTACTTCACGGGGAATGTGCCTGCGGCCGGGCCGGGGGTGGCGGATGGTGAGGATGGTGACGATGGCGACGATGGCGACGATGGTGGGACGGTATCCCTGACGCGGACGGCGGATGCGCCTGCCGGGGCGGAGGCGACGGCGGAAGCTGAGTTCGGAGTGGCTGGGATTGTCAGTCTTGAGGTGGAGGCCGAAGGGCTAACGGATGGGGAGTATGCGGTGGTGATTGACGGTGAGGTGCGCGGGGTGCTGGTGAGTGCCGGGGGCGAAGCGAAGCTGAGCTGGGACACCGAGCCTGATGCGGCGCGTGGGGAACTGATGCTGGACTTCGCGAGTGCCGGCGCGGTGGTGAAGATCCGCAAAGGGGACACGGACCTCTTCACTGGGTTGCTGCCGGCGTCATTGTGAGGCGATGCCCTACCCTGCGGCGGGAACCCGAGCCCGCCGCAGGGAGGGTTGAGTTTTTGATCCGGGAGTTGCGATAGCGAGGTTTCTGAAGGCCCGCCCGAGCGGGGGGCTTCTGAAGGGCTGCGGATGACCGTGCCTTCATGCCGCGGGGTCGAGGCTGACATTTAGACGAGTATTCCAATCAATCAAAAATCATGAACATCAGGCCATGGATCCTATCATTGCTGCTGGCCTGCTCTGCGGGCCGGGGCCGCGCGAGCATTGCGTACGGCAGTATTAACAATTTCGATACAGTCAACGATACCGGGAAGGAGTGTCATGGATTCGAGATCGAGCTGGATGACTGCCGGAGTACGGACATCAGCTACACGTATGATTACAATCATTACGGCGTACCGAAGATCACGGAGGATAACAGTGTGGCGGGGCATCCGAAGTGCGTGATCCGATGGGCGAGCCGGAAGAATGCGGATGGGACATGGGCGTCGTACACGGCGATTCCGGCGGGGCCGATTGCGGCGACGGACGGGCACATGTTTACGAATCCGGGCATCAATTTCGGGGGCGAGCATTTCGGGGTCGGGTACATGACGCCGCCGACAGCAGTGCGTTATCACTGGCTGGTGGATGATGGGTCGGGCAATCTGGTGAACGGGGGAGTGGTGCAGGTGGCGACGCCGGTGTTTGTGTATTATCCTCCGGTGGCGGCGGTTCCGGCGCAGGTGCAGGCGGTGATTCAGCCGCCGGAGCCGGCGGAGGTGCCGGTGAAGGAGTTCGGGGAGCCGGTGTGGGTGAAGGAGATCCGGACGACGACGCACAACAACGGGGAGGTGAAGCTGCGGGATCTGGTTTCCGATGATCCTGACGATCCTGACGACAAGAACTGGCGGAATGGCGAGCCGGACGAAGTGGAGACTGAGTGGGAGCTGATGCAGACGGAGTTTGCGAGAGTGGATGGCGGGCCTAACGGGAATCACGAAGCGGCACCGGAAGCGCTGGAGCAGGGGGATGAAGTGGTGACGCGGCGTTATGAATTCTACCGGTACAACGGGCCGATTGATGCCGAGACGGGGGAGGCGATGTGTGATTCGGTGGCACCAGACGGCGTGCATGGACTCGGGGTGAAGGAAGTGAATGGCGTGCTGACGGATCTGAGCGGAGTCGAGGTGGTGGGAGAGTACACGGGAGCGCAGATGGCGGCGGTGGATGTGGATGCGGGGGTGGGGTTAGCCGAGCACGTGAGTGACGCGGTGATGGGTGAGGTGTATGCGCCGCGGACGGTGGTGATTGCGGGGGTTGTGCCGTTCAGCAGCCGGGTGTCGGGGGCAATTCCTGCGGGGATGAGTTTTGATGCGGTGACTGGGGTGTTGTCGGGGACGCCTGAGGAAGAGGGCGTGTTCACGTTCACGGTGACGGCGAGTGATGAGACGACGCCGGAGAGGGCGAAGACGTATACGATGACGGTGAGTGGGGTGGATGGCGAGGTGGCACCGCATTATGTGCTGGATACGGTGGCGGAGCCGCTGGCTGGCGGCACGGTGACTGGGAGTGATGCGTATGCGGTGGGAGCGATGGCGACGGTGACGGCGGTGGCTGGGGCGGGGTATCGGTTTGTGGGGTGGGAGGAAGCGGGGAGGGTGGTTAGTGTGGAGGCGACGCACAGTTTTGTGATGGATGTGAATCATTCGCTGGTGGCGAAGTTTGCGGTGGGAGTGCCGGTTTGGAACATTGAGACGTCGGCGGTGCCTGTGGCTGGCGGGACGATGAGCGGCGGGGGGAACAAGGATGAGGGGACGATGGTGACGGTGACGGCGGTGGCGGCTGGGGGTTATGTGTTCACGAACTGGACGGAAGGCGCGACGGTCGTGAGTGTGATGGCGAGTTACAGTTTTGCGGCGGCGGCGAATCGTGTGCTGGTGGCTAACTTTGCGGTGGATGCGGGAGTGCGCACGATTGCGACGCTGAGCAGCCCGACGGCGGGAGGAACGACGAGCGGGGGTGGGGAGCTGGCGGCGGGATCGGTCTGCACGGTGCGTGCGGAGGCGAGTGCGGGTTATCAGTTCAAGCGCTGGCAGGAGAATGGGAATACGGTGAGCACGTCAGCGGTGTATACGTTCACGGTCGGAGCGGCGCGGACCCTGACGGCGCGGTTTGTGAGGGTTTATCCGGTGACGGTGGAGGCGAGTCCGCCGCAGGGAGGCACGGTGGTGGTCGCGGGGACGTTTGAGGATGGGGACAAAGTGACCGTGACGGCGACGGCGAATCCGGGGTACACGTTTCTGAGTTGGAAGGAAGACGGAGTGGAGGTGAGCACGGAGGCGGAGTATCAATTCAAGGCAAATCCGGTGCGGCATCTGGTGGCGAGTTTTGGTGGCGGCGGGATCTCGTGGAATGTGAGT
>JAIXPK010000002.1 GCA_027486335.1 Verrucomicrobiaceae bacterium | reverse complement strand
GCGGAGGTCAGGGTCGACGAATGAGCCGGGTTCGAGTTTGAGGGTGCTCCAGTCGATGCGTGCGGCGACCTCAGGTGGGAGTCGGTCGATGAGGAAGGCGGCGGCGGCGGCTGGGTTGGAGAGGCCGGCGCGGAAGAGGCGGTCGTGGGCGTGGAAGGGATCCTCGTCTGGCATGGGGGTGGGGAGAGGATAGGGTGGTGGGATGCGGTGGCAAGTAAAAATGCGGCGACGACGTGTTTTGAGGGATGGCCGCATGGAGGGCTGATGTGGCTGGCGATGGTTTTGCTGACGAGGTTGCGGATGACAAGGTGAGGGTGGGTGGGCATGGTGGAGGGATGCGCTGGGTGCTGATGCTGTTTGTGGTGCTTGCTGCCGTGATGGGTGGTGAGGTGGGGGCGGTTGTGGTGATGGGGCGGGTGGCGGTGAGCGAGAGGGTTGGGAGGGCGGAGGTGGTGGAGGAAAGTGCGGAGGCGTCGCGGATTGAGTCAGAGCGGGCGTTTGTTGAGGACGAGGCCACGGGTTTGGTGGACGGTGGGCCGTCGGCGTGCTGGTTTCCGGGTGGCGCTGCGGTGGCGCGGAGTGATTGCGGTGCTGGTCAGGGCTGGGCGCGGCCGATTGAAGAGGTGGGGCTGGGCGACCGGGTGCTGACGGTGGAGGCGGGCGGGGCGCAGGAGAGCGGGACCGCGGTGATGGATCCGGCGCCATGGAGGGCCTATTCGCTGCGGGTGACGCGGGCCGACGGAACGGTGACGCGCGGGGCGTGGATCGGAGCCGGGGAGTTGGTGCCGGGCGAGGCGCTGGCGGCATGGCGCGGGGAACCGGTGGCGGTGTTGGCGGTCCTGCTGGGATCCTCGTGCACAACACTTGCCCGACGCTGAAGGAGTTGTTCGAGGGGGGTGGTGCGGTGAAGAATGTGCGAGTGGATTGCCGGCGTGGCGATCAACGGCAATGAGAGGTCGAGAATACTCAAGAAGTGGTGAGTCTCTCGTGGTTGCTAGCTGGTTACGTGGTTTGTTTCGTGCGGTTCGGAGGGACGTTTTAGAGGCCTTTGGCGTGTTCGACGCGGTAGAACGCCTTGCCGGGGCCGGGGTTTGGGTCGGTGAGGATCAATTGTCCGTCGGACTCGGTGGAGACTGCATTGGTCACCTCTTGCCATGAATTTCCGGCGAGGTTGCTGGATCTCCAGAGAGTGAAGTCGTGGCCGGGTTGGGCGGGGATGGTTACGGAGAATTGATTTCCGCGATGCTCGAAACTGTTCACGCGGAGGAGGGCTGGGTCGTAGGGATTGAGGGTTTCCGAGAGAGTGATCACGTAGGTGGTGATTGACTGTGCCGGGAGTGACTGGGTGAGAGCATGATTCAGTGAGCCGAGCGCCTGATAGGGATTCGTGAGGACATTGTTGGTCATGTCGGCCTGCTTGGTCTGGAATGCATTCATGGAAAGCACTGGAAGTCCGGGGAAGCGCAGGGAGATTCCGGCGGAGGCGGTGCTGGTATTGAGTGCGACGAGTGTGATTTTTTTCCCGTTTCGACTGATGTAGCCGGAGATGCGGACATCGGTATTGGTGTCGCTTCTGGTGATCTCGAAGCGCTGATCGCCGGGCGAGATCTCTTTTGCGAAGTGCTTAACGGAATGGAATGAATTCTGGACCTGGAATTGCCGATTTTCGACACCGATCATAGCCCAGACCTGACCTGTGTTGTTGCCATGGACCATTCTCCAAACGAGGTAGGCTGAGGCATTTGCTTCAACCAGTGTTTCGTGAATGTTCATGGGGAGAAGCAACCAATTCTCCCTGATGCCAACCGGGTCTGTGGCTGAGGCGTCTTTCCCCCATTCGGTCATCCATCCTCGCCTGCCGTTGTACCTTGATTCAACCCCGGCAAAGTCGTTCGAGCCGTAGTTGTGGAATCCGAGGTGGCTTACCTGAGGGAGCCCTGAGACCGTCGGTGCGATCGAGTTGAAAGCTGAGTGGGTTTCGGCGTCGACCGCGACGAGTTGCGGTTTTTTGGGTTCATTTCTGATTCTGTTATGGACTGCATCGAGGGCTAGTCGGTAGCCGGCGGATCCGTTCGCTGTGGCGGGAACGCTCTCGCTCGTGAGGAAGCGGCAGGTTTCTTTGTTGCCGGGGTCGTAACTCGGTTCGTTCTGGATGGAGATGAAGTCGTGGATCCAGTTGGATGCGTCGAGCCTTGCGTACCACCAATCGGCGAATCCGGCGTAATCGTACTTGCCTGAGACAATTCTGAGCGTGCCACTGATGATGCTGTTATTGCTTTTCAGGGAGGCCGGGGGAGACCAGCAGGTTAACAGGCTTCGGGCTCCGTTTCTCTGAGCCCTCATGGCGAGTTCGTTGTTCAATGCATCGGAGTTGCCTGTCCTGAGGCGGACGATATCGATGCCGCAGTCGACGTAGAGCAGGTTTTCGATCTGGTTTTTCTGGGTGGCGCTCAAGGCTTCATAGTCTGGCAGATTGAACGCTATTGATCCGCCGATGCCGTCCATGATCTGATGGCGCATGGCGAGATTGGGGGTGATGGCGAGTCCGGCGGGCGGCGTGGGATTGACGACGACCGAGATCTGGTCGAGCCAGACGGTTCCGGCGGATCGATACTGAAACTTGAGTCCGGGGCTATCCTGAATGGTTGTGTGGTTCCATGTGTAGTAGGCCCATGACGTCGAGAGGTTGAAAGACTGGGCTCTGTAGGTGCCTGCTCCATTCTGGAACGCGGCGTTGATGATGGTGCCGGCTGTCGCGGCACGGGCGCGGAAAGTGACGCTGAGGGATCTGCCGGTGCCGACGCCGGTGAAGATCGGGGCGCGAGTTTCCACATTCCAGTTATCGGCTCCGGGATTGCTGACTACGGTCCTCAGAGCATTGGTGCCGGCGTATGGCAGGTTGGATTCGAGGGAGAAGGAAGCGCTTCCGGAACCGCTCCTTGCGTTGGTCCATCCTGTGAGTCCGTTCTCGAATCCACCGTTCGTCACGAGATTCTGGGCGGGGAGCAACCCGGTTCCCATCACGAAGAACACTGCGCCGATCATGTGACGCAACGCAGGAACGATTGTTCTGAATTGAGATCGAACGACTTGTTTCATGGTGACTGCTGATAAACCGAATCAGCCAGGCCGGCAACTCTGAAGGAGTTGTGGTGTCTGAGGAGCTGCGGCGTGACCGGTGGCGCGGCTTGAGTCGTGTTTTCCGCTGGGTTGTGCAATCCCTACTGTTTGGCCGCTGTGCCGAGTCGGGTGGCGATCTCGCGGAGGGACATCGGCCATTGGTCGAACTCGACGCTTGAGGCGTTGTCGAGTTTTGGTGTGGTGATGCCCTGCACGAGGGTGGTGGACGGCTGGGCGTGGAGGAAGCGAACTTGTTCCTGAGCGAAGGTGCCGGGCAGACTGCGGGCGTAGGTTTCGAGTTCGGCGGCGTAGTCGGCGGGGGAGTAGCCGATGTTGGACTGACCGGGAATCCAGATGACGCCGGCGACGGCCATCGGAGTGAGTGGGCTGAGGCACCAGTTGTGGGCGAGAGTCGGGATGGTGTCGGGTTTGACGGTGCCGTCGCGTCCGGGTTCCGGGAATGGATGGAACTGCAAGGGTGCGGAGGACATGGTGGTGCCGCTTTTGGCTAGCGCGGCGATCTTTGCGACTTCGGCTTTCACGGACTGCACGTATTCGGTGGTGGCCTTTCTGGAGACGTCGGAGTTGGGGTCCTGAAGCAGCAAGGCTTCGAGGCGCGGTTGGAATGGGGGATGGGCTGTGCTTTTCACGCCGGCGAATGAGGTCCATGACAACGGCGAGGCGATTTCCTTGGTGTGACCGGATGACATCGTTATGACGCCTTGGGGGATGCCGGGGCGGTTGAGGGCTCTGGCGAAGTGATAGGCGAACATGGAGACGCTGTCGCTTTCGTCTATGAAGTCGGCGGACTGCCAGAAGGCCTGATACTTGCGGTCGCCGCCGATTTCGAATCCACGTTTGCGAGGGGTGGGGAACGAGCTTGCGGAAGTTCTCCGCCGGAATTCGCGAACGAGCGGCATTGGTTCGGGTGCGGCGGCTTGTTTGTCGCGGCGATCCCATGCTGGTTCGGAGGTGAGTTGCGTGCTGCCGGTGATGAACCAGACATCGCCCACGAGGATGTTCTTCACGGAAGTGGTGTGACCGTGGCTCGCTTTGGCTTCGAGGGTGATCGATTCGGAGGAAGCTTTCAGTGCGGGGAAGGAGACGGACCATTCCTGCCGGTCGTTGGCCACGGCGGACTGAGTGACGCCGCCGAGTGTCACGGTTACGGCCACGCCTTCGTTGGCGAAGCCCCACACGGGGATGGGCCGGTCGCGCTGAATGATGGCGCCATTGCGGAAATACGCTGCGACGGTGAAGATAGGGTGATCAGGGTCGGTGTATTGGGCGTACTGCGCTTTTTCCGCGGCAGCCTTGGCTGGATCATCCTCCTCGAAGATGAGTTTGCCATCGATCGCGGCGAAGGGTGTAGCAGGGAGGCCGGATTTGTTATAAAGGTTTGCATTCATCGGCGCGGCGCTGTAGGCGTATTGGACGCCGGTGGGTTCGGGCACATCCTTTGATGTCACGACGACGGTATCGCCGGTGATCACGGCTTCCGCGGCGTGCCACTTCCGGTCTTTGCCGAAGAGCCGGAAGTGATTGAGGGCATCGGCGGGCGTCGGTCGAGCGGGTTCGACGAATTTGTCAGGTTCCTTGAGATCCTTCTCCAGTCCTTTGCTGCCGACCATGAGTCCGCCGAACAGACTGGCTTTTTCGAATGAGACGATGGCCTTGTTTCCGGAGATGGTGTAGTTTTCGAAAATGGGGCCGGTGAAGGCGATGTTGAGTCCGTAATCATTGGCGAGCGCCCAGCGGGCGAGCCTCATGCCGGGATGGAGCTTGTTTTGATAGTGAATGTTGCCGGGAGCCGCGGGATTGAGGTCTGTCTGGACAATCATGCCGGTGTGGCTGCGGTTGTTCATGAAGAAGAGGTGCTGCGCCTGCCGGATATCGGCGAATCCGACGTCGGAGGAATCCGGGTCGCCGTAGTCCTGCATCTGGGTGAAGTAGAAGGGCATCTCCGGCATGCCCCATGCGACGCGCCAGCCATTGACGAGCGCCTCCAAGCGGGCCGCGTAGAGCCGACCGTCGCTGGAGTTCGATTCTCCCTGACACCACAGTGATCCACGGATGGCGTAGGGCACGACCGTTGCGATCTTGCCGTTGAAGAACTGCGACGGCCCGCGCCACTGGCCTGCGATGCCGGGAAGGTCAGGACGCTTGAGTGGTTTCTCGACGGGGAAGCCGAGAGCCGCGGAGTCCTGCTGCCACGTTTTCAGGTCGCGGTAGTATTTCTCAAAGGCGGCGCGGCCCTGTTCGGTGGCGGCATCGCCGTCGAGGATCTGATCTGCGTCCTGCTTGAGCAGAGGATGTGACTCGATGGCTTTGCGCTCGGTGAACGCCTCGATGCGCGTGTTGCTGTGGGAAGTCAGGAGGATGCCGACGGGGACCTTGAGTTCTTTGTGGAGTTCGTGAGCAAAGGCGAGTGCCAGAGCTGAGAAGTCGTTGGCGGTGCGACTGGTTTTCCATCCCGCTTCTGAGGCGCCCTTGTTCTGCGGATAGAGCGCTGAAACGGTGTCGGTGCGCAGTTCTCTGATGGGGACCTCGTCTTTCGCCTTGGCCAGTTCCTGCGCCATGGCTGCGCAGAGCGACTTGCCGGCGAACCACTCCATGTTCGACTGACCGCAGGCATGCCAGACTTCGCCGACGAGGATGTTTTTCACGCTGAGTTTGTTGCCGGTGTCGTCGGTGATGAGCATCTCAGCGGGTGCAGCACTGGCGGTGAGCGGCTTGAGTTTGAGCATCCAATGGCCGTCTGGTCCCGCTGCTGTGCTCGACTGCTGTCCTGTAAACTCGACGGTCACCATTGATCCCGGTGCGCTCCAGCCCCAGACGGGCACATCCTTCCCGCGTTGCAGCACCGCGTTGTCGCGGAAGGGAAGGGCGAGTTCGAGAGCGTCCGCATGAGACAGCAGAGAGAGAAGAGCCGTTAGGATGATTGAGGGGTGTGCGATGGTGTTTCTCATGAAGTTGTCAGTAGAGTTCTCGGCGCTTCAGATTCTGCGCTGTTTCTGAAACTCGTAGCGCACCGCGCCGGTTGTGTCGTGGTGGCGGAAGGTGATGTGGCTCGCTCCGTCTTTTCGCTTCACCTGTACGGAGAGAAAGCCGCCGCCGACGCGGTGGAAGCGGAGATATTCCGGATTGTGGCCGGGCGAGCCGCCCGCGTGGTGATCGCTGACGGCGCCGACGCTGAACTGTGACTTCGCCGATGCGAACCCCGGTCGCCTGATGCGGTCCTGGATCGGTGGCATCCGCAGCGACCAGCGGAGAGATGCTGGAAGCAGCCACGAGCGATCCGCTGCGGTTCAGAAAGTCGCGGCGCGTCAGCGGGGTAAAGTCTGTGTTCATGGTGAGGTGTTTCGTTTGGCGAAACGTTCAGGAATGAGCGGGCGGCTTAGTCTAACTGCTGCGGCACGGCATTGACGGTGGCCATGTGGGTTTCCACGGCTTTCTGGATGCGTGCCAGCACTTCGGGATGATCGGCGGTGACGCTGCGTTTTTCGGATGGATCGAGGCCGAGGTGGAAGAGGAGCGGTGGTTCGTGCGCTTCAGCTTTTGGCGAGCCGAAGCCGCCCTGGGTTTGGAAGTGTGCCTTCCATTCGCCGAGACGGCAGGCGAAGATCTGTTTGCCGCGGTAGTAGAAGAACGGGCGTTCCGGCAACGATTTCTGTTCGAAGAGCAGGGGACGCAGGTCGGTGCCATCGAGCGGGGTGTCTTTTGGGGGGGAGGCTCCGGCGAGCGCGAGTGCGGTGGGATACAGGTCGAGGACGGAGGCCATCTGCGTGGTCACGCCTGGCGCGATTTTTCCCGGCATCCATGCGATGCCAGGCACGCGCATGCCGCCTTCCCATGTGCTGCCTTTGCCGTCCTTGAGGAGACCGGCGCTGCCGCCTTGATTGCCCATGGTGAGCCACGGGCCGTTGTCGCTGGAGAAAACGACGAGTGTGTTTTCCGCGAGGTTCTGTGTGCGCAACGCCGCGAGCACTTCGCCCACGCTCCAGTCGAGTTCCTCGACGGCGTCCCCGTAGATACCGGCGCGGCTTTTGCCTTTGAATGCAGGCGAAGCGAACATGGGCACATGCGGGAAGGTGTGAGCGAAATAGAGGAAGAACGGCGCGTCTTTTTTTGCGCGGATGAAGTTCACTGCGTGCTCTGTGTAGCGTCGCGTGAGTGTGGACTGTCCGGCGGGTTGTTCGATGATTTTTCCGTTGTGCAGGAGGGGCACGTTCCAGCCGTCTGCGGGTGGATTCGGCGAGCCGACGGCGTCCTTTGGCAGATCTGCGCGGGCATCCATGTCGTTGGAGTAGGGCAGGCCGAACGTTTCATCGAAGCCCTGGTCCTGCGGACGCGAGCCCTCGTGGATGCCGAGATGCCATTTGCCGATGTGGGCCGTCGCATAGCCTGCGGTTATGAGTGATTCTGCGAGAGTGACCTCAGCGGGCGGCAGACCGCCTTTTGACTCCGGGAAAAGCACGCGCCGCGGACTCGCCATGCCACTGCGCAGCGCGTAGCGACCGGTGAGCAGTGCTGCGCGGCTCGGGGTGCAGACTTCCGCGCCGGAATAGAAATCGGTGAAGCGGAGACCCTCTGCGGCCATGCGGTCGAGATGCGGCGTGCGGATGACGGGCGAGCCGTAGCAGCCGAGGTCGCCGTAGCCGAGGTCATCGGAGTAAATGATGACGATGTTGGGCTTCACGGCAGCGTTTGACTTGCCGCAGAGGAGCGCCATGAGCGCAAACAAGGTGGGGAGAAGATTCATCGCAGTGAAGATAGAGCAGGCGGGGGGATTGGGGGTAGAAAAAAGGACTGTCGAATTTTCAGGCGCTGCAGATCGAGTGGCTGATGGCGTGGTGGTGTTTGGGGGAAAGTCTCCGTGATTTTCTGCGTTTAGTGCCTCGAATGTTCCGCGCTCTATGCCTTTTTGCTGCTTCGATCATCACTGCGTCCGGCGCGCAGTTGCTGGTGCTGCCGGACCGGCTTGACCTGTCAGGGCGTGACCCGGTACATGGGGTTGTGGTGATGCTAGAGGGGGATGATGGCAAAGTGACCGATGTGACGAGGCGTGCGGTTTATCAGACCAGCGCTCCGGAGACTGCGACGGTTGATGCCCGTGGTCAGGTGACGGCTGCGGCGGATGGGCAGGCCCTGCTGACGGTGCGGCTTGAGGCGCTCAGCGCGCAGGTTCCCGTGGAAGTGAAGACGATTGGCGTGAAGCCGGAGCCGTCATTCAAGCAGGACGTGCTTCCCATACTTACGCGTTCCGGCTGCAACACGGGCGGCTGCCACGGCAAGCTTGCCGGGCAGAATGGATTCCGGCTTTCGCTCCGCGGGTATGCGCCGGAGTGGGATCACGAATGGCTGACGCTGGAAGTGAATGCGCGCCGGGTGGACTTTGCCTTTCCGGACGAGAGTCTGCTGCTCGCGAAGCCCTCTGGCGCGATTCCGCATGAGGGCGGCGTGCGTTTCAAAGCAGGCTCGCGCGCTTACACGACGCTGCGCGACTGGGTTGCCGCCCGTGCGCCTGCACCGCAGGCGGACGAACTGGACGCGGCGAGCCTTGAGGTCCTGCCGGGCGAACGGGTGATGGCTCCCGGCGAGACGCAGCAGCTTCTCGTGCGTGCCCGATATGCCGATGGCCGTGTGCGTGACGTGACGTGGCTGGCGCGATTCTTTTCCAATGATGAGACCACGCTCTCTGTGAAACCTTCCGGCCTGGTGAAACCCCTGCGCTGTGGCGAAGGCGGCGTGCGCGTGCACTTCCAGGGACTCGTGACGGTGTCGCGCTTCATCATGCCATTCCCGCATCGTGTGCCCGCGGAAGCCTATGCTGCCCGGCAGAATGCAGTGGATGAGCCGCTCTTTCAAAAACTTCAGCAACTCCGGCTGCCGCCCGCGCCGCTGTGCAGCGACGCGACTTTCCTGCGACGAGCCTTCCTTGACGCGGCGGGTATTCTGCCATCGCCGGAAGAAGTGCTGGCGTTTGAGAAGGACGCGCGCCCTGACAAACGCGCACAGGTCATCGAGTTGCTGCTTCAGCGTCCGGAATTCACCGACTACTGGACGCTGCAGCTCGCTGATCTCCTCCAGAACCGTAAAGAGCGCGACCACGACGTCCGCGGGCAGAAGGGCGTAAAGTCCTTCCACGCATGGCTGCGCGCCCAGGTTGCGGCCAATCGCCCGTGGCATGAGATCGCGCGGGAAGTGCTGCTGGTGGAAGGCGACGTCATCAAGCAGCCGCAGGCCGGTTACTTCGTCACTGTGGTGGGCGAGTTTGACAGTGTGGAGAAAAGCGAATTGCCTGACAGCGTGGCCCAGTCTTTCCTTGGCACGCGCATTGGCTGCGCCCGCTGCCACAATCATCCGCTGGAGCGGTACACACAGGACGACTTCTATCACTTTGCCGCGTGCTTTTCGAAGGTGAACCTCGACCGCAAGCCGCCCGAGACTGGCGCTACCGCGCTTACGGTGACGAGTCGCGAGGAACGCGAGCAGGAGAAACGCATTGCTGAGGCTGCCACGCGACTCGCCGAAGCCAGCCGCGCAGAGCAGCCGGAGGCGGAGAAGGGGAAGAACATCGCTGAGCGGCAACGCGAACTCGACGAGCAGACGAAGCGGCTCAAAGATCTCCGCGAGCGCCCGCCGGGCGTGAATCAGCCGCGCACCGGCCAGTATGTGCCTGCGCAGACGCTTGACCGCACGGTGTTGAAAGTGGCTCCCGGCAAAGATCCGCGCGAGCCCTTCGTGCAGTGGATGACCGGCAGTGAGCAATTCTCCGGCGCGATGGTAAACCGGCTTTGGAAACACTTCTTTGCGACTGGATTGGTGGAACCCGTGGACGACCTCCGCGCCAGCAATCCACCGTCGAACGCCGCCCTGTGGACGCTGCTGAACGACGAGTTCCGCGGCCATAACTTCGACCTCAGGTACCTTATCCGCCTCCTGCTCAACTCCCGGGCCTATCAGCTTGACTCCGCCACCACGGAGGAGAACGAAACGGACCTGCGGTTTTACTCGCATTATATTCCGCGCCGCCTCCCCGCGGAGGTCATGCTCGACGCTGTTGCCGCCACCACGGGGGTGCCCAACCGATTTCCCGGCGAGCCCTACGGCCTCCGCGCCGTGCAGATTCCCGATCCGCGCGCCGAGAGTTATTTCCTGACGCTCTTCGGCCGCAGTGAGCGCGTTACTGCGTGCGCCTGCGAGCGCAGTGGTGAGGTGACTCTCCCGCAACTCCTCCATCTCAAGAACAGCGAGGACCTGACTGCCAGCATCCGCAGCGCCAGCGGCCGCCTCGCCGGTCTCCTGAATAACCCTGACGATTCCGCGGTCATGAACTCCATCTTTCTCGCCACGGTGGCCCGTCCTCCCACCGAATCCGAACGCCTCGCCGTCACGGCATCGCTGGCGACGGGTTCCCGCGATCTTGTCTTTGCCGACCTCATCTGGGCTCTGCTCAATGCGAAGGAGTTTGCTTTCAATCACTAAACCGGACATCATTTAAGCTATGCTCGACCTCTCCTTATCCACGACTCGCCACCGGCTTTGCGACGGCACGTCGAGGCGGAGTTTTCTGCGCATCGGGGCGCTTGGGCCGCTGGGGCTTTCGCTGTCACGCTTGATGGCGGCGGATGCGCCGGGCCGGTCGGCGCGGGCGAAGTCGGTGATCCTTGTCTATCTTGGCGGCGGGATCTCGCATCATGACTCCTTTGACATGAAGCCCGACGCGGTGGAGCAGATCCGCGGGAAGTATAAGGGCATTGCGACTTCGGTGCCGGGGCTGAAGATTTGCGAGTTGCTGCCAAAGACGGCGCAGATCATGAATAAGGTCACGCTGGTGCGCAGCGGCACGCACGAGAATGATCACCATGAGACGGCGTCCAACTGGGTGCTATCCGGGCGTTTTGGCAGTGCGTTCGGCGATCATCCGGCCATCGGGGCGATTGTGGCGCGGGAGACTGGATTTTCCGGACTGGTGCCTCCGTATGTGGCGGTGCCGAAGAATCCGTCGTTCACCTGGGAACTAGGAAAGAGCGTGTGGCTCGGCGGACGGTGCGAGTCGTTCAAGGCTGGTAATCCTAACGATGCGAACTACCGGGTGCGCGATCTGGCGCAGCCTGCGGGCATGACGCCGGAAGTGCTGGAGCGGCGGAAGTCGCTGCTGGCGGCGGTGGATCAGCTTGGTGCGAAAGTGAAGGGCAGCGATGCGATGGCCACCTATGACGAGTTCAGCCGCAAGGCCGCGGAGATGGTGCTTTCGCCGCAGGCGCAGACGGCATTTGCGATAGAGAAAGAAGACGCCGCGCTGCGCGACGAGTATGGCAGGACGGAATTTGGTCAGAGCGCGCTGCTGGCGCGGCGGCTGGTGGAGAATGGCGTGCGTTTTGTGACTGTGAACTATGCCGGATGGGATCATCACAATGACATTTTCAAGGGTCTGGACGCGAAGCTTCCGGAGTTTGATCAGGGATATTCCGCGCTGATCCGGGATCTCGATCAGCGCGGTCTGCTGAAGGATACGCTGGTGCTGGCGATGGGGGAGTTTGGGCGCACGCCGAAGGTGAATGACAAAGGCGGGCGGGATCACTGGGGCCGCGCCGGTTCGATGATTTGGGCGGGTGCGGGCGTGGCGCAGGGGAAGATCATCGGCGCGACGGACAAGAATGGAGCGTTTGTCACTGAGCGTCCGGTGCGCCCGGCGGATGTGGCCTGGACCATCTATGACGCGCTGGGCATTGATCCTGCGAAGGAACTCCTCACGCCCGAGGGCCGTCCCGTGAGCATTCTCGCGGAGGGCGCGACTATTCAGGAACTTTACGCATGAAGTGCGCTGTCATCATGCTAGTGCTGGCAGTGTGCGCCACTGCGCAGGAGCCGAAGAAGGAAGTCGCCGCGATTGCAGCCTTGGAGCCGGCCGCGCTGGTCACCGGGGGTACTGCGACGATGAAGATCCGCGGCTTCAAACTCAAGGACGCGACGGAGATCCGGTTTCCCAAAGCGCCGGGCGTGAAGGCAGTGGTCAAGGAGAAGAAGGACGCCGGCCAGGTGAACGGCCTTGATAACAAAGTCACTGGCGACACGCAGATCGTCGCGGAATTCACGGTTCCCGCCGATCTGCCTGCCGGGCCGCTGGAATTCACGATTGCCACACCGGCAGGCAATGCGGCGGCGAAGATCCCGGTCGTTGCCGCCTCCGCGGCTGTTGAGGAAAAGGAGCCTAACAACGGATTCCGCGAGACGCAGAAACTGGCGCTGGGCCAGGCCATCGTTGGCTCGATCAACGGCGAGCGTGATGTGGATGTTTACGAGATCACTGTCAAAGCCGGGCAGAAGATGAAAGCTACGGTTACCGGAGGAAGCGCGCTGACGATGGATGCGGCGCTCACCTGCTACGACGCCCGGGGGCAGTTCCTTGCCTCCTGTGACGATGCCGAGACGCGCGATCCCGTGCTGTCGTTGACTGCGCCCTCCGACGGCCCGCTGCTCTTCTGCATCAGTGATGCCCACGACAAGGGCGGCGAGTGGCACAGCTATCTTCTTACCGTGGAGGAGGCGAAATGAATCGCGTGGTCGTTGCTCTGCTAGGCAGCATGGCGCCCGTGGCGGCTGAGGTTTCGTGGCTGCGGGAAGTCGTACCTATTCTATGGGCCAACTGTGTTTCCTGCCATAAGCCGGGCAAAACCAAGGGTGGACTCGATCTCACGACCCATGCCGGCGTGATGAAGGGCTCGGAGGACGGCGCGGTTATCAAAACCGGTGATGCGATGGCCAGCAGGCTCATTGAGTCCGTCTGTGGCGAAGAGCCGGACATGCCGAAGGAAGGCGAGGCGCTTTCGGTGGCAGAGGTGGATGTGCTGTCGCGGTGGATCATCGAGGGAGCGAAGGAGGATGCGCTGGGGGCAGGGTCGCGTCGGCCAGCGGAGCCGCCGGTGTATGCGGCGCTGCCTTCGGTTCATGCGATGGCATTTTCGCCGGATGGGACGGTGCTTGCTGTGGCGGGACGTCATGAGATTCTGCTGCACAAGGCCGACGGGACCGGCATCGTGGCGCGGCTGGAGGGCGAGTCGCCGCGGCTGGAGAGCCTTGCCTTTTCCAAAGACGGCGAGCTGCTGGTGGCGTCTGGAGGGTTGGTGTCGGAGTTTGGCGAAGTGCAGATCTGGAATGTGGCTAGTCGTGAACTCAAGCGCAGCATCAAAGCGTCCAGTGACAGCTTCTTTGGTGTGGCGCTCTCGGCGGACAGCCAGCGTGTGGCGGTGGGCGGAGCGGACAAACTGGTGCGCGTGTTCGCAGTGGCTGACGGCAATGAAGTGATGCGCTGCGACAATCATCTCGACTGGGTTTTCGGCACCGCATTCACCAGCGACGGACAGCGCCTCGTCACTGTGAGTCGTGACAAGGCCGCCAAACTGATCGAGATCCGAACCGGTCAACTCATTGATGACATCAACCGTTCCCGCGATGCTCTGATTTGTCTAACGAGGCATCCCAAGGACGAGCTCATCGCCACTGGCGGCACGGAGGGGAAGATTCGCCTTTTCCGAATGGAGCCGCGCGGCGGGCGACTCAGCGAGGGCGACGACAAGGAGCAGAGCTTTGTGCGTGAATTCGAGCACATGGCCTCACCCATTCATGCCATTGCGTTCAGTCCGGATGGCACCCTGATCGCCTGCGGTGGTCAGTCCGGGGAAGTCCGTGTTTTTCGGACTGAGAACGGCCAGCGACTTTCCCAGATCAAAATTGGGCAGGGCCCGGTCTTCGCTCTCTCGTTCACTAGCGACGGGAAGCAGCTAGCCATTGCCGGCGACGACGGACGCATCCGGGTGCATGACGCGGAGAAAGGTGCGGCGGTCCGTGAGTTCGACAGCGTGCCGCGGTGATGGCGGCAGCGGGTGCCTTGTCGAGGCGATTGCCGGTTCCAAATAGACCGCAATGAATCACTCGATTCTGATGCGTGCTGGTTTGTCCGGGGCGACGATATGGCCGATGGGGTTGTCGGCTTGATCGAGCAGAAGCCATGTGAGGCCTGTGGTGGTCTGGACAAGGCGGCGGCTGGCGCCTTTGATTTCGTGGGACTCGCGGCGCGCGCCGGTTTCGTCGAGGCGCACGAGTTTCACGGTGGTTTGTTTGTGGTTTTGAAAAAGCAGGGTGACGGGTTTGCCGCCGGACTTTGAGTGTGGGGGTTCGGTGCCTTGTTCTGGTGCGAGTTCCAGTTCGGCGACGAAGGCGTTGATGCCGGGCTGCGATTCGTGGACGGGAGCGCGCTGTTTCGGTGCGAGGGTGCGCATCTCTGCGAGCTTTGCGGCATGTTCGGGCTTGGTGGCGAGGTTTGTCCATTCGTGCGGGTCGGCATCGATGTCGTAGAGTTCCTCTCCCCCGTCGCGGTAGTGGATGTAGCGCCAGCGTTCGGTGCTGAGCGCGTAATTCTCGGGCGCGTCCAGCTGCGTGAGGGCGGCGTGAGGCCACGGGGCGGAGGGGTTGCGCAGCAACGGGACGAGGCTGAGGCTTTCGATGTCCGGCTTGGCGGGCACGGCGCAGAGTTCGGTGAGCGTGCTGAAAAGATTCACGAGACTAACAGGTCGCGTGCAGATGCCGCCGGCCCTTGTGCCTTCCGCGAGAGCGGGCGCGCCTTTTGGAACACGTACGATGAGCGGGACGCGGGCGCAGACGCGCCAGCCGGTGAATTTCTGCCAGTGTTCCTTTTCGCCGAGGTGCCAGCCGTGGTCGCTCCACAGGACGACGATGGTATTGTCGCGGTGCGGGGATTTCTCCAAGGCTGCGAGGACGCGACCGAGCATGGCGTCGGCGAAATGGATAGAGGCGAGATATGCCTGAATGCCCTGCTTCCACTGCTGATGCTGCTGGATGTGCGGGAAGTAGCGGTTGCGGGCGATTTTCTGGCCGACGGGCGGCACATCATCGAGGTCGCCTTCCTTCACACCGGGCGGGAGCTGGATGGAGTCGAGCGGGAACGGTTCGAAGTATTGTTTCGGCACGAACCACGGCTCGTGCGGACGGTAGATGCCGCAGGCCAGGAAGAACGGCTGGTCGTGCTCGCGGGCGAGTTGTTCGCCGATCCACTTCGTCACGAGCCAGTCGCCGCCGAATTGCTCATCGGTGACATCGAGGGCGGCCCAGTCGGTTTCCGAGTATTGCCATGGGCCCTCACGAGGGAGATTCAGCGGGCGTTTCGGCGGGTCGAAAGTGCGCGGGAACGGATTGTCGTTCGCTTTCGCCGGGAAGTAATCGTCCCAGCTCTGCGGGTCGATGACGTAATGCAGCAGCTTGCCTGAGCCTGCCGACCAATAGCCGTGGCGCGAGAACCAGCGCGGCATCAGCTCCGCTTTGGGCATGACCTCGCGGAGCTTCTGTGTGTTCTGATACAGCCCGGAACGATGCGGTGGCACGCCGGATAGAATGGCGGTGCGGGATGGATTGCACGACGGCGCGGGGCAGTAGGCGTTCTTGAAGAGCACCCCGCTTGCGGCGAGGCGGTCAAAGTTCGGTGTTTTCGTCTGCGGATGCCCGCCGAGGCAGCCGATCCAGTCGTTGAGGTCGTCGACTG
The DNA here is from genome assembly GCA_027486335.1 of Verrucomicrobiaceae bacterium. Classification (GTDB taxonomy): domain Bacteria; phylum Verrucomicrobiota; class Verrucomicrobiia; order Verrucomicrobiales; family V1-33; genus V1-33. The sequence continues at coordinate 7,712 of JAIXPK010000002.1, read as the reverse complement.
CGATGAAGAGGATGTTGGGCGGTGGCGTGGGGTGAGCCGTGCCAGCGAGGAACAAGCAGAGGGCGAGGCTGAGTCGAAGCACGTTTTTCATGGGTGTGGTGTTTCGATATCAAGCTACAAGGGAGATGAAGCTTCATTCCATGACCAGTGGAGGTTACCTTGACGGACGTGCTTTGAACTCTGTGAGGCTGACAAGGGTGGGCGTGGCGGTGCTGGATTCGATGGCGGCGATGGCTTTGTCGAATTCCGATAGGGTGTCCGCGTTGACCTTCTTGATCGTGGCAAGGTAGGAGCGTGTTTCGCGCAATTGCGGCAGCACGTCCTTTGCGTGGGTTCCGTAGTTTTGCAGTGACTTAAGGCAGCCTTTCATGCGGTCCTTCATGCCCCAGCGGTCAGGCTCGATGACGGATACGCAGAGGGCGATGCCTTCGCGGATTTGGAGGCGCGAGAGCAGGTCGAGGCCGGCGAGGCGCACGCCGTCGCCGAACATCTCGTTGCTTGGCGCGATTTTTTCGATGGCGCGTGCGATGTCGGGCAGCAGGGCGACGAGGTCTTTGTCGGTGAGGTTATTGAAGGCCTTGCCGGCGGCGCTGCGGGGCACGCTGTCTTCGTGGGCGAGCAGTGATTGCACGGCGGGGATGAGTTTGGCTCGGTCGACGCCGTCGAGCGATTGCGCGAGGATGCTGCGTGGGCCGCGGGCGCCTGGGAACGGCGAGAACAGAGAGAAGCTGGCGTAGCGCACGGCCTGGCGGCGCGGGTCGGCGGGATTCGTGCGGGCGGTGAGCGCGAGCAGGTCGCTGACGCTGGCTTTGCGGGCGTCGGGGCCGAGTTCGGGCAAGGCTGCGGCGGCGAGGCACTGCACCCAGACGTCGGAGTCGGTGAGCAGTGCGCGGAGTTGCGGCGCGGCGGCGTCGGCGCGCGGGCCGAGTGCGCCGAGTGCTTCGATGGCTCCGTAGCGGGCGTCGCGATTCTTCCCGGCGAGCATTTCCAACAACACTGGAAGGTGTTCGCCGTCACGTTTGCCGAGCGCTGCGGCGGAGCGCCCACGCACGAAGGGCGACCAGCTTTGCAGCCCGGCGAGGAGCTGTTCCGTGGTGCGTTTTTCGAAGAGATTGGCATCGCCGCGATAGGCGAAGTCGCGTCCGGCGGCGATGACTTCGGCGGTCTGCACGGCGTTGAGCGGCGGAACGACGAAGGGCTTCCTACCGGTGAGGCGCAGCGATTTCAGCGGCATGGCAAAGCCGAGCAGGTAGCTGCCAGAGCAATCCCAGTTGTTATAGGCGCCGCTTTCCTCTTCGCCGGAGGGCGAGCCTTGATAGAGGAACTTCGTGTCCCAGCCGCGCGCGAGGTCGTAATACCATGCGTGTTCCTGCAAGTACGCGCCGGTGGTCAGCGGGCCGCAGCGTGCGACGCCGGAGAGCGCCCAGAGCATGTTGAAGAAGTTCCCCGTATGTCCGCGTTCCCGCTCGCTGTAGGCGGCGGCTGACATTCTGGCGAAGAACTCGGCGGCCTCGCGGTCAGCGAGCAGGTCGAAAAACACTGCGGCTGCGGCGCACTTGCCATTGTCTTCGTGGGCGAAGAACGGTTGGTGATCGCCGTAGGGAATCGCGCCTTTGTTGACGAACCAGCGCAGCATTCTGGCCGACTTCACGAGCGCCTCGTCGAGTTCTGCGTGTTTGACGCCCGCCTCGCGGGCGAGTGCCAACCCGATGCTAAGTGATAGGCCGGGAGCATTCATGGCGCCGTAGCCTTCGAGATTGACGCCGTTTGGAGAGAAGCGATGTCCCCAATTCCCCACCGCGCTCTGCCCCCGCGCCGTCGACAGTGCGAGCCGCTCCAGCCCCGGCAGCACCGACTTGTCGCCGGTGGCCATCACGTATTCGGCTAGGAATATCATCACGTAGCCGTAGGACCAAGAGAGGTAACCCTTGTCGGTGAAGTCTGCCGCCCACTTCGCCTCATTCTGGAGGAGCGGCATCCACGCCTTGTTCCCGGCGGCGAGGAGCGCCAGCGCGTTGCAGCCGCGCACGATGCCGTGCATTCCCTTGCCGTAATTCGCGTCGCTCATGCGCTGCGCGAGCGATGCGGTGCCCAGTTCGTAAATGCGCTTCGACTTGGCACACCCATACGGCGCGGTGGCGCTGTAATTGCCGAGCACTGGCAGCTTTACTTCCACGGTTTCCGTGATGCCCGCGCGCCAGCGGAGCAGCGGCAGTATGCCGCCGCCCTTTTCGGATTCCGCCGACGCGATGGCGTTGGCAAACTGGATGCGCGCATCGCCGGAAAAGTTCTTCCCCTCGACGCCGAGAATGACATCGCCGGTGTTCAACACCGCAGCCGCTGGCGAGTCCTTGGCCACCGCCGTCACGAGAATCTGCCGCGCATCCCGTGAGTGGCCATTTGCGGTGAAGATCCAGCCGCGCGCGCCTGTCGGCCCGAGTGCCCAATCGTGCGGTGCGTCCTTTTCGAGCGTCGCGCCTTTGGTGAAGTCGGGCATCGCGGACGTTGATCCTTTGGGCGCGGCCCGAGTTGGACTGGGCATGGTGAGGATGGCAGCGAGGGTGAGAGTGAGGAGAGGATTTTTCATCGGTGGTGGTTTAGTGCTGTTACGCCTTTCCAGTAAGGGGCCTGTCCTGAATGGCGCTCTGGTGTCTTTTCCCCGAGTGAGGGGTGGCGGTGCTGGCTTGCGAGGGGAGCGGGGATGGGGCAGACTATGGGGGTGATGGCTTTGAATTGTCCCCGATGCGGCGTCGCGCTGATGGCGCGGGAGGAGGAGAGCGGGCTGACGTGGTGGTGCGGGGGATGTGGGGGTGTGTCGGTGAATTTCAGTCAGTTCCGGCGGCGGGTGTCGTCGTGGGAAGCGAACCGGATCTGGGAGATGGCGCGCCGGGGCGGGAGGGGGCGGAGGCGAGCGACGGCGTGTCCGGAGTGTGAGCGGGTGATGGCGCTGGTGGAGACGGGGGCGGGCGGGGTGGGCGGGATTGGGGCGATGTGGATTTGTGTGCCGTGCCAGCGTTTGTGGATGGAGGTGAGCGTGCGGGGATTGGGCGGGGGAGAGGCGGGGCGGTTAGGGAATGGGTGAGGGGGTGATCAGAGCATGGGGAGGACGGCGAGGGGATCGCCTGGGGCGAGGGAGGAGTTGGGTTCGAGGCGGACGAGGGCGTTGGCGCGGGCGAGGGAGGCGAGGGCGTGGGATTCCTGGAGGCCTGCAGCGGAGAAGGTGCCGGAGCATGGGTTGAAGGAGCCGCGGAGCCAGTGGGGGCGGTCGCCGGGGTTGTGGAGGTGGTGGGCGGCGGTGGCGTGGAATCGTGGTGCTTCCGGGTGGGCGGCTCCGGCGAGACGGCGGAGGGCGGGGAGGACGAAGAGGGAGGCGGTGACGTAGGCGGAGACTGGGTTGCCGGGGAGGCCGAAGACGGGGATGCCTGAGGGGGTGATGCCGAAGAGGAACGGTTTGCCGGGTTTGATGCGGACCCGCCAGAACGAGGCAGGGATGCCGAGGGCGGCTAGGGTGGGTTTGACGAGATCGTGATCGCCGACGGACATGCCGCCGGCGATGATGAGGGCGTCGGAGGAATCGAGGTGGGAGCGGATGGTGTTTGTCAGGGAGAGGGCGTCGTCTCCGGCGAGGGAGGAGACGATGGAGCTGGCGGTGTGGGAGGCGGCGACGAGAGCGGCGAGCATGGGGCCGTTGCTGTTGTAGAGCGTGCCGGGTGCGGGGAGGGGGAGCCCGGGTTCGGTTAGTTCGCTGCCGTTGCAGATGATGGCGACGCGGGGTTGGCGGCCACAGGTGATGGAGGCGATGCCCTGGGAGGCGAGGACCCCGGCGTGAGCGCTGGAGAGGAACTGGCCATTTGAGGCGATGACTTGGCCTTTGCACAGGTCAGCGCCGGTGCGGCGGATGAACTCGCCAGGAGAGGCGGGATCGTTGATGGTGATGGAGCGGCCATCGTGGGAAGCGGAGACATCTTCCTGCATGATGACGGCGGCGGACTGGCGGGGGAGCGGAGCGCCGGTGAAGATGCGGATGGCGTGGCCGGGTGAGACTGAGAGGCCGAGGTCCGGGCCGGCGGGTTGCTCGCCGGAGACGGTTAGGGTGATGCCGGGGCGGAGACAGTCGTCGGTGTGGAGGGCGTAGCCGTCCATGACTGAGTTATCGAAGCCGGGAAGAGGGATGGAGGCGTGGAGGTCGAGAAGGGAGAAGCGTGAGGCGCAGGAGGCGACGGGGACGGATTCCGGGACGGGAGGCGGGAGGGCCGCGAGGATGGCGGCGAGGGCAGAGGCTTCGTCGGTCATGAGCGCGGGCGGCCGATGGCGTTAGGGAGGAGGAGCCGGAGACTGTTGAGGACGACGATGGCGGTGCTGCCTTCGTGAGTGAGGACGCCGAGCCAGAGCGGGATTTCGCGGAGGATGCTGATGAGGACCATGGTGGCGGCGGTGCCGAGGGAGATGACGAGATTCTGGCGCATGATGCGGACCGCGTTTCTGCTGAGGCGCCATGCGTCGATGAAGGCTTCGAGCCGGTCGCGGGCGAGGACGAGGTCGGCCTGCTGGAGGGCGGCGTCGGAGCCGCGGAGACCCATGGCGACGCCAACATTGGCTAGAGTGAGTGCGGGGGCGTCATTGACCCCGTCGCCGACCATGGCGACCTTGTGGCCGTCGTGCTGGAGCTTTTCGATGATGGCGGTTTTGTCGCCGGGGAGGAGAGCGGCGTGGAATTCCTGAACGCCGGTGATGGAGGCGACGGCCTGGGCGGCTTCCTTGCGGTCGCCGGTGAGCATGAGCGAGTGGAGGCCGGAGGAGTGGAGGGAGGCAAGGAGGGCGGCGGCTTCGGCGCGGGGTTGGTCGCGGAGGGAGAAGTAGCCGGTGGCGTCGGGGCCGGTGATCCAGACCTCGGAGGAGACGGGGGGGCGTTCGGCGTTGTCGGTGACGGGGATGGTGCCGGAGCGTTCCTCGATCCATGAGCGTTTGCCTAGAGCCCATTCATGGCCGGCGAGGATGCCGGTGACGCCGTGGCCGGGGACATTGGTGAGGTGTTCCGGGTCTTCGCGGGATGCGGAGGCGGTGAGGTGGGAGGCGATGGCGCGGCTGAGCGGGTGAGTGGACTGACGGGCGAGATTGTAAGCGGCGTGGCGGAGGGCGGGTTCCGAGCCTGTGAGCGTGTGGATTTCCTCGACGGACATTTCGCCGGTGGTTAGGGTGCCGGTTTTGTCGAGGGCGATGGTGTCGATGGCTGCGAGGTCCTCGATGGTGGAGCCGCCGCGGAAGATGACGCCGGAGCGAGCGCCTCTGGCGATGGCGGCGAGGATGGCGGAGGGGACGCTGAGGACGAGGGCGCAGGGGGAGGCGACGATGAGGACGGTGATGGCGCGGTGGAAGGCGCTGGCGCGGCCGTCGGGGAGGGACGTGAAGGCGGGGAGACCGGCCCAGAGCCACCATGCTAGGAATAGGACGAGGCAGAGGGCGAGGACGAGGAGTGTGTAGCGCGTGCCGAAGCGGTCGGTGAAGTTCTGAGCGCGGGCCTTCCGCTGCTGGGCATTGCGGATGAGGTCCATGATCTGCTGGAGGGCGCTTTGGGAGGCGGGCCTGAGGGCCTCGCCGGTGAAGGCGCCGGAGAGATTCATGGTACCGCCCATGGCTTCGCTGCCGGGGTGTTTGCTGACGGGCTGGGCTTCGCCGGTGAGACTGGATTCGTCGCATTCCGAGTGGCCGGAGGTGATGCGGAGATCGACGGGGACCTGCTGGCCTGGGGGGACACTGATGAGCATGCCTGCGGTGATGTCGGCGACGGGGATATCGCGGAGTGAGCCGTCGGGGAGGACCTCGCGGGCGGTTTTGGGGACATCGCGGAAGAGCGAGGCGAGGGCGGTTTCGGTGCGGAAGTTGGCGTAGTCTTCGAGGGCGGAGGAGCCGGAGAAGAGGACGAGGAGGAGAGCGGCTTCCTGCCAGTGGCCGAGGAGAGCGGAGGCGGCGGCGGCCGCGAGCATGAGGAAGTGGATGTCGAGTGTGCGGCGTTTGAAGCCTGCGATGGTGTCTTCGACGAGATCGATGCCTCCGACGATGCAGGAGGCGAGGAAGCAGGCGGTGGCGATGGACGGGTGGCTGGCGGCGGAGGCGATCCAGCCGGCGATGAAGAAGAGGAAGCATAGACCGGCGCGCCATGCGGCGGTTTTCCACGAGGGTGCGGCTGGGAGTCCGTCGACGGGGTCGGCGGTGGGAGCTGAGGGTGATGACACCCTTGGAATCACCCATGGAATGGCTGGGTGCGCCAGGGCGATTAAGGGATGTGGAGCGGGAGCCAGAAGTCCGGCTGATGGAAGTTAGGTTTTGGGCCGTGGAGCGGGGCGAGGGAGTAGTAGCAGGCGTGGCCGCCGGGCGGGAACCAGACGGCGGAGAAGTTAGTGCGGAGCCCGTCGAGGGAGGGTGCGTCGAGGAGCTGGCAGACGACCTGGGCGGGGACGCGGACCTCGCCTTCCCATGAGGTGGCACCTGCGGCGGTGCGGTGGATGACGCGGGAGAGCGGGAGCGGGTGGCCGTCCGGGTGGACGGGCTGGCGGACGGCTAGGAATGTGCAGGCCCACCACTGGTGGGAAGGGGCGAGATGGACCTCGATGTAGCGGCCGTTGCGCGGGTTGCCGAGGAACCATTCGACGACGTTGCGTTTCCAGAGACCGGAGACGAACTCGCGCTGGCGCGTGCGGATCTGGTCGATGGCGGACGGGATCATGCGGGCGCGGAAGACGAGTGGACCTTCGGCGTCGGGGAGGTCGAGAGATGCTAGAGGGGCGGTGGCGGGCGGGCCGAGGGTGGCGCCCTGGACCCAGTGCTGGGTGAGGGCGTGCCATGTGGGTCCGCAGACGAAGTACTGGGGATGAGGGTTGGGGTTGCCGTCCTCGGCGTAGGAGATCACGGCGTTAGGGAAGGGAGTGGCATCAGGCGAGGAGCGGGCCGTTGAAGAAGCCGAAGAAGCGGCTGGCGTTGCCGTGGCAGACTCTCTGGACGAGGGCGGCGAGGAGTTCGAAGTCGTCGGGGATTTCGCCGCGTGCGGCGTCGGAGCCGAGGATGTTGCAGAAGATGCGGCGGAAGTATTCGTGGCGAGAGAAGCTCATGAAGCTGCGGCTATCGGTGAGCATGCCGACCCAGTGGGAGAGAAGGCCGAGATTGCTGAGGGCATTGATCTGCCATTCCATGCCTTCTTTCTGATCAAGGAACCACCAACCGGAGCCGAACTGGATTTTGCCAGGGGTGTGGCCGTCCATGAAGTTGCCGCACATGGAGGCGAAGGTGTAGTTGTCGGATGGGTTGACGTTGTAGAGGATGGTCTTGGGGAGGGAGCCGCCGGAGTCGAGGGCGTCGAGGAAGCGGGAGAGCGGTTCTGCCTGGGAGGAATCGCCGATGGAGTCGAAGCCTGAGTCCGGGCCGAGTGTGCGGAGGGCGCGGGAGCTGTTATTGCGGAGCGGGCCGAGGTGGAGTTGTTTGACCCATCCGCGGGCGGCGTCGAGTTCGCCGGAGCGGATCATGATGAAGGTGGCGAACTGGTCCTGTTCGAGAGGGGAGACGGTGGCACCGGAGCGGGCTTTGTCGAAGATGGCGCTGGCGGTTTCGCGGGAGCAGAAGGCGGCGGGGGCGCGGGTGAGCCCGTGGTCGCTGAGACGGCAGCCTTGCTGGTGGAAGAATTCGTGACGGCTGGCGAGGGCGTCGAGCGTGCTGTCGAG
>JAIXPK010000265.1 GCA_027486335.1 Verrucomicrobiaceae bacterium | reverse complement strand
GGGATTCTTGCAAATAATGCGCACCACACCCTCCCGGCGGATCACGCGGCAGGATTCGCAGAGTTTCTTGACAGAAGTACGGACTTTCATGGGAGGAATCTAGGAAAGAGAGATACGGACAACCTTCACCAGGGAAAACCACCGCAGCAACTCAATAGCCAGTCACCAGAGACGGTCATTCCCGCCGGTCCTGAACAGGTCCGGGCGGAGAAGGATGTGCGGTTTAGCACAGCGAGCCTGCTTGGCAAGGGATGAAATGCAATTTTTGCTCATTCCATGAAAAATTTCGCGCCTCAGCGTCTCACAAACCCCGCCCCGTTTCCTCCTTGTGCCTCTGGAAAATCGCCAGCGTCCGGTCCCGCTCCACCGCGTGGTCAACCATCGGTCTAGGATACCTCGACCCGAATAACCCACCCGCATCCGGCGGCGCAAACAGGCTCGCCGCCGGCGCGTCCCGCAGCTCAGGAACCCAGCGTCGGATATACCGCCCCTCAGGATCAAACCGCTTCGCCTGCGTCCACGGATTCTGAATCCGGAAATAGGGAGCCGCATCCGCGCCCGTCCCAGCACTCCACTGCCACCCACCATTGTTGCTCGCAATCTCCCCATCCGCCAGCGCCTGCATGAAATACCGCTCCCCCATCCGCCAGTCCAGATGCAGATCCTTCGTCAGAAACATCGCCGTGATCATCCTCACTCGATTGTGCATGAATCCCGTCGCCGCCAGCTCACGCATCCCTGCGTCCACAATCGGAAATCCCGTCACCCCCTCCTTCCACCGCGCAAATCTCCCTTCGTCCCACTCCCACGGCAAACCGCGGAATTTCGCGTCAAACTCATGCTCCAGCACCTCCGGAAAATGCCACAGCACCTGCATGTAGAATTCCCGCCACGCCAGTTCTGCGACCCATTTCTGCACACTAGCACAGTGACCCGCCTCCGCTCCCTCACACGATTTAACTGCCCGATGGTAAATCTCGCGGATCGATACCGTCCCGAACCGCAGATCCTGCGACAACCGCGAGGTCGTCTGCCCGTCCGGCGTGTCACGACGCTCACCATAATGCGGCAGAATCTCCATCACCGCGCGCCGTAAACGCTCCCGGGCCGCTCGCTCCCCCGCCTCGGGCAATGCCACCCCCGCAGCCGACAATCCCCACGTCGCCAGCGTCGGACACAGCAGCGACCTCAGCCCGGGAACCACCCCCAACCGCTTCACCGGCGGCAGCACCGGCGCCTTCGGCAGCTTCAGCCACGCCCTGCTGTACGGCGTGAACACCCGGAACGATCCACCGCTCCCCGTCATCACCTCATCGCGCTCGTGCAATGCCGCGTCCTTGCACACGTGGAAACTCACACCCCTCGCCCGGCACATCGCCGCCACCAACTCCTCCACTCTACGCCCATGAGGATCCGGATCCCGGTTCGTATACACCGCCCCCGCCCCCGTCTCCTCCACAAGCCGCTCCAACTCGGCCACCGGATCCCCCTGCCGAAACACCAGTGCCCCCCCGATCGCCGCCACGTTGGCCTCAAGCGACCGCAGGCACCCGCACAGATACTCCTGCCTCGCCGGGCCCGTCCAACCATGTCGCCCTCGCCAACCACTCGCAATATACACCGGCACCACTGTCTCTGCCTCGCAGACAGCGCGGTGCAGTGCAGTATTGTCACTCAGACGCAGATCGCGCCGGAACCAATGAATCGCAGTACGGACAGAAGGCATGTCCACACGCTACGCACGCCACCTCCCCTCAGCCTTCGCCAATCCCATCCTCCTGCCCTTTCCCTCGGATTGAGCCCGCTCAAGGCACCAGACGCGCCCGGTAAAACCTCCGCGCCCCACTGGCCGGACGCGTCACCGACTGCGTCGCCGTTGCCAAAGTCACCGTTCCATCCGCCGTCCACGGCGCCGCCTGAAGCTCAGCCGCACTCTCAATCGCATAAGTCCTCCCAGCCGTGCCCGTCAGTGCAAACGTCACCGTCCCAGCCACCGCGTCGTAAGTCACCGCCCCAATCGTCGGCGGCACTTCCGCAACCGGCTTGCTGATCGTCAATGCCGTCAGCCCGTTATTCGTGTTCAGCGCAAACATTCGGTTCCCCGCAATCACCAGACTGCCAGTCCCATTCCCATTCCCGTTGTCCGTCGCCGTGAACTCCATGTCCAGCAGCGTGAACCCTGTCGGCGGCACCGCCACAAATGGCGCATCCGTCCCGTAAAGCCTGATGTTGTCCGAATTGTCATTCTGAATCGCCCCAAGCACCCCCGCCGCCGGATCAACCGCAAACACCCCAACATTCGACGCAATCACCGTCCCGTCATACGTCCCCACCTGAGCCGCCGTCAGCGCCGCCGTATCAAACGACGCACATACCAGCGGTTGCCCACCGGACTTGCCCCACACCGTATTGCCAGCCCCAAACACCGCGCACAATCCGAACGCCGGTGCCGTCGGCGCAAGCTCCGCAATCGTGAACGCCTTCGGCTCAAACGCCTGCAGAGCCTCGCTGAACTCAAACACCGCAAACGACGGCGCACTCCGCGCCCCCGCAAGAATCTGCGTCCCGTTCCCGGACCCTCGCACGTCCAGCGTGTCCCCCATGCGCCCCGGCACCGCGCTCCCCTCAAACACCACCAGCGGAACCGTGCCCGGTTCGTCATCCGCCCACTGATACACCCGGAACGGGGTCGTCCCATCCGTCAGATTGCATGCGTAAATCTTCCCGTCATCCGCCACCGCCACCATGTTGATCCCAAATAACCCCCCACTCACCCCTGTCATGTCCAGACTCCCGATCTCTGCCCCATCAACCCCGGAAAGCACCCGGATCCCCACCGACGGCGTCCGCACCGCCAGATAAACCCGATTCTTCGCCGCCGAATAATCCATCCCGCGATTCGTGTCGTCCACCCCAAGATATGGCCGCGTCCCAGGCGTCAGGCTCCACACCTTCGTCAACGCCCCGCTGTCCACACTCGGCGTCACCGTCAGATTCGCCGGCGTCGTCTCCGCAGAACCCGCAGCATTCGAAACCACACACTTGTACGCCCCCACACTCGCCGCCGTCACCGGATTCACTGTCAGCGATGGCTGCTCACTCCCCGCTCCGGTCAGCGCCACATCATCCTTGTACCACTTGTAACTCAACGGAGGCGTCCCCCCAGTCACCGTCGCCGTGAACGTCGTCAGCCCGCGCTCGAAAACCGCCCGACTCGTCGGACTCGCCCCCAGTTCGGGCAACACCGCATCCGGCGTCACCACAATGTTATACCCCACCACCCCGTTGTTCGTGTCGCAAACATACAACCGCCCGCCACCCATCGCCGTGCTCCCAGCACCGTTCGCATTCGCATTGTTCGTCGGAATATTCACCGTCGCCAGAGGCACCGGCGGCACCGCAGGCCCCGATATATCAAAAATCCGCACCGTGTCCGGCGTCGTCGTCAATTGCGTATAGTCAAATCCCGCGAACCACCCATTCACCACGTCCGTCGTGAACGCCAGAAACTGATTCCCACTCGCATTCACTAGCGGAAACACCGGGAACTGATTCAATTCCTGAAACGCCCCGGGATTCACCGACAAATTAAACGCCACCCGGCGCACTTGGATCTGATTCCCGCTCCCACGCACATACAAGGTATTCCCCGCCCCGAACGCAATCCCGCGGCACTGCCCGTTCAATGTCACCCCGTTGATATAAGTCGGCGTAAAGGTCACCCCATCCGCCGTCGTGAAAATCGCCACCGGCGAAGCACCAGACCCCACCGCAATCTGCGTGTTCACTCCCGCCCCTCGCACCGCCATCGTATCACCCCAACGCTGCGCACCAGCAGTCACGCCAGTCGCAGGATCCACCGCCGGGTCCCCCAACCACGCCACCTCCGGCAATCTCGGCTCCTCCACCGTCGGAGCCGCATCACTCGCCCAACGGTAAATCTTCAGATTCGGCGACGCGGCCGTCACCAGATTCGCCGCATACACCACCCCGTCTTCCGCCACCCCAATCATGTTCAACACGTTCCCGCCCCCACCACTCACCCCGGACGTGCTCATCTGATGCTTGAACGCACCCGTCGCCCCATCCACCACAATCACCCGGTTCCCCGTCGTCCGACTCGTGATCAGCACGTTCCCAGTCGCGGGATTGTACGCAATCCCACGCTCCGCATTCGATGTCGCACTCAGAGCAAACGTCGGATCATCCGGCATGAAGTTAGCACCCGGCGCTATCGTCCACGCCTGCTCAAGTTTCGTGCCCGCCTCAGCAGTCACAAGGCACACCATCGAAAAAGCCGTGAGAATTGGGAATGTCTTCATGAATCAAAGATGACGCTGGTTTGTCTGCACACTAAAACGCTCCGGAATCACTCCCGGGCATGAAACTTCAATAATCCCCGCACCCCTCAGGCCCGCCGCCGCCGCACCGCCAACCCCAGCGCCGCCACCACCCCGAGCATCGCCACCCCCGGTTCCGGCACCGTGAACATGAACGCCTGAATCCCATGGTTCGTCGTCAGCGCATACAGCGTCGCCGAATCCCCGGTCACATTCCCCCAGTCAATATCCCCCGTCCCGTTCGCATTCCCCGCAGTCCCCACCCCAAGCAGATTCGCCTGCGTCAGCAAGGTCGCCGTCGTCCCGTTCAACTCCCAGATCGACACCCGGTTCCGCACCGTCGCATCCAAACTCGCCAGCGTCGCCAGATACTGCACCCCGCCAATCGTCACCACATCCGCATGCCGCTCAGTCGTCGCTGGACCCGTCACCGCCGCGATCGACGTGATCGCGCCAGCCGAAAACTCCGCCACCCGCGTCACCCCATTCTGATTCCCAATCGCCGTGTCCCCGTCCACAAACGCAGACGTCAGTCGGAACGCGCTGCTGATCGACCCGCTCGTCGCATCCACCATCGTGAACGACTCGCTCGTGAACGGATTCAAAATCGCAAACCCATCGTCCCCGGGATGCACCGTTCCAGCCGCCGTGTCATTCGCCCCGAGCATCACTGACGCACTCGAACCCGTCCCATACGCATCCATCGCATCACCCAGCCGAATCCCCGCCGTCAGCGTGTACGTGCTCACCGCCGCTGGATCCGTACTGGTCTCCCCACTCCACCGGTACACACTCAACACCCGGTTCGCAGCCGTCGCATTAGAACCATCCGCAAGGTTCGACGTGAAAATCTGGCCATCCTGCGAAACACCCACCCCCGTAATGTTCAGCACCGCACTCGTATACGCACCACCCGTCGGAGCCGTCATCGTCTTCACAAACGCCCCCGTCGTCCCATTGATGATGTCCACCCGGTTCGCCGTCTGCCGCGACACCAGCGCAATGTTCCCCGTCGCCGGATTGAACGCCATCTGACGTTCCGTATTCCCCGTCCCACCACCGTAATCAGCAGGCACCAGCGTCCCATCACCACCGCCAAACGTCGGCAACGCCACCAGCGTCGCTCCCTCCGAAACACAAGGAAGAACGAGCGCCACCATCGCAACAGTGGACCGGATACGGAATGTCAGCGGAATCATGATTCTTGGTAAGTTGATGGGTTGAAAAAGCAGAAACGCGGCCACCCGGACCGCCTCATATACGGCCTTCCATACCAAACCAGACGGCACCGTGCCAGCGTTTTAATCTGAAATTACCGCCATCAATTTGTCGCCGCTTCATGGCATATCCAACCCTCCAGACCTTCCCACCCACCCCCCAGCCACCGCCAGCGCCCCCATCCGCACATCGTGCGGCTCCACCGGCAACGCCCCCACCACCTGACACCCGAACGCCACCCCAACCCGCATCGCCCCAGCCGCCTCGCCCCCCAGAAACCGGTCATAGTATCCACGCCCACGTCCCAGTCGCGATCCATCCCGCCCAAACCCGAGCCCCGGCACCAGCACCAGATCAATCGCCCCGGGATCCACCACCGGACAGCGCGCCACATCAGGCTCCCGAAACCTCGACCCGTTCAACACAAGGTCCTCAACCCCCTCGACCCGGTGCGCCCTCATCGTCTCGCCATCACCGGAAACCTTCGGAAACAACAGCGCCGGACGCCCGGGACAATCCATCAGCGCCAGCAAATCCACCTCCTCCGCCATCGGCGCATACAACATCACCCATCTCGCCCGCCTCCACGCCACCGACGCCACGACCGCTTCCACAATCGCCGCCGATTCCGCCGCCCGCTCCTCCTCACTCATCGCCCGCAGCACCCCGCGGAAATACCCCCGCCACTCCGCCTTCCCCCACCCGCCCGAATTCATCGCCCGCCACCCAATCGCGCCGCGATCGCCTCCGCATCGTACACACACCCTCCCCACGTCCCTCCGCTCGCCGCCTGCAGCACCGCCCACAACTTCGTGTCCTCCGGCAACTCCGGATGCGCCGCCAGCTCAGGATGCCGATCCCGCCCCGCCAGCATCTCCGCCGCTTCCGACTCCGTCATCCCACGCTCCTCCGTCCCCACACAGTCAATCGTCCCGCTCATCGCCTCCCGGTCAATGAACAGCCTAATCCGGTCCCCGTCCCGCAACTTCCCAATCGGACCCCCAGCCAGCGCCTCCGGCCCGATGTGCCCCACACACGCTCCCGTACTCACCCCACTGAACCGCGCATCCGTCAGCAGCGCCACCCGCTTCCCAAACGGCAGATGCTTTAGCGCACTCGTCAATTGATACGTCTCCTCCATCCCCGTCCCCATCGGCCCGCACCCCGCCAGCACCATCACATCCCCCTCCCGGATCCGCCCCTCCTTGATCGCCCTCATCGCTTCCGTCTCGCTCGCAAATACCCGCGCCGGTCCCTCATGCCGGTAATTCCCGTCCTCCGACAACACCGTCGGATCAATCGACGTGCTCTTAATCACCGCCCCGTCCGGCGCAAGATTCCCCGACGGAAACGCCGCCGTCCCCCGCAACCCCGCCGCACGCGCCCGCTCCGGTGGCAGAATCACATCGTCCGGATCAATCCCGTCCAGCTCCCGCAACTTCTCCCGGAAAACCCGCCGACGCTCGCTCCCCTCCCACTCATCCAGCACTTCCCCCAAAGTCATCCCGGAAACGGTCAGCGCATCCGTCTCCAGTAGGCCCAGCCGCCGCAGATGCACCATCACCTCCGGCACACCCCCAGCCAGAAACACCCGCACCGTCGCATGATGCACCGGCCCATTCGGCAGCACACTCACCAGCCGCGGCGTCCGCCGGTTCACCTCCCGCCAGTCCTCCAGCACCGGCCTCCTCAACCCAGCCGCATGCGCCACCGCAGGAACATGCAGCAGCAGATTCGTCGACCCCCCGAACGCCGCATGCACCGTCATCGCATTCCTCACCGCCTTGTCCGTCAGCACGTCCCTCATCCGCATCCCCGCCGCCCCCATCGCATTCACCAACCGCGCCGCCCGCACCGCAATCTCCAGCCACACCGGCTGCCCGCTCGGTGCCAGCGCACTGTGCGCAGGCGCCATCCCCAGCGCCTCCGCCACCACCTGCGACGTCGCCGCCGTCCCCAGAAACTGACACCCACCACCAGGCGACGCACACGCCCGGCATCCCAATTCCGCCGCCTCCTCCAGCGTCACCAATCCATGCGCAAACCTCGCCCCCAGCGTCTGCACCGCCCCCGCATCCTCCCCATTCTCCGGCGGCAAGGTCACCCCTCCAGGCACCACCACCCCCGGCAACTCCCTCATCCCAGCCAGCGCCATCATCATCGCAGGCAATCCCTTGTCGCACGTCGCCACCCCAATCACCCCGCGCCGTCCCGGCAGGCTCCGCACCAGCCGCCGCATCACCACCGCCGCATCATTCCGATACGGCAAACTGTCAAACATCCCCGTCGTCCCCTGCGTCCTCCCGTCACACGGATCACTCACATACCCAGCAAACGGCATCCCTCCAAGCCGCCTCAATTCCTCCGCCGCCGCCCGAACCTGCAGCGCAATCTCCCAGTGCCCCGTGTGATACCCCAACGCCACCGGCCGCCCCAGCGCATCCTTCATCCCTCCCTGCGTACTCAGAATCAGCCACTCCGCCCGCGCCATCTCCTCAGGCCTCCACCCCATCGCCGCATTCTGCGTCCACCCGAACAAATCCCCGCTCGGTCGCTCCCGCAGCATCTCCTCAGTCAACGGCAACCGCCCAACCGGCCCAACCGCTCGCGACACCACCTCATAACTGTCAGGCGAAACAGGATCAAATATTCCACTCATGGCTCAGCCCGCACTCTGCCACCCGCCCCCACGCCGCACAAGCACTCTCCCCATTCCGATTTTCATTCCATCCGACACCCGTTTCATGTATCCAGAATCCCCATGCTCCGCCACGCCCTCATCCCGGCCCTGCTCCTCCGGCTCACCCCCGGTCTCTTCGCCGCTGCGGAATCCGACTGCGGCTTCCTGCGCCTCAAAGCAGCCCTCGGCCCAGCCATGCCCACAGGCGCTGGCGTCCCAGTCTCTCTCGTAGAAGTCGGACCTCCATACCTCCCGCAATCCGGCACCGGCACATTCGCAGGCAATGCCCCTTTCGCAGGCCGCACCTTCACCGCCAAAAGCGGCACCTCCGGCTTCAGCGGCCACGCCAACCGCACCGCCCAGCACCTCTTCGGTTCCTTCACCAGCGAAGCCTCCGGCCCACCCACCATGGCCCCAGGCATCACCCTCATCGATTGCTACGAAGCCAACGCCTTCCTCGAAGACGGCTTCCTCCGCCCCACCGCCCTCAACGCCGCACCCCTCACCGAAAACAGCCGCGTCCAAAGCTGCTCATGGGTCGGCTCCGCAGACGCCAACAGCGCCGCTGGCACCAACGATGTCGTCCGGCGCCTCGACTTCGCCATCCACCGCGACAACTACCTCTGCACCGTCGGCGTCAACAACGGCTCAGGCAACCGCACCCCGGAACTCGTCGCCTCCGCCTACAACGTCCTCTCCGTCGGCCTCACCTCAGGCAATCACAGCAGAGGCCCCACCTCCTCCTTCGTCGACGGCCCCGGCCGCCTCAAACCAGAAATCGTCGCCCCCTTCGACGCCACCAGCTGGGCCACCCCCTACGTCGGCTCCGCCGGAGCCATCCTCCGCCAGCGCGCCACCCAGCTCTCCAGCGTCAACGCCGCACGCGGACTCTGCATCAAGGCCTTCCTCCTCGCCGGTGCCACCAAATCAGAATTCCCAGGCTGGTCCAAATCCAACACCGTCCCCCTCGACTCCATCTTCGGCGCCGGCGAACTCGAAATCTTCAACAGCGAGGCCATCCTCTCAGGCTCCGAACAACTCCCCAACCAGGCCTCCCCTCGCCCTGACAAAGCATGGGACTATCACACCCTCGCCGCCAGCACTACCGCCGACTACCGCATCTCCATCCCCCCAGGCACCATCGCTACCGAACTCTCCGCCTTTATCGTCTGGAACCGCACCGTCACCGGCGTCGTCTCCGGCGGCATGTTCGCCCCAAGCCCAGACCCCCTCGTCGACTTCAACCTCGCCCTCGATCTACTCCCCTCCGACGGCTCCGCTCCCGTCTCCGTCGACCAATCCACCTCTTCCATCTACAATCTCGAACACGTCTGGAAAAAAAACCTCCCCGCAGGCAACTACCGCCTCCGAGTCTCCCGCGGCACCGGCGTCTCCCGCGACTACGCCATCGCATGGCGCATGGAATCTGCTCCCCACGTCCCAGCCCCTTCCATGAACCTCGCCGGCGACTCCGCACAACTCTCCTTCCACGGCACCCTCCCATCCCAACGCTACGAAATCCACGCCTCCTCCGACATGGTCTCGTGGTCCACAGTCCACTCCTTTACCGCAAACGCATCCACCACCATCTGGAACGCTCCCGCTTCCTCACGCAGGCACTTCTACCGCCTCGTCCCCATCTCCCTCTGATCCCCCCGGCACTCCCCCGCATCATGCACCCCGCCGCATTCTCCGCCGCCGCGCTCCTCGCACTCCAAAGTTCCTGCCTCGCCGCGGGCGTCACCCTCGGCCTCAACTTCAGCGCCTCCGACAGCACCCTAGCCAACTCCGGCTACATCCCGCCCGATACCATGGGTGCCGTCGGCCCCAACCACATCATGGTCCTCCTCAACGGCCGCGCCTCCATCTACTCCAAATCCACCGGCACCCTCGTCGGCACAGGCAAGTCCCTCAACCAGTTCTGGACCGACGCCGGTGCCACCCCATCCGGCTCCTTCGCCTTCGACCCTCGCGTCGTCTACGACAAAGACAGCGGCCGCTGGTTCGCCGTCTCCACCGACAACGCCGGTGGCGCTAACAACTTCCTCCTCGCCGTCTCCGCGACCAGCGATCCCTCCGGCACATGGAAAGCCCTCAAAATCGATAGCGATACCGCCAACACGCGCTTCGCCGACTTCCCCACCCTCGGAGTCGATAAACAAGGGGTCTACCTCACCGCCAACATGTTCCCCGTCACCGGCTCAAACGCCAGCGTCGACGTCACCATCATGTCGCTCCCCAAAGCCGACCTCCTCCTCTCAACCCCATCCGTCGCCAGCAAATCAGAATTCCAGATCGTCGGCCTCTCCCGCGGCTTCGCCATCCAGCCCGCCGTCAACTTCTCAGGC
>JAIXPK010000134.1 GCA_027486335.1 Verrucomicrobiaceae bacterium | reverse complement strand
GCGATCACGGGACAGTCGACGGCGGCGGCGCCGCTTTCGGGGAACACGTTTCTGGTTTGGAAGGGTGGGGAGGTGAGTGATTTCGAGTTGAAGCTGCAGTTCCGGATCACGACGGACGGCGGGAATGGGTCGGCGAACAGCGGGGTGCAGTATCGGAGCAAAGTGCTGGATAAGGAGAAGTTTGTGGTTGGGGGGTACCAGGCGGATTTCGAGGCTGGGAAGACGTATTCCGGGATTCTGTATGAGGAGCGCGGGCGTGGGATTCTGGCGCAGCGCGGGCAGAAGGTGACGGTGAAGGATTCGGGCGATCCGGGGAAGCCGAAGATTGAGGTGACTGGTGAGACTGGGAAGAGCGAGGAGATTCAGGCGGCGATCAAGCAGGGGGACTGGAACGAGTATGTGATCAAGGCGAAGGGCGGGCATTTGCAGCACATCATCAATGGGAAGCTGACGGTGGATGTGACGGACGAGACGAAAGAGGGGGCGAAGACGGGGGTGCTGGCGCTGCAGCTGCATGCGGGGCCTCCGATGACGGTGCAGTTCAAGGACATGGTGCTGACGCCGTTGACGCCTTGAGGCTGATGCGGTTGGCGTCGAAAAGCTGACGAGAGACGAGACGGCGGCGGTGGTGACTCTGTGATTGCATGGAGGGCCCCGCCGCCGTTGGGTTTACGGACGATGAGATCCCTATCTGAGAAACTGACGGCGTTCCGGTTGCTGAAGCGGACGGGGGTGAAGGTGGGCATGCTGACGGCGGCTGATTACCCGACGGGAAGGCTGCTGGACGAGGCGGGGGTGGATTTTGTGCTGGTGGGGGACAGTCTGGGGATGGTGGTGCTGGGGTATCCTGACACGGTGGAGGTGACGATGGCGGACATGGTGCATCATTTGCGGGCGGTGCGGCGCGGGGTGGAGCGGGCGCTGGTGGGGGCGGATCTGCCGTGGCATTCTTATGAGACCCCGGAGCAGGCGCTGGAGAATGCGCGGGTGCTGGTGGAGGCGGGGGCGGACGCGGTGAAGCTGGAGGGCGGGCGGGTGATGCTGCCGCAGATTGAGGCGATCATTGGGGCGGGGATTCCGCTGGTGGGGCATATCGGGATGCTGCCGCAGAGTGTGCGTGAGGAGGGCGGGTATAAGAAGAAAGGGCGGACGGAGGTGGAGGCGGCGGGGTTGGTGGAGGATGCGAAGGCGCTGGATCGGGCGGGGGCGCTGGCGATTGTGCTGGAGGGGATTGTGCCGGCGGTGGCGGCCGAGATTACGGCGGCGGTGGAGTGTGCGACGGTGGGGATCGGGTCGGGGCTGGATTGTGATGGGCAGGTCTTGGTGACGGCGGATCTGGTGGGTGGGTTTCCGTGGTTCCGGCCGCCGTTTGCGAAGGTGCGTGCGGACGTGGCGGGGTCAGTGAGCGGGGCAGTGCGGGAGTATCTGGCGGTGGTGAAAGGAGAGTCGTGATGAGTGGCGGGCGTGAGGTGGTGGGGATGCGTTGGTGGGTGGGGTTGCTGCTGGTGACGGTGGTGTGGGCGGCGCTGTATCTGCCGGGGATCGGGACGTTTGAGCTGAAGGGGGAGGAAGGGAGGAGGATTCTGCCGGCGCGGGCGATGGTGCAGAGCGGGGAGTGGGTGCTGCCGTATTCCGAGGGGCGGCCCTATCATCGGAAGCCGCCGTTGATCAACTGGATGGTGGCGGCGGGGTTTGGGGTGGCTGGGGGAGAGAGCGAGATGGCGGCGCGGGTGCCGTCGGCGTTGTCGGTGCTGGGGCTGGGGCTGATGGCGTGGTGGGCGGGGCGGTCGTTCCGGGATGTGCATCGGGAGTTTCCGGTGTTTCTGGCGCTGGCGGTGTTAGGGACGGCTGGGGTGATTGAGAAGGGACGACTGGCGGAGATCGAGGCGGTGTATGTGAGTCTGGCGGGAGCGGGGATGTTGTTATGGGCGGCGGCGTGGAAGCGTGGTGCGGGCCCGTGGGGGTTGTGGTTGCCGGCATGCGGATTGATGGGGCTGGCGATGCTGGCGAAGGGGCCGGTGTTTCTGGCGTTTTTTGTGCCGGTGATGGGGGTGACGATGTGGCAGGCTGGGGAGTTGAAGCGTTTGCGGCATCCTGCGCCGCTGTTGGGGTTGGCGCTGGTGTTTCTGGTGCCGGTGCCGTGGGCGCTGGGGGTGAAGGCGCGGTTGGCGGGGTTACCTGGGGACGTTGAGACGAGGGGGCCGGGGGAAGTGTGGAGGGATCAGGTGCTGGGGCGATTGATGCCGGAGAAGTTTGATGTGATGAGCTGGGTGACGTCGCCTTTGGATACGGTGCTGGCGCTGAGTGTTCCGGCGGTGGTTGCGCTGGTGTGGTGGCGGGCGTTGCGGCGGGAGGTGGTGAGTGGGTTGCCGGTGCGGGATCGGGCGTTGCTGAGGGGATTGGCGTGGGGGTCGCTGGTGTCGGGGTTGGCGTTGGCGCTGATTCCTGAGCCGCATGCGAGGTTTCAGCTGCCGCTGGCCGCGCCGGTGGCACTGCTGGCGGTGTGGTTGCTGTGTGTGGATCGCGGGGCGGGTGTGGGTCAGGAGAGTGAGGAGAAGCGGTGGCGGGTGGCGCACGGGTTGCTGCTGGCGGTGATGGTGGGGATTACGGTGTGCGGGGCGCTGCTGCCGTTGAGTGCGGCGTTTGCGGCGGCGCGGATGAAGACGTGGTTTCTGCTGGGGGGATCGATGGTGCCGTGGGTGGTGCTGGTGTACACGAGGACGCGGCGGCAGGCGGAGCCTGAGCGGTTGTTTACGGCCTATGGGGCGGTGCTGCTTGAGGTGGCGCTGTTGCTGGCGCTTGTGGTGATGCCGCGGTGGGCGGAGAAGCGGGAGCACCGGAGACCTGCGGCTGAGGTGATGGCGGCGGCGGGCGAGGGGGCGAGGATTGCGGCGATGTATCCCGGGCCGCAGCCGTTTTTGTTTTATCTGGGGGCTGGGACGGTGGAGTGTGCGGGATTGTCGGCGATACCGGAGGGGACGACGCATGTGCTGGTGCCGGTGCGGAAGTGGGGAGAGGAGCGGACGCGGCTGGGGTTGGAGAAGCGGGGATTTGCGAAGGTGCTGGTGGAGGTGGAGGGTCGGGTGACGGAGGGTCCGGCGGAGGCGAAGCGGTATGTGCTGGTGGGGCGGTGAGCGTGGGGATTCCGGTGCATTCCTGACTTGCCAAGGCGTGCGGTGCCCGCCAGTCTCCGCGCCACCATGAAAATCGGTTTCAATCTTTTGCTCTGGACCACGCATTTTGTCGACGCGCAGTTC
>JAIXPK010000181.1 GCA_027486335.1 Verrucomicrobiaceae bacterium | reverse complement strand
CTTTTTCCCGATTCCTGTGTTGCTCGTCGGTTGCGAATCCTGATTCGCGCCCTCCTCGCGCCTAGGACTCGGAAAAAATCCCTCGTCCATAAGACACCATCTGTAAGGCGGACTACACTTGACGGGCGGTGTGGGGCCCTGCGCTGTGGGGGAGATCAGTCCACGTAGAGGAGCTCGTTGGTGCCGAAGAGGACGCGGATCCATGCGGACCATGCGTCGATGGAGCGGTCTGGTTCCTGGAGGGCGTTGTTGCTGGAGGCGTCGAGGAAGGAGGCGGCGAGGGCGAGTTCTGCGGGGGAGGCGGGGCGTGAGTAGAGGAGGGAGGAGGCGAGGTTCATGCGTGAGGCGTCGTCTGGTGCGGAGGAGACGAGGCGAGTGGCCATGATTTTTGCCTGGGAGTGGACGAAGGGATCGTTGAGGAAGTAGAGGGCCTGAGTGGGGACGGTGCTCTGGCTGCGGGAGGCGGTGGAGGCGTTAGGGTCGCCGGCGTCGAAGAGGGCGAGGAACGGGTGGCGCTGGGTGCGCTGGACCATGAGGTAGACACTGCGCTGGAGGTGGTCGTAGACGGCTTTGAAGGGACCGTGCTGGGTGAAGGCCCATGTGTTTTCGGGTGGGAAGGGATGGGCGGCGGCTGGGGAGCGGTCGAGGTTACCGGCGAGGGCGAGGAGGGAGTCGCGGAGTTCTTCGGCGGTGAGACGGCGGCGGGGGAAGAAGGCGGTGCGGTGGTCGCCGCCTTCGGGGCCGCTGGAGGCGCGCTGGTAGGTGGCGGAGAGCATGAGCCGCCGGTGCATGGATTTGAGGGACCAGTGGTCGGCGATGAGACGTGAGGCGAGCCAGTCGAGGAGGGCTGGGTTGGAGGGTGGGGAGCCTTTGGTGCCGAAGTCATTAGGAGTGGAGACGAGCCCTTCGGAGAAATGGCCGAGCCAGATGCGGTTGGCGAGGACGCGAGCGGTGAGGTGGCTGGCGGGGCCGCGGGTGAGGTAGTCGGCGAGCTGGAGACGACCGCTGCCGGCGGCGTCGGGGATGAGGTCCCCGCCGAAGACGTCGGGGAGCTTGCGGGGGACGGGGTCGCCGAGGTCTTTGGGTTCGCCTTTTTTGTGGAGACGGGCGTTGACTGGGGGGGAGTCGGCGACGGCGAGGGCGAGGTCCGGGAGCGGTTCGCGGGCGGCGGTGGCGGCTAGCGCGGCGGCGGCGAGGAGACGTGCTTTGATGAGCGGGCGCTGGGATTCGAGGGTGGTGGCGAGGGAAGGGCGGCGAACGAGCGACCAGTCGATGCCATCGCCGCCGGGGTCGAATTCGGAGATTCTGAGCTGGATGGAGAGGGGGCCGTCGGACTGGGACTGGAAGGCGATGGCGATGCCGCCGTTAGGGCCCGGGTGGACGGCGATGGAGTGAGGCGGGAAGGCGAACGTCTGGAAGGCGTTAGGGGTGTCGAGCGTGTTGACGAGGAGAGAGGGCCAGAGGTCCGGGCCGCGCCATGCGGAGAGGCCTTTGGTGTTTTCGAAGGCGGCGTCGAAATGGAGGCAGAGCCTTGGTTCGCGGGCGGTGTCGAGGATGAACCATGCGGGGTCCGGCTGGGCGGGGTTGGCGAAGGCGGAGGCGAGGGACCACTGGCGGAGCTGGCCGGAGGTTTCGCGGAGGGAGAATTCGAGGCCGGTGCCGTCGGCACCGAAGTTGGTGCGCGGGAGGATGGAGAGCTGGAGCATTTCGCCGCGGGAGACGGGGATCGTGCCGGTGGCGGCGTCGGGGGGCCATGAGGCGGATGCGCCGGGTGTTAGGGAACCGCTGGCGATGGGGGTGACGGTGGAGGCGGCGAAGGCTGGGGTTAGGGCGTCGAGGGCGGCGTCGGCGGCTTTGAGGGCATCGGTGGCGGCTAGGGATTCGGCCTGCCATTTGAGCCGTTCCTGCTGACGGGCGGGCGAGAGGATGGGGACCATGTCGCGGGGCCGCTGGGTTTTTTCGCAGCCGGTGAAGGGGAGCCGGGTGCTTTGGAGGATGCCGTAGAGACCGTAGTAATCGCGCTGGGAGATGGGGTCGTGTTTGTGGTCGTGGCAGCGGGCGCAGCCGAGACTGAGGCCGAGGAAGGCTTTGCCGGTGGTGTCGATGGCGTCCTCGTAGGTGAGGTGGATGTCTTGGTCGATGTTGAAGCCGAAGCGGCGGGCGATGCCGAGGAAGCCGGTGGCGATGATTTTGTCAGGGGCCTGATCTGGAGGGCCTGATGGGGCGAGGAGATCGCCGGCGATCTGCCAGCGGATGAATTCGTCGGCGGGGAGGTCCTTGTTGAAGGCATTGATGACCCAGTTCCGGTAGCGCCATGCGTGGGGCATGGGGTAGTCGGCGGTTTCGCCGGCGGTGTCGGCGTAGCGGACGACATCGAGCCAGAGACGGCCCCATTTTTCGCCGTAGGCTGGGGAGGCGAGGAGACGGTCGATGACCTTGGCGAAGGCGTCTGGGGATGGGTCGGCGAGGAAGGCTTCGGTTTCGGCTGGGGAGGGAGGGAGGCCTGTGAGGTCGTAGGAGGCGCGGCGGAGGAGGGCGCGAGGGGAGGCTGGGGGAGGGAGCTGGAGACCGTCGGTGGCGGCTTTGGCGAAGAAGAAGCGGTCGGTGTCGGTGGTGGCGGCGGGGACTGCTGGCGGAGGGGGATCTGATAGGGGTTGGAACGCCCAGTGCGTGGCCGCTTGAGTGGAGGCGGCGGCGAGGCAGAGGGAGAGCAGCAGACGGGACATGGCTGCGTTTGAGAACGCGGCGATGCCCTGTGGTTGTTCACCGCGGCTGCGGCGCTGGTGCCTGGTCAGTGGGCGTAGGAGTCGACTGAGTCGCAGGTGCAGACGAGGTGCTTGTCGCCGTGGACGTTATCGACGCGGCCGACTGGGGGCCAGTATTTGTGGTGACGGGAGTGGGCGTCCGGGTAGGCGGCGGCGGCGCGGGAGTAGGGGTGGTCCCATGAGTCCGCGAGGAGAGAGGCGGCGGTGTGCGGGGCGTGACGGAGGACATTGTTATCGCGCGGGGCGGCGCCGGAGATGACGGCGGTGATCTCCGAGTGAATGCCGAGGAGGGCGCTGCAGAAGCGGTCGAGTTCGGCGCGGCTTTCGCTTTCGGTGGGTTCGATCATGAGGGTACCGGCGACGGGCCAGCTCATGGTGGGGGCGTGGTAGCCGTAGTCGATGAGGCGTTTGGCGACGTCTTCGACGCCGACGTCGGCGGATTCCTTGAAGGGACGGACATCGATGATGCATTCGTGGGCGACGGTGCCGTTGCGGCCCTTGTAGAGGACGGGGAAGGCGTGGCCGACCTTGGAGGCGATGTAGTTGGCGCTGAGGATGGCGGTTCTGGTGGCGTCGGTGAGGCCATCGGGGCCCATCATGCGGATGTACATCCATGGGATGACATTGATGCTGGCGCTGCCGTGGGGAGCGCTAACGACGGGGCCGGTGGTGCCGCGGCCGGGGATGAAGGGGGCGAGGTGGGCGGCGGTGCAGACTGGTCCGACGCCGGGGCCGCCGCCGCCGTGGGGGATACAGAAGGTTTTGTGGAGATTGAGGTGGCAGACGTCAGCGCCGATGAGGCCGGGGCTGGTGAGGCCGACCTGGGCGTTCATGTTAGCGCCGTCCATGTAGACCTGACCGCCGTGCTGGTGGATGGTGTTGCAGATGTCGCGGATGGATTCCTCGAAGACCCCGTGGGTGGAGGGGTAGGTGATCATGAGGGCGGCGAGGGCGTCGGCGTGCTGTTCGGCGCGGGCGTTGAGGTCGGCGATGTCGATGTTGCCATCGGCGTCGCATTTGACGGGGACGACCTTCATGCCGGCCATGACGGCGCTAGCTGGGTTGGTGCCGTGGGCGGAGACGGGGATGAGGCAGATGTTGCGGTGGTGGTCGCCGCGGCTCTGGTGCCATGCGCGGATGGCGAGGAGGCCTGCGAATTCGCCCTGACTGCCGCCGTTAGGGGCGACGGAGACGGCGTCGAAGCCGGTGATGGAGGCGAGCCATGATTCGAGCTGAGCGATCATGGCGTTGGTGCCGGCGAGCTGGTCTGGCGGGGCGAGCGGGTGCATGGCGGCGACCTCTGGCCATGAGACCGGGAGCATGACGGAGGTGGCGTTGAGTTTCATGGTGCATGAGCCGAGGGGGATCATGCTATTGCAGAGTGTGAGGTCTTTGGAGGCGAGCCGGTGGATGTAGCGGAGGAGCTCGTGTTCCGAGTGGAAGCGGTGGAAGACCTCCTGTTTGAGGAAAGCGGAGGAGCGGGCGGGGGCGGGCGAGGAAGAGGCGGGCGTTGGGGCGGGTGCGGAGAAGAGCGCGGCGAGGGCGGCGATGTCTGCGGGGGAGGTGAGTTCGTCGCAGGAGATGCCGAGGTGTGAGTCGTCGATGCGGCGGAGGTTGAAGCCGAGGGAGGTGGCCTTGGAGAAGAGGGAATCGGTGAGAGGGCCGGTGGAGACCGAGAGCGTGTCGAAGAACGAGGAATTGGTGGTGAAGCCTGCGGATTGGAGGGACGCGGCGAGGGAGGCGGTGAGGTTGTGGATTCTGCGGGCGATGGTGGTGAGGCCAGCGGGGCCGTGCCAGACCGCGTACATTCCGGCCATGACGGCGAGGAGAACCTGAGCGGTGCAGATGTTGCTAGTGGCCTTGTCGCGGCGGATGTGCTGTTCGCGCGTCTGGAGACTGAGGCGCATGGCGGGAGCGCCGTGGGAGTCGATGCTGACCCCGATGAGACGGCCGGGGAGCTTGCGTTTGAGGTCGTCTCTGACGGCCATGAAGGCGGCGTGGGGGCCGCCAGCGCCCATGGGGACGCCGAAGCGCTGAGTGCTGCCGACGGCGATGTCAGCGCCGAGTTCGCCTGGGGGGGTGAGGAGGGTTAGGGCGAGGATGTCGGCGATCATGACGACGCGGGCGCCGAGATCGTGGAAGCGTGCGATGTGGGGTTGCCAGTCGGTGATGGAGCCGTCGCTGGCTGGGTACTGGAGGACGACGGCGAACGTGCCGTCGTCCGGGGAGAAGGAGACATTTGCGGCGCTGGCGACGGAGACCTCGATGCCTGCGGCTTCGGCGCGGGTGCGGATGACGGCGAGCGTCTGAGGGAAGACCATGTGGTCGACGATGATGCGGCGCGGGTTGGGGGTGGTGGCAGCGCCGAGGCAGAGCGTGACGGCTTCAGCGGCGGCGGAGCCCTCGTCGAGGAGCGAGGCGTTAGCGACCGGGAGGGCGGTCAGTTCCGTGACCATGGTCTGGAAGTTGAGGAGGGCTTCGAGACGGCCCTGGCTGATTTCGGCCTGATAGGGTGTGTAGGCCGTGTACCATGCCGGATTTTCGAAGATATTGCGGAGGATGACGGGCGGGGTGACGGTGCCGTAGTAGCCCTGGCCGATGAAGGATTTGAGGACCTTGTTGGCGGAGAGGACGGCGCGGAGATCGGCGAGGGCGTCTTCTTCGGGGAGGGCTGGGGGGACGTTGAGCGGGTGGAGGAGCCGGATGGAGGCTGGGACGGTGGCGTCGATGAGGGCGTCGAGGGATTCGTGGCCGCAGAGCTGGGCCATGGCGTCGCATTCTTCAGGGAGGAGGCCGAGGTGGCGGGAGGCGTAGGAGGAAGAGCTCATGGAGGCGG
>JAIXPK010000290.1 GCA_027486335.1 Verrucomicrobiaceae bacterium | reverse complement strand
CTCCAGAATGTCCTCAATCCCAATCCCCATCTTCGCACTCGCCTTGATCGCCTCCTCATGCGGAATCGCCAGAATGTCCTCCAGCTGCTTGTAAACCGCCGGCAGATTGCTCGACGGCAAATCAATCTTGTTGATCACCGGCACAATCTTCAGATTCTGCCCCAGCGCCAGATGCAGATTCGCCACCGTCTGCGCCTCCACACCCTGCGCCGCATCCACCAGCAGCACCGCCCCCTCGCACGCCCCCAGACTCCGGCTCACCTCATACGCAAAATCCACGTGCCCAGGCGTGTCAATCAGGTTCAGCTTGTACGTCTTCCCATCCCTCGCCTTGTACGCCATCGTCACAGGATGGCACTTGATCGTGATCCCACGCTCCCGCTCGAGATCCATGGCATCAAGCAACTGCGCCTGCATCTCCCGCTGCGTCACCGTGCGGGTGGCTTCAAGCAACCGGTCGGACAACGTGGTCTTCCCATGGTCGATGTGGGCGATGATCGAGAAATTACGGGTAAGAGTAGCAACAGGCATTCCGGTACGGGAAAAGGAAAAAAGCAGAGCCAGCTTCCCTAATAGCTCCCACGCCTCTTGTAAAGCGACCCCGCACCGTTCTTCACGCGCTCACCAACGCGCCCCCACCCCCTCAGTTCGCCCCCGCCGCAGCACCCGGCACCTCCGCAGGCATCACCCCCGCACCTCCACCCATCTCCACACCCTCCAGCCACCGGATCCGCTCCCACTCACTCGAAGGATACCACCGGTAGTTCATCAGATACACCACCACCCCAGTCACCGACACATACAGCCAGATCGGCAGCGTCCACCGCGCAATCGCCCGGTGCATCTTGAAATTCCTCCGCACAGCGCGCGACACCGTCATCGGAACAAGCACCACAATGCTGAAACTCCCCACAAGATGCGTCAGCAGTATCGAGAAATACACCACCCTCACCGTCCCCTCCGCCGTGAACGGCACATGCCCCTTCCCTGTATGCTGCACCAGCCACCCATGCCACGTCAGATAACACACAAGGAACGCCGCCGACGCTGCCAGCGCCGCCACCATGCAGGCCGCATGACCTCTCCGGTTCCCCGCACGGATCATAAACCACCCAGCCAGCAGCAGCACCGTCGCCAGCCCGTTCAGACACGCATTGATAAATGGTAAATTCGTCATCTTTGCTCCCAGGTAAATCTCATTCTCCCTTCGCAGCTTCCTCCAGCACCTTCTTCACATCCTCCCCAATCGGCCGCGGATACCACGAATCATCAAACGCCGCATGAAACGGATGCCAGAAATAGTCATTGTCCGTCGGCGTCCGCACCGATCCATGATGATCAATCATCACCATCACCAGCGAGTGATCCCACACGTCCGCAGGATTCTCCCGGATCTGCTCCTCAGGCTTCCGCTGCACCGAAATCTTGAACGTGTTCATCATCCACTTCCTCACTTCGTTCCCCTCTGCCTCCGTCCCGTTCTTCGTCGTCAGAAACCACCAGTTCTCCCCCTTGAACCCCTTCGTCTCCGTCCACGACTTCAGCAACTCCGGCCGGTCATGCTCCGGGTACAGACTCACCGAAATCAGCTGAAACCTCGGGTCGCTCCCAAACTCATCCTGCAGCCGCTTCATCGCATCCGCCACCCCCGCACATCCCCGCGGACACGTCGTGTAAAGATACGACAGCACAATCACCTTCCCCTTCACCTCCTCAAGCCGCCGCTCCTTCCCGTTCACATCCACAAACAACCCCGGGTCCTTCTCCACCGATTGCTTCTTCGGCAGCCGCCCCTTCATCACATCCTGCTTCACTTTCAGATAGTAATTGAACCACACCACCGACCCCAGCGCCATCAGCACCAGACAGACGGCCAGCGCCGTGCGGCGGGACGGCGGAGGCGATACGGGGAGCTGACGTTGATCCAATTCAGGGGAAGACATGGTAATGGAACGTTCCGGCGCCTCACCGCCGGGCACAAATTAATACGGCCGCCAGCATCGCCGGGAGATACATAAGCGTCGCAAAGAACAACCGCCGCGCCGCCGCTCGCTCCGGCACCCTCAAAAACTTCAGACTCAACCACACCAGCCACCCACCGAGCAGTAAACCCATCGGCGCAAACCACCACGACGCAAACCCAGCCAGCGGGGGCCACACCCCCAGCGGCAGCAACAGGAGACTCCACCCCAACGCTCGCCGCGCCGTCGCCTCCCCGCTCTCATCCTCATTGCTCCACATCACAAATCCACCGCGCACATACTCCTCCCGATACATCCAGTTGATCGCCAGAAAATGCGGCAGCTGCCACAGAAACAGCAGCCCAAACAAAAACATCGCCCCCGGCGCCGTCATCAGCTCGCTCCTCAACAGCACCCGATGATAATTCCGGAACTCCAGCCCTCCCGGCACCGCCACCCACCCGATCACCGGCGGAATCGCCCCCGACACCGCCCCCACAATCGTGTTCCACACCGACTTCCGCTTCATCGGCGTGTAGATGAACAAATAAACCAGCAGGGTCAGCCCGGCCAGCGCCGCCGCCTCCGTGTTCACCTTCACCCCAAGGTGAATGATCCCCGCTCCAGCCAGCAACGCCCCAATCACAAACGCCACCTCAGGCTGCAGCCGCCGCGACGCCAACGGCCGATCCGCCGTCCGCTGCATCCGCGCATCCGCATCCATCTCCATCAGCTGATTGAAAACCGACGCCCCGAACGCCGTCAGCGCCGTCCCCGCAATCGTATGCACCAGCCGCCACGGCAACGCTCCCGGCCAATCCACCAGCAGGCAATGCAGCCAGTACCCAGCCGCCGTCGTCACCACCACCAGCGCACTCAGCCGCGCCTTCGTCAGCAGCATGAAATCCCCACGCGAGAATCCCGGCCGAAGCGTGGCACCGACGGCATCGTCGGAAGTCTGTTGGGCGGGAGCGGTCATGCGTGATCAACCATGGCGGGAGTCTCGGACCCACGCAACCGGCTGCGCAACAGCAGCGACAACCCCACTCCATGCACCAGAAATGCCAGCAGCAGGTGCACCGGCTGCACCACCGCAGGCAGATTGGCCCGGATCAGCACCACCCCAGCCAAATACTCCATCGCCACCAGCAATCCCAGCACCGGAATCAGCACCGGTGCCGCCTCAATACACTCTCCCCGCGCCCGCAGCCGGAAAAACACCAGCCCCACCAGCGTCACCACCACCACCGCCCCCACCCGGTGCCACGCAAACGTCACCCCAAGCACCGTCTCAAGCTTCACCTGTGCACCGTCTCCGCAGCACCCCGCCAGCTTCGCCTGATCCACAATCTCCCGCACCTGCGTCCCCACCACCGTCTGCACCACCACCGCCACCACACACGCCACAAGATGCCACCTCAACGACTTCGAAACCACCATCCCACGCCTCGTCACCACCCTGTGCCGAATCCATAGCGCCGTCGTAATCAGACCCATCGCCAGCATCATGTGCAGCGTGATCTTCCACGGCAGCAGATTCGTGTCCACCACCACCTTCCCAAGCCACGCCACCACCCCGAACAATACCACCTGCCCAACCAGCACCCCCTTCAATAGCAAGTCCCGTCGCCCGGACACCACCGCCAGCACCAGCGTCGCCAGCGCCGCCAACCCGCTCACCGCCCCAAGACACCGATTCAAAAACTCAATCCACGTCTCCACCGCACTGAAATTCTCACGCACACTCGCCTCCGTCACCTCCACCTCCGCACGTCCATGGCTCGCCCACGACTTACGATACTTCGCCAGATCAAGCCTCGCAAAATCAATCTCCTCAGCCTTCAGCGGCGGTACCAGCCTTCCATAACAACGAGGCCAGTCCGGACACCCCATCCCTGATCCCGTCGCCCGCACCACCGCCCCAGCCAGCACCACTAGGTACAACAGCACCAGCGTCAGCAGCGCCGCACGCGGCAGCAGTCTCTCGGCTATCCTTCGCATCTCTCTCTTCAAAGTCAGGAATGAAAACGGACGCTGAGATCACCTCAGCGCCCGCCCTCGCCATCAATTTACGCTTACCGCACGAATCCAACCACCCTTACTTCACCTCCGCAGCTGGTGCTGGGGCTGGTGCCGCAGCAGGCGTCTCAACCGCAGGTGCCGCAGCCGGCTCAGGTGTCGTCACTGGAGCCGCAGGCAGTGTCGCCGCAGCAGCAGGCGCAAGCCCTAGCTTCTTCGCAGCCTCCGCTCCAAACGGAGAATCCTTGAACTTCGGCGCATCCTTCGCCCATCCCTCATAGGATTTCTGATCCACCACGTGCAGCAGCGATTTCATATTCCCGTGCGCCGCCCCGCACAACTGACCGCAGATAATCTCAGAATCGCCAATCGCCGACGGCACAAACCACATCCGGCTCACCTTCCCAGGATCCGCATCCTGAGCAATCCGCATTCCCACCAGCGCCAGATTGTGAATCACATCCTTCGACGTCACCGCAATCTCGATCTTCTTCGACTTCGGCAAAAACAACTCCGGAACCACAATGTCGTCCAAACCATTCGGATCCTCAGGATCAATCCCGATCGGGTTCGCCGAACTCATCAGAAACCGATTCGTCATCCCGAACTTCCCATCCGCTCCCGGATACTGGAAGCTCCACTTGAATTGCTCCGCAAAGGCATTCACCCGCACATCCGGATCAGGAAACTCATCCACCCGCGTCGCCCACAGCGGAAACGCAAACCCAAGCAGCAGAATCACCTCCGTCACAATCACCCCAATCTCAATGTGACTCGACGCATGGCCCGTCACCCCAGTGTACGACGCCTTCGGGTGCTTCTTCTGCCGGAAACGATACAGCGCATAGGCAATGAAAATCCCCCAGCCAACGCCAAGAAACAGCATGAACCAATGCACGACTTCAAGCATGTGGTCCAGCATGTGACCATGCTCGGAACCAACAGGCGGAATGCCGAGAAGTTTATTCAGGATACCCATAGCAATCGTAGGATGAACTCTTAACTCTTGTTCAGGACTGCGCCACCTCCGCCTCAAGGCGCCGCGCTCGGCGGATAAAGGACACCACAATCGCAAAAATCACTCCAAACACCAGCATCAGCGCCCCAAGCATCACAAACACCGCCCCGTTCGCCGCAAGCACCGTCACCTGTCCACTCTGCCCGATGCAGGTGGCACACGCCTGTGGAAATATGATGGAATTCATGGCTTTGTTATTTCAGTTCCCCGCACTCAGACAATGATCTGCGGCGCCTTCCGCCGCACAAACCACACCGTGTACACAATCAGCGCCGCTGCAATCACCCCAAAACCCACGCCGTAGTCCCGCAGCTCTTTAGTCACACTGTTGTCCCCAAGCAACGCATACGCCAGTATCCCGAGATCGAAAAGAATCGCGATCACAAGAAAGAAGACGTGGAAGCTCTTGAGGGACATGACAGCAGAACTCAGGGTTTGAAGAACGAATCCTTGATCGGATCCAAATACGCCAGGCAGAACAGAAACATCATCGCCGCAAAGAAAATCATCGTGAACAGCAGCGTCTTGTAGATCAGCCCCCGCTCGTGATTGAGGTGCATGAAGATCAGCGCCACCAGCGACACCTTCACCGTCGCAATCAGCAACCCGAGCGCAATGTTCAGGTGAATGTCCCCAAGGTCCACCTTGTAGGCTACGAACACCGTGATGATTGTCCCGAAAACCAGCGCCCCACCCACCATCAGGTAAGTGCGGATCGCCTTCGCGAAATCAATCGGATGATCGTGAGAATCGTGCCCCGTAGGGTTGTCGTGTGAAGAATCCATGGCCGTGTGGGGCTTACATCAGATAATAAAGAGGGAACAGGAAGATCCAGACCAGATCGACAAAGTGCCAGAACAGGCCTCCGACCTCCACCCGGTTCGCAAGATGCTCGGGATTCTCCCGGTACATCTTCTTCCCCGTAATCAGGAACCACCCCAGCACAATCGCCCCGCCAATCACGTGCAGGCCGTGTAGCCCAGTCATCAGGAAGTAAATCGCGTAGTATGGACTCAGCGCCGGTGTGAAGTTCGAATAAAACCGCTTCTCGCTCCTCGGTAGGCTCACCGCCATGCTGTGATCGTGCAGCAGCTTGTGCGCGTGCTCCTCAGGCAACGCCACCTCAAACTCGAACCTCAGCGACTCCCGCAGGTTGTCCGGATCCGCATCAGCCGTCCCCGCACGCTTCGGGTACTTCTTCTTGAACTCCTCCGACTTCTCATCCCGGTGACGGAGAAAATCATCCTTCAGATCAGGATAGTACTTCCAGACCAGCGCCTTCTCCGCATCCTTGTTCTTCCGCAGGTCAATCAGGTCCGCATTGAACTCGATCGCATCCGTCTCCAGCTTGCCCTGCAGCACCGTCGAATCCTTGAAGCTCAGCTCAGCCTGCCCGTACTTCGCCACATTGCTCTCCTTCACAAGGAACAATAGCGGCTCACCCACCACGTCCAGCTTCAGCGACTGCGTCAGATCCTCTGCCTTGGCCTTCTCAATCGCCACCTTGTTCGCCTCGTCCAGCTTCGCATTGATCGCCGCCAGCGCCTCGTCGTTCCCCTTGTTCGCAGCCTTCTCAATCTCATACGCCGTCACTGTCCGGGAAAGCCCGCCAGCTGCATCCAGCCACTTCCGCTTCTGCGCCTTCAGCCAGTCCTTCGACAGCACCACTTCCTTGCCCGACGGTGACGTGAACTTCAAATCGCCGCTCGCAGGCATCGCATAAGGCAACTCGCCCTTCTTCTCCCGACGCTGATCGAGAAACTCAAGATTGCTGTTCCGCAGATCAATCACGATCGACTTCACCTCTCCAAACACAATCCGGTCCCCATGATTCTTCTCATCCGCATGAATCGGATGCCCGTTGATCACCGATCCATCCGTGAACTCAAAGGAGTAGTGCTGGAACTTGTGGAAGTACTCATACCCCTTGATCCCCATGAAGCCCAGCGCGCAGCACAGCGTGAAGATCATGTTGAACTGGAACCAACCGTAACGCCGCGCCTTCACCGCCGCCCACGCAGCCACCACCGAAACCGACGACGCAATCAGCACCAGCGTGTTGATAAATCCAGGCTTGACCTTCAGTTCATGGAACGGCCACGGAAAATCTGCCCCGATCCGCAGAAACACATACGAGGAGAACAACCCCCCGAACAGCATCACTTCGGACGCAAGAAAGAGCCAGATGCCCACCTTGGCATTGTACAGACCAGTGTCAGGCCGGGCATTTACAGTATACGGAATCTCCATCGGAAGTGGGAGGGAAAAGTGGATTGCGGACGCTCAGTGGGATGCCGGGACTTTGGCGGTTTCAGCAGCCTCGAGTTCCGTCACCGGCTCCCATTGAGGACTGTAGTCTTTCAACGCACCAGGCACGCTGTACTCGTAAGG
>JAIXPK010000444.1 GCA_027486335.1 Verrucomicrobiaceae bacterium | reverse complement strand
CCGCTGCCGATGAGGGCGGTGAGGACGGCGCTGGGACCGGGGATGACCTCGACGCGGAGGTTGGCGCGGCGGCAGGCGTTGACGAGACGCTGGCCTGGGTCGGAGACGCCGGGCATGCCTGCGTCTGAGATGTAGGCGACGGATTCGCCTGCGAGGAGGGCTTCGACCATTTCGGCGGAGCGTGAGGCCTCGTTGTGTTCGTGGATGCTGACGAGGGGTTTGCGGAGGCCGAGGTGCTGGAGGAGGATGCCTGAGTGGCGGGTGTCTTCGCAGGCCACGCGGGAGACACCGGCGAGGGTGAGCCGGGCGCGTTCGGTGATATCGGCGAGGTTGCCGATGGGTGTGGCGACGAGATAGAGCGTACCGGGCTGCACTTCCATGGAGACGGGGACCACTGGATGGGAGGGTGGGAAACGGCAAACTTCACTTTTGCGCCTGAGGCTGGAGTGGTGAAGGTGGGGGATGCCTGCCCGATCCCGATCTTCCGTTTACCAGCTTGGACTGGTACAGATGCGCTGCAGCGAGCGTGTTGAGGACAACCTGCGCCGTGCGGAGGTGTACATCACGGAGGCGGTGAAGAAGGGGGCGCGGATTGTGTGTCTGCAGGAGTTGTTTGCGTCGGTGTATTTCTGTCAGAATCTGAATCCGGAGTGGTTCAAGCTTGCGGAGACGATACCTGGGCCGATGAGCGAGCGGTTCTGCAAGCTGGCGAAGAAGCTGAAGGTGGTGATTCTGCTGCCGGTGTTTGAGAAGGCTGCGCCGGGGCTGTATTTCAATTCGTGCTGTGTGATTGATGCGAACGGGGCGCTGCTGGGGGCTTACCGGAAGATGCATATTCCGCACGATCCGCAGTTTGAGGAGAAGTATTACTTTGCGCCGGGGGACCGTGGGTTCCGGGCGTGGGACACGGCGGTGGGGAGGATCGGGGTGCTGATCTGCTGGGATCAATGGTATCCGGAGGGGGCGAGGCTGACGGCGATGCATGGTGCGGGGATTCTGTTTTATCCGACGGCGATCGGGTGGATGCCGAGCGAGAAGGAGGCGCTTGGGGAGAATCAGCATCAGTCGTGGGAGATCATTCAGCGGAGTCATGCGGTGGCGAACGGGTGTTATGTGGCGGCGGTGAACCGGATCGGGCATGAAGCGCCGGCGGGCGGGCAGGGACTGGAGTTCTGGGGTCGGTCTTTTGTGGCTGGGCCGATGGGGCAAATGGTGGCGAAGGCGTCGACGGATCAGGAGGAAGTTCTGATGGCGGAGATTGACACGGACGCGATCCGGGATCAGCGCGAGTGGTGGCCGTTTCTCAGGGACCGGCGGGTGGATGCGTACGGTGACCTAACTCAACGATTTCTGGCATGATTTCTCCTCAGGCGATTATACTCAAAGCGATTCAGGCGAAAATCGAGTCCGCGGGACTGGATTGGGTGCGGCTGACGGATTTCCGGCTGGATGTGACGGAGCGGCGGGTGACGGCGACGATTGAGTTGTCGGGCGAGCCTGAGCCGGTGATGTTTTCAGCGCGCTATCAATTGAATGGGGACAATACGGGGGAGGTGGTGGAGGTGCATGCGTCGAAGCGGTGGATGACGGAGGCGCTGCGACTGGGTTTGCAGCAGACTGGGGCGAAGTTTCCGCTGCCGGATGGCTGGAAGGGGAAGCTGATCCGGGCATTGTTGTGAGGGTGAGGAGAAGCTGGGACGTTGAGATGCGATGGAGCACGATTTTCTGCTGACGGTGGAGGCTGGGGAAGCGGGGCAGCGGCTGGACAAGTTTCTGGTGGCGCGGTTGCCGGCGTTTTCGCGGGCGCGATTGCAGGCATTGCTGAAGGAGGGAGCGATTCTGGTGAATGGGCGGGAAGCGAAGGCGAGCCGGGAGTTGTCGGCCGGGGAGGTGATCGCGGGGACGATTCCGCCGGACCGTCCGTCGGAGGCGCAGGCGCAGGATCTTCCGCTGGAGGTGTTATATGAGGATGATCATGTGGCGGTGCTGAACAAGGCGTCGGGGATGGTGGTGCATCCGGCGCACGGGAACGAGGACGGGACGGTGGTGAACGCGCTGCTGCACCGGTTCGGGGCGATGAGCAGTATCGGTGGCGTGGCGCGGCCGGGGATCGTGCACCGGTTGGACAAGGAGACGAGTGGTTGTCTGGTGGTGGCGCGGAATGATGCGGCGCATCATTCGCTGACTGAGCAGTTTGCGGGTCGGACGACGGGGAAGACGTATCTGGCGGTGGTGCAGGGGGTGCCATCGCCGCGTGAGGGAACGGTGCAGAATCACATCGGGCGCGATCCGAACAACCGGCTGCGGATGGCGGTGGTGCCGGAAAACGCGGGGAAGGTGGCGGTGACGGATTACCGGGTGGAGCATGTGAGCGGAGCGGATGCGCTGGTGCGTTGCACGCTGCACACGGGGCGCACGCATCAGATCCGGGTGCACATGCGGCATCTGGGGCATCCGTTGTTAGGGGATGCGACGTATGCGAAGGTGAGTCGGCAGACGCCTTCCGGTCGGATGATGCTGCATGCGTGGCGGCTGGCATTTGATCACCCGGTGACGGGCGAGCGCATGGAGTTCACGGCGCCGATTCCTCCGGAGTTCCGGCCGTGGCTGCCGGAGAAGTTAGACGTTAGAAGTTAGAAGTGAGAAGGGATTGGTCGGAGGGTGGTGGGAGAGGGGCGGGAACGGAGATGGGCCGGCACCCGTCCGGGGTGCGATGTTAGCTGGTACATTTTTCCGGTGGTATCGCTCGTGGCCTCGCTCGACCACCGGCTACAAGCCGGCATCCCCAAGGGATGCGAGGGGAGCGGGCTTGTTGGGAGAAGGTTCCTCACGCGAAGGGCTGGTGAAGAGGGGGCGGGCAGGCGCACTCCGTGCGCGGAGAGAGCTGTGATTCTCCCAGCAGTCCAGAGCCTTCGGCTAGCTGGTACGGAGGGGGCGTGGGCGGAGAACGCCGAGCTGGGGCGCAGCGTTCCCAGGGGCGGGTTGGGAGAGCGGGGCTGACTCGAGGGCGCGAAGGGCTTTTGGGGAGAGGGGGGAAGATGGGATGATGGGACGGTTGGGAGTCAGGCGAAGGGAGGCTTGTTTTCGGTTGAACGGGGGTGGAGTAACGGATTTTGTGAAAGTCCGCTGACGGCCCTGTCCCGAATAACGATGTCCATGAGTGCAAAACTGAGAAAAAGACCAAAGCATGGCACGGTTACCAGTGTGCCGATCGACAAGAACCTGTGGGCCTACATCGCGTCGCGGAACGCCGATAGCACTTACTGGCTCTATGATTTTTTGACCACTGAAAGAGTCTGTGACCGGAGCCTGTTTTCGTCTGCTCGATGGAAAAAGTTTTTCTTCTTTGAACCCAAAGGTCTTCTTGTGAGTTACATCGACGAGTTGAGACTTGAGTTGACTCCCGATGAAATCAGGATGCCACCAATTTGGGAGAAGTGCGCCGACTGGAAGATTGAGAGAAAGGAAGTGCCTGCACCCTATCGCGTGACCCCGCATGACTACGTGGAGTTCTACGTCGAGGAAGATCAGCTCTGGAAGTATCAGGAATGCATATGGTTCGGGCCCAAGGATCTGGTGTCTTATGTGAAGGAGAACTTGGATCAGTTCGAGGTCATCACGCCGAGGGAGGATCAGTTGTCGTCGCCGGTGGAGACGCTGCCGGAGGTGGCGACGTTCACGCCGGGGTGCATTTATGAGATCTGGCTATCGGGGTTGGAGCAGATGGAGATGACCGATTTGGAGGAGATCAGCGAGGAGATTGATGACGAACTCGAGGAGCACGAAGCCGGGGAAGTGATTGGGGTTGGCGGCACGGATGAGGATCATCACAACATAGCGGTGCAGTGCGAGCCGGGGATGAACAAGAAGGCGCTGGGGTGTATTCGGAGGGTGCTGAAGCGGTTGAAGGCGAATCCGGAGACGACGGATATCTGGGTGCAGGGGGGGGCGGAGAAGAATCTTGGGTTGAAGTGAGGTGGTGAGGGGAGGCTTGTGTGTTCGAGGGAGGCGAACCGCAGATGGGGTGGATGGACGCAGATGGGAGGGTGGTGGGCAGTGGAGGCGGGGGCGATTTCTAAGGAGGGGTGTGGTGTTTCCCGAGGCGACGCCCCGGGAAGAATTAGGGCGCCCTTTCAGGGCTCTGTGTGTGGTGGGCTAGACCCAGGGCGTTGCCCCATATGCGTTAACCTAGTAATTATAGTCAGGGGCCGCAATCGCCCTGTGGCATGATGGCTCGCAGGCGCTTGATCTGCCGCCCGCGGACGCGCTTTGAGCTTCGGCTG
>JAIXPK010000148.1 GCA_027486335.1 Verrucomicrobiaceae bacterium | reverse complement strand
TTGACCCGCTGCCGGGGCGGTGATATAGCCGCCGTTCCGCGGA
The DNA here is from genome assembly GCA_027486335.1 of Verrucomicrobiaceae bacterium. Taxonomy (GTDB): domain Bacteria; phylum Verrucomicrobiota; class Verrucomicrobiia; order Verrucomicrobiales; family V1-33; genus V1-33. The sequence continues at coordinate 7,908 of JAIXPK010000148.1, read as the reverse complement.
CGGTGAGTGCTGCGGCGTCTGCCGGATCATGATGCAATCGACTTTCATCGTGGCGGCCGTCTGGCTGGCTGGCCTCGGTCTCCGCACGTTTTCTTCCGTTCTGCTGCGCAAGACGGGGGCGTTGCTGTATCTTGGGGCGACGTATCTGGCTGGGTATTACGTGGCTGGGGGGTCGCATGGGTTTGGGATGGCGGCGGCGGGGGCGTGGTTTCTGCTGCCGTGGGTGGAGATTCTGCTGCATGTGCGGCCGCTGCGGCTGCCGGCCGAGCAGGTGCTGGACCGTCGGCACCCGCCGTCGCGGGAGGATTTTCCGCAATTGGAGACCCTGACGGACGAGGCGGAGGAAATGGAATTTGAGCGGTGCGGGGATGTTGGGCGTGAGAATGACGGGGGGAAGCAGTTCATCCGGTTGTTCTGGCGGGAGCGGGACCGGATGCAGCTGGCGGTATGCTGTCACGAGCAGCGGGGAATGGGGTTGGTGCATGTGAGCTGCACGACGCGGTTTTCCGACGGGCGGCAGATGATCAGTTCCGATTTTCCGTTTTCTTCGGCGATGAAGCCGGTTCCGCGGACGGAGATTCGTCAGGTAGCGGAGGCGGAGACGATCGAGGTGCTAGTGAGGGCGCACGAGGAATGGGTGGCGGGCGAGGGAGCGGAGGAGCTTGATCCGGAGCTGCTGATGGAGCGGGTGAGCGGTGAGTTGTCGGTGCAGGTGCAGCACAATGTGGCGTCGGGGATACTGCTGAGCACGGGAGACGGGCGGGTGAGGTATTCGTGGCGCGGGTGTCTGTATCTGTGGGTTCAGTATCTGAAGGATCTTGTCAGGCTGGCGTGAGGAAAGCTGGAGGAGCGCATGAGACCGTCGTATTTCCTATCAAGCCTCCGGGATCTGCCGCGCCGGATGGGTCCGGTGCATGGGGCGGTGGGGGTGATTTTCGTGCTGGCTGGGTTGGCGTGGTGGGTGGCGTCTGGAGGGAAGGGGAGTCCGGCGGCGGCGTGGGAGCAGTTCAGGGCGGCGCGGGCGGCGATTGACGGGGATGGGGAGACGGCGGGGTTTGAGTGGCGGGCGTCGGTGCGGCTGGGGAACTGGCTGGCAGCGGTGGTGACGACACTGATCGGGGCGGTGGCGCTGGTGACGGTGCGGTGGTGGGCGGGGGGCGGGACGAGTGCGTCGCGGTGGGTGCGGCCGTCGCGGCCGCGGCGATTGAGGTTCACGGTACTGGTGTTAGGTGCGCTGACGATGGCGGTGTTTCTGAGGATGCCATTGGCGCGTGGGAGCCTGTGGTGGGACGAGCTGTGGAATTTCCGGTATGCGACGGTGGGGGAGTGGAAGGCTCCGAAGGATGGGGGTGTGAAGGAGTTCCGGGAGTGGGACTGGGCGCGGGCGTTCTGGTATTACGGGAAGCCGACGAATCATCCGGTGCAGACGGTGCCTGGGAAGCTGGTGGAGAAGAGCTGGCGTCTGGTGGCTGGGTATCCTGCGGGGGAGGTTCATGAGGTGGCGCTGCGGCTGCCGGTGCTGGTCGGGGGATTGGCGGGGATTGTGCTGACGGCGGCGCTGGCGCGGCGGTGGGCAGGGGATGGAGCGGGGGTGGTGGCGGCGTGGTTGATGGCGCTGCATCCATGGCTGCTGCGGTACGGGGTGGATGCGCGGTCGTATGGCATGACGGTGTGGATTGTTCCGATGACGCTGCTGGCGGGATGGGAGGCGCTGACGCCGCCGGGTGGTGGTCGGTGGCGTTGGTGGTGGCTGCTGGCGTGCGGGTTCTGTCTGCTGATGTGGGCGCATGTGCTGTCGCATGCGGCGCTTTGTGCGGGGCTGTATGTGACGGGGATTCTAGCGATTCGGCGGGCGAATCCCGAGCGTGCGGTGCGGGCGCGGCTGGTGGCGAGGCTGACGGCGATGGCGGGGCTGGCGGCGTGTGTGTTTCTGGTGCTGTACCTGCCGTGTCTGCTGCAGGCGTTGTGCTGGGGTGAGCGGAATCAGGATGGGAATCTGCTGACGCAGGCGTATTTTCTGGAGACGCTGGCGCAGATGGGGTCGGGGGCGTCGGTGCCGGAGCATCCGGCGGTGGCGTTGTTTCTGGTGCTGGCGGTGTTAGGGTGTCTGCTGGGTCGGGCGAGTGCGCCCGGGGCGAGACTTTGGATGTGCGGGACGCTGGCTGGGTTCGGGGTGTTTCTTGGGGCGGTGGCGGTGAGCGGCGGGTATTTCTACCATCGGTTTCTGATCGGGCTGGCTCCGGTGCTGGCGGTGGGGCTGGCATCGCTGGTGACGCGGCCGCGGGTGCCGTGGCTGGCGGCTCCCGCGGTGGTGATCGGGCTAGGGTTTCTGTGGATGCCGTCGCTGCAGCGGCTGACGAGCCGGAGTTACTGTCCGTGGCGGGAGACGGCGGCGGTGATGCGGGAGAGTGGGGAAGGGAAGGCGCTGTGTGCGGGGTACGGGCTGGGGGCGAACATGCTGGAGTGTTATTTGCCGGAGTTGCTGGACTGGCGTGGGAAGCCGCTGGAGGCGCTGCTGGCGGAGGCGGAAGCGGCGGGGAAGCCGCTGTATATTGCGTGGGCGTACCACCGGTATCATGAATCGCTCCAGCCGGAGGAGATGAAGCGGCTGGGGGATGTGCGGGAGTTCACGCCGGTGGCGCAGTTGCCGGGGATTGAGGAACAGTATGATTGCCGGGTGGTGCGGTGGAACGGGCGGCGCTGAGATGGGATGAATGCGATGAACGTTTTGACACTTTGCGCGCTCATTGCGGGCGGTATCAGTTGTTCAGCGAACGTTGTGGATGAGGAGCCGCCTCTTGTGGGTGCCATCGTGCGTGAGGTTACCCGCCGGCCCATGCCTGACCGCTTGGAAGGCGGAGGGCGAACCGCCGAAGTGCGTACAACTTGGATAGCTAGACTTGAGATCTCGCATGTTTTCCGTGGCGATCCGAGTCTCCGGGGTCAATCAATGAGGGTACTTACTGCCGACTATCAACCGGATGGAAACCGAAGGCATGTAGTACCCACGCTCAGTGAAGGAGATTCAGGGATTTGGGCGATCAAGCAACTGGCGGATGGTCGATGGGCGGAAGTTTATGCGCCGTATGAGATCGAGAAGGACACCTGGCTACCGCTGATCAAGGGGCGGCATGAAGTCCACGATAAGGTTTTTGCGCGTCTGGCGGCAGGGCAGATTCAGAAGCCGGCTGTCGATTTCCGGGCCTCTGAGAAGGCACGCGAGGCTACGCCGCCGACTATGGTTGTTCAACCATTGCCGGAACGAGAGCCGATGTCACGCGATGGAAAGCTGACGGCGACGGGGAGCGAGCAGCGTGGTGTGTCGATGCCCCGGAGCATCATCGGCGTGCTGATTTTGGCGGCCGGTGGATTGCTGTGGTTGGTGCTCAAGCGGCGTTTGTGAGGGTGGGGCGGGCGCATTTCCGGGAGGACGAGTTTGGGAAGCGTGGGGGTGCGATGCGGCAATGCGGCGGGGACGCAACCCCGTTGGGATTGGGGGGAGGCGGAGGTTAAATGGGCGGTGTTGGGGGACCCAGAGCGGTGCTCTGACATAAGGTGTCCCGTTGGGACACGGGGCGAGGGTGAATGGGGTGATGAGAAGGCGGTTGGGGGTGGTTCGCTGGGGCTGTGGCAAGGCGGGGACGGCCTTGTTAAGACGGGGCGGAGTGCGTGAGGGGCAATGAGACAGGGCTCTTCGAGGTCCTCTTGCGTCGAGGTCACAGGCAGGATGCCCGTGCCACTTTCGGCTCGGGCTTCGATTCGGAGATTCTGGCAATGGGGTCACAGGCAGGATGCCCGTGCCACTTTTGGCTCGGGCTTCGATTCGGAGATTCAGGCGTTGGGGTCACAGGCAGGATGCCCGTGCCAGTTTCGGCTCGGGCATTGAGGGCGGGGGTGGGGTGGGGGTGGGGGTTTGGATGCTGCGGGGAAATGCGGGGAGGTTTTTGCATTTCGGTGGTGCTGGGGGTAGGGTGGGGCGTTACTGAATGGACGTGAAGGCAACTACGCAACGAATTGGAGACCGAGGGGCGGCAGCGACCCCGGTGCTGGTGTTTGTGGGGATTGTGGGGTTGTCGGTGCTGTTCTTTTTTCTGTTTACGCTGCCGACGTGGCTGGATCGCAAGTCTGGGGGTGCGGTTGCGGGGGCGAAGGCACAGCCGGTGGTGGCGAAGGTGGTGCCTGCGGTGGTGAAGCCGCGGGTGGCGGCGGCGAAGGTGGCCTATTACGGGACGCCGGGGCAGTTGCTGGAGGCGATTGGCGGTGGGCTGGCGGAGGGACGGGTGGAGGAAGCGATGGCGCTGGCGGGTTCGGCTGGGCAGGAGGCTCCGGCGCAATTTATCCGGCATCTGCTGGCGACGGGGGGGTGTCGGGTGGCGGAGGATGCGGGGGCGAGGTGGCGGGCGGTGGGGACGGCTGGGGGGATGTCGCGGCATGCGCTGGTGCTGGAACCGGCGGTGGCCGGAGGATTGGTGGTGCCGGCGATGCCGGAGGTGGATTTGAAGCGTGATGCGAAGCTGGGCTGGCGGGTGGAGGCGTTCCGGATTCCGGCGGTGCTAGTGGCGGCGGGGTTGGAGCGATTGCGCGGGCGCGGTGTGCTGCTGGATGCGGAACCGTTGCGGGCAGGGGAGGATGCGTTGAGTCGGGCGGCGGATTTTCTGGGTGCGGTGCTGGGCCGGGATTTTCGGAAGGCGCGGGCGCTGACGAACGAGGAGAAAGTGACGCACGAAAAGCTGGCGGGGTTGTGCATTGTGTTTGAGGAGGGGGAGTATGCGATGGATGCCGAGAGGCCGGTGGTGGTGACGGCTGGGGGCAAGGGGACGGCGTGGGCGATTGCGCGGGTGCGTTCGGCGGGGAAGGGGCTGGAGAGTGAGATCGGGCTGGAGATGCAGGAATTGGCGGACGGGACGTGGCGGGTGGAGGCGCTGGATTTCACGCGGATGCTGGAGGGGTATGTGAAGGCGACGAAGGCGGGGAGTGTGTTTTACACGCCGGTGGTGAAGTCGCCGTCGGGTGGGGAGAGCCTTGTGGTTTACTTTGAGTTCGGGAGTGCGGTGCTGCATCCTCGGGCGCTGCAGCAGTTGGAGATTGTGGCGGCGCTGCTGAAGTCGGATCCGGCGCGGAAGCTGCGGATTTCTGGGCATGCGGATGATGTGGGGGGAGAGGATTTGAATTTCCGGCTGTCGCAGGAACGGGCTGCGAATGTGCGGAAGCGGCTTGCGGGACTTGGGGTGCGGGCTGCACAGGTGGAGACGTATGGTTTCGGGGCGACGGCGCCGCTGGATCCGAACCGGCGGGATGACGGGGCGGACAATCCGGCGGGTCGGTCGAGGAACCGGCGCACTGAAATTTATTTAGACTTCTGACATGATGATCCGATCCATTGCCGGTGCCGCTGCTGCGGTTGTGTTGCTGAGTGACTGTTCGCCGCGGCCGAAGCAGGCGGCGACGGACCGTGAGGTGCTGCAGTCGCCGGCGGCGGCGGCGGTGCTGAAGCATGTGTTAGGAGGGTGTCCGCGACGGAAGGAAGTGAGGGGGCTGACTATTACGATCGGGGAGAAGATGGAGCAGGCGGAGGCGGAGTTTGAGAAGCAGTTCAATGCGCCGGATCTGCCGGTGTTTCACTATCGGCGGCTGGTGGTGGGAGCGGCTGCGGGCAAGGTGCGGATTTTTGATGAATCGACGGGGATTGCGCCGCTGATTCTGCAGATTTCGAGTCTGACGGCGGCGGTGGACGGGCGGCGGGAGGCGGTGGCGGCGTGGTCGTGGCAGGAGGAAGCGGAGCGGCACCGGTATGAGGTGGTGGAGCAGGCGGACGGGGGATTTGCGGTGAAGACCCTTGAGGCGATTCCGGTAGCGCCGAGGAATGCTGATCCGAAGAGCCGAGATGCCGAAGGAGCGCGCTGAGGTTCGGTTGCCGCTGGAAGCGGAGCGAGTGCCGGCGTTACGGGCGGCGCTGGTGGCGTGGTTTGTGAAGGAAGGCCGTGACTATCCGTGGCGGCGGACGCGGGATCCGTATGCGGTGCTGGTGTCGGAGGTGATGCTGCAGCAGACGCAGATTGCGACGGTGCTGGGGCGCGGGTATTACGGGCGATGGATGGAGCGGTTTCCTGATGTGGCGGCGCTGGCGGCGGCTCCGGAGGAAGTGCTGCTGAAGATGTGGGAAGGGTTAGGGTATTATGCGCGGGCGAGGAATCTGCAGAAGGCGGCGGCGGTGGTGGTGAGGGAGCATGGCGGGCGGTTTCCGGAGAGTGCGGAGGCGATTGCGGCGCTGCCTGGTGTGGGGAGGTACACGGCTGGGGCGGTGCTGTCGTTTGCGTACGGGCGGCCTGCGGCGATTGTGGACGGGAATATTGTCAGGGTTTTTGCGCGGCTGTTCGGGTGGGATGGGGAGAGCAACGGGCCTGAGGGGATGCGGACGATGTGGGCGTGGGCGGAGGAATTGAAGGACCCGGAGCATCCGCGGGAAGGGAACAGTGCGCTGATGGAGTTAGGGCAGCGGGTTTGCACCCCGCGGCGGCCGGATTGCGAGGCGTGTCCGGTTAGGGAGTTCTGTGTGTCGGCGGGGCCTGAGGCGGAGTTGCGGCCGCGGCGTCGGGCGCGGCGGGAGGTGGTGGCGGTGACCGAGCACGCGTTGTTTGCGGTGCGGGGTGGGAGGATTCTGCTGGCGCGGGAGACGGGATCGCGGCGGCGGGGTTTGTGGCGGCTGCCGTTGCGGAGTGAGGCGGCGGTGACGGATCCGCCGCTGGCGATGCTTTCGCGGACGAACTGTGCGGTGACGCATTATCGGATCACGTACTGTGTTTATGATGCGCCGGGAGCGGAGGCGGAGGCGGGGGAGGAGTGGGTGGCGCTGGGTGAGGCGGCGGTGCTGGCGATGCCTGGGCCGGTGCGGCGGGTGGTGGATGGATTGCTGGCGGCGGGGGAGTTGGGGTGATTTCTGCCGTTGCTGGAACCGCGATGGGGCCGATGGCAGGTTCTGCGCGATGTCATTCAAGTTTTCCGGTTCCATTTTTCTGCTGACTGCGGCGGTGTGCTCGATGAGCGGCTGCGGGTTGATAGCGCCGCTGGTGCGGACGGCGCTGCCGTTTGCGGGGGTGAAGATGGCGCTGGCGTGCCTGCCGGAGGATGCGATGATCGACACGCCGGAGGGGCCGAGGTGTGTGGCGGTGCTGACGGCGGGGGATGTGGTCACCGGGTTTCGGGGTGGCGCGGTGCGGGTGCTGCAGAAGCATGTCTACATGGAACAGCCGGCGACGGAATTTGTGAGGGTGTCGTTTTCCGGGGGAGGCGCGGTGGAAACGTGCCGGATGCACCGGATTGATGGGGTGCGGGCCGGCGAGGTGGTGATCGGGCAGCGGCTGGGTGGCGAGACGGTGACGGGAGTGTCGGTGCGGCGCGGATTGACGAAGTCGTGCGACCTGCTGACGGAGGATGAAGGTTACCGGATCGGTGGGATTCCGGTGAACAGCATGATTGAGGAGATGCACGCCGCGGCGGCGGGGCTTCCGGCGGTCAGGCGGCGGTGAGCGGGGGCGGGGTCCAGAGCCCGAGGGATTGACGGGCGCAGTCGAGGGCGAAGGCGAGCCGGTTTTTCTGGGGGCGGTGAGGGCGCATGATTTCCCAGTGTTCTTCGACGGCGACGGATTCTAGGAATGGGTCTGGATTAACGACGACGGGGTGCTCGACGAAGCGGAGCATGGGGAGGTCGGCTTTGCTGTCGGAGTAGGCCCATGAGCCCGGGAGGGGGAGGGAGAGGTCGACGGGCATGAGGTGGCGCATGGCCTTCAGTTTGGCGTCGTTTTTGTTATTGGGGCCGTCGATGTCCGGGATGAGCGGGAGCGGGTCGCGGGAGAAGCGGACCTTGGTGGCGATGGTGTGGTCGAAGCCGAGGACGCGGCCGATGGCGTT
>JAIXPK010000520.1 GCA_027486335.1 Verrucomicrobiaceae bacterium | reverse complement strand
TCCGGCACATGGGACTTGTTCCCGAGCCTTGACGACGCGACAACCATGCGCCCGGCAGGCACTCCGGATGGCACCCCCATCACCATGGACGACGACGGCACTGTCCGCCGGTTCGATCCCGTCAGCAGAGAGTGGTCGTTCATGGCAAGAATCTCGCCGAACGCCTTCATCGAATCGTTCGCCACCGGCCCAGACGGCCGTCTCTATATCACCGCAGCCGGAACGTTCCGCTCCTACTCCCCCGATGGCCGTCTCCTCTTCAGCCGCGCTCACGGCATCGCCTCCCCCCTCCAGAGCCTCTCGCTCGGCGGCCCCGATGGCAGCATGCTCGCCGCCGGTCCCATCAGAGGCACCTCTGTGCCCCTCGCACCACTCGGCCTCGAAAGCGCCCGCACCATCACCGTTCCGGGACCCGAGTCCAATAACCCGGGCTTTCATGTCGCGTGGGCCACTCCCGTCGATGTCGTAAAGCCAGTCTTCGCCAACTCTCCCGTGCCCCCAGCCACCGCCGGCACCGCATGGGCATGGCAACCAGATCTCTCCCACCCGGATCCAGATGCCGTCCTCTCCTTCACCACCGTCACGCTGCCGTCTTGGATGCGTCTGAAAAACGGCGTCCTCTTCGGAACGCCTCCCGCCGGAATCTCCGGGCTCGCCCCAGTCCTGCTCACCGCATCCGACGCCTCCGGAGCCACCGCAACCCTCGAAACATCAGTCCCCGTCACCGCCCCCGCCCCAGACGGCCTGATCATTTCCGCACAAGGCATCCCCGTCAGAAATCCGGAAACCGGCCTCTGGGAACAACGCTTCACCCTCACCAACCCGGGACAGGCCGCACTCCCCGGCTTCGCCCTCACCATCGCAGGCCTGCCAGATGGAGCCACCCTCCACAACGCCTCCGACGCCCTCAACGGCATCCCCCGGATTCTCCTCCAGCAACCCATCGCCGCCGGTTCCGCCATCACGCTCGTCCTCGAATACAGCTCCACCAGCGGAATCCTGCCCATCCCGGAATCAGTCTCCGCTAGCATCTCGCCTCCCGCCACCGCCAGCAGCACCTTCGCCATCGATCGCACGGAAATCGTCAGGCCTGGCACTCTCTCACTGGAGTTCCCTTCCATACCCGGAAGTCTCTACCTCGTGCAGTCCCACGATGGCAGCGGCGACTGGCGCGATGCCGGAACCCGCATCCGCGCCGCCGGGACAAGGCTCCAATGGATCGATCGCTCATTGCCGACGCTTCCGGTCCCCCAGGGCCCCGGCTCATCAAGGTTCTATCGCGTGAAGAAACTTGCGGACCGCTGACGCCCGGGCCGCATGCCCGGAACCGGAGTTCGCGTTTGTGACCACTCGCTCATTCAAGCATGGTCGCCCCCAAACGCCCATTCTCCTTTTCCCGTCATGCGCCCACCCGTCCACCCGTCCGCGTCCAGCTTCCTCCGCCGCTGGCTCCTCCTCCTTCTCCTCCTCCTGCCCGCCCTCTCCCACGCCCAGACGCCATGGATCCAATCCCAGCGCGTCGGCAACGAGGTCCGTTTCCTCTACGCCAACTCCATCCAGCGCTACAACCTCGCCACCAGATCATGGCTCACAGCCATCACCCTCCCTCGCACCGGTGCCACCGCCTTCACCGGCGATGACCTCGGCAACGTCGTCGCCTACGGCACCTCCATCTTCCGCTACAACACCTCGTGGGCCAGCGAAGTCGCCTCAGGCACAACCAATTCCGCCATCGCCCACCTCTTCATCGACGGCACCCTCCTCATCGCCGTCCACTCCTCAGGCCTCTACGGCAGAATCACCACCATCAGCCGCGGCACCGGCACCGTCATCACCACCAGAGAAGTCTACGTCGACTCCATCTACGGTGCCTCCCACGCCCCCGGCATCAACCGCCTCTACGGCCGCACGTCCGGCATCAGCCCGTCTGACATCGTCACCGCCAGCTACACCGCCGCAGGTGCCATCTCCGGTCCCGGCGGCAGCCCCTACCACGGCAACTACCCTAGCGCAGATCAGACATTCGTATTCCCAGACGAACGAAAAGTCGTCGACTCCTCCGGCACCGTCTACACCGCCGACAGTCTCATCTACGCCGGATCCTTCGGCGGCGCCATCACCGACGTCGACTGGAACGGCGATGTCCCCATCGTCCTCCGCGGCACCGACCTCATCGCCTTCCGCAACACCCTCACCGAAGCCGGCCGCATCACCGTCCCCGCCGGGGCCGCTGAACTCACCGTCACCGCCTCCGACGCCTTCCTCTTCCGACCCACCACCGGTGCCCCCACCGTCCAGATCGTCCCGCTCACTCAGCTCAACGCCCCCAACCCCGGCGAAACCATCGACCCCAACGGGCTCCCCTTCACCGCCGACGACGCCTTCATCGACAAAAACGGCATCATCCACCTCTACAGCAAGGCCCAGATGGCCTTCTTCCGCTGGTCCCCCGCGGAACGGAAATACCTCCCCTCCATCTCCCTCCCGGGAGCCCCCGCCGTCGTCTCCTACTCCGCTCCTAACCACACCGTCTATTCCCTCTACTCGGGCAAC
>JAIXPK010000545.1 GCA_027486335.1 Verrucomicrobiaceae bacterium | reverse complement strand
TTCGTGGGCCCCGCATCCGGAATGGCCGGATGAGCTGGTGCCGGTGTTCCGCGGCGGCGATTTCCGGCAGCCGAAGGCGGTGCCGATGAACACGCCGTGGCTGGCCGATGACGGGGCGTACGCGCAGGCATTTCTCGGTTTCCGAACGGCGACATCTGTCCCACCATCACCTTGACCGCCCCTTTCGAACCATGACTGCCAGCGCCCGATCCCTTATCCGATTCATCATTCTGGCGGCAGCCGCCTTGTGTGCGGTGCCTGTTTCGGCGCAGCTTGCGGTGACGATCACCGCGGAACGCACGAACTACATTTCGTATGAGCCGCTGTATGTGACCGTGACCGTGACGAACACGGGAGGGCAGGATCTGGTGCTGGGAGCGCCGGGCGGGGCGTCGTGGATCAATTTTTCGGTGATGAGCGAGCGCGGCGAGCCGGTCACGGCGATTTCGAGTCCGGTGGCTGAGCCGATGATGTTCCGAGCTGGGCAGGCGCTGCAGCGGAAGTTCAACATTCCGCGGTATTTTCACATCACGGGGTCGGGCGGGTATGTGATCAAGGCGAGTGCGTATCATTCGGATCTGCAGCGCTGGATCAATTCCCGGCCGATCCGTTTTACGATTCAGCAGGCGCAGAAGCCGCGGTGGGAGAAGTCACTGGCGCTGCCGAAGGATCACCGGATGGCTGGCAAGTACCGGCGTTATCAGTTGTTCAATTTCCATGACACTGACAAGTCGTATCTGTATGTCCGGATCATTGACGAATCGACTGGTGCGTTTCTGGTGACGCTGCCGCTGAATACGCTGATTCCTGATCGGGAAGTGCAGATTCAGGTGGGAGGCGACCGCAGTCTGCATCTGCTGTCGATGGCCAGTCCGACGATCTGGGTTTATCAGGTGGTGAATCTGGACGGGAAGGTGCTGAAGCAGGATTTCTATCAGGTGAAGCGCGGGACGCCGAGACTGGATCTGAGTGAATCCGGGGTGGTGTCGATCAGTGGGGCGCGGCCATATGAGCCGGAAGCGCCGAAGCGGGACAAATTCCGCGGGACGGGCGACCGTCCTGAGGGGCTTCCTCTGGAGTGAGGTGCTGCCGTGAATTCCTTGTTGCTGGCATGATCCGACTGATCCGGTCCCGATGGCTGTTGTGGTGCCTGCTGCTGGCGTCATGGGTGGTGGTGCCTGCGGCGATGGCTGGGAAGTTCACGCGCGTGGTGATTGACCCGGGGCATGGCGGGTATGACAACGGCGGGATGATCGGGGTGCTTTATGAGAAGCACCTAGCGCTGGATGTTTCCTTCCGGCTGAAGGAGTACCTTGCGAAAAAGGGAGTGAAGTCGGTGATGACGCGGTCCCGGGATAACTTTCTGCCGCTGGAGGATCGGTCGGCGATCGCGAACAAGATCAAGGGGAGTATATTTGTCAGTATCCATTTCAATTGGGTGAGTTATGGCGGGCCGAGCGGGACGGAGACGTTTTATTTCAGTCCTACGAGTGCGCCGCTGGCGACGGCGGTGCAGACGAGTATTGCGACGGCGCTGGGGACACCGAACCGCGGGGTGAAATTTGCGAGGTACAAAGTGATCCGGAGTGCGACGGTACCTGCGGCGCTGGTGGAGGGCGGGTTTATTTCGACGGCGAAGGAGCGGTCGAAGATATTGGATCCGCGGTATCGGCAGCGGCTGGCGGAGGCGATTGGGAATGGGATTCTGCAGTACCGGAGGCAGTAGGGCGCGAAGAAAGTTTCCAGGGAAGTTCAGGCGGTGGCGTGATGCTTGGTGCAACTGCTGAACTGAACCCCTGCCGCTCCTGTGTCTGCCGCCGAATTCCAAACTGTCCTTGAACGCTACGAGCGCCCGTTGCTGGCGTATGCGCGGCATCAGGGGGCGGATCAGGAGACGGCGCGCGACGCGGTACAGGAGACCTTTCTGCGCTTCATACGTGACGCGCCGGAAGGGGAGGGGGAATCGCTGGCCCCGTGGCTGTTCACGGTTTGCCGCCGGTGTCTGATCGACATCCGGCGCAAGAACTCGCGCCTGATACCCATGGATACAACACTGACATTAGCGGCTGCCCCCGATGAATCGGCGGGGCCGGATACTGCGCTAGTCCGCAAGGACGATGCTGGCAGACTGCGCGGCCTGATCGGCAGCCTGCCGGAACGTGAACGCGAGCTGGTCCGCCTGAAGTTTGAAGGCGGGCTGAGCTACAAGGACATTGCGGCGGCCACCGGGCTGTCGGTGAGCAATGTCGGTTACCTGCTGCACCATGCGGTGCAGACCCTCCGCGGGCAGTTTCACGCGCCTGCACAACCACTTTCCTGACACATTGATGAACTCTACAGAATTTTCCGAGACAATTGAGAGCCGCATGACGGCATGGGCGCTGGGCGAGCTGCCGGCGGAGGAAGCGGCTGCCTTTGAGGCGGCGATGGCGGCGGATCCGGTGCTGGCGGCCGAGGCGGAGCGAACGAAGGCGTTCTGCGGCGTGCTGGACGGCAATCTGGCGCAGGCTCCGGTGGTGCTGGCGCGTGCGGAGCGCGAGCGATTGCTATCGGCGGCGAGTGCGCCGGTGGTGGTGCCGTTTTCGTGGCGGCGTGGACTGACGGCGCTAGCGGCGTGTGTGGCGGCGGGGACTGTGGGGACGATGTGGTATCAGCGGATGCGACCGGATTCCGAAATCGCGTTAGTAGCGCCGACGGAGATGCCGGTGGGGGGGATGCTGTCCGGGGGCGGTGGGGGAGCTGGGAATGCGCCTGATGAGTTCGGTGATATGGTGGCTCGGGCGCGGGCGCCGAGGATCGAGAGCAAGCAGCTGCCTCCGGTGGTGACGACGGGGCCTGCCGAAGGCGCAGCTGGGGCGGAGATGAGTGGATTGGCTTCGGCGGTGGCGGCGGATCCGGCGCCGGGAGCGGCGCCTGCGCCGGCACGGGTTCTGGAGAGTGATATGGATGCGCCGACCGGGGGGCTGGCGGTTCATGACTTGAAGAAGAACAGGAATCAGGCTGGGCTGGCGGTTCCTGCTGCGGAAGCGCCGGTGGACGGGTTGAGGAGTGCTGAGCAGGAACAGAGCAGGCCGATGGAGATTGCGGCGAGTGCTGCGACGCCGATGCCGATGGCGCAGCCGAATGGCGAGAGTCGTCAGAAGGAATTAGGCTATGAGTCGATGAGGGGAGCGCTGGCGATGAAGCCGCAGAGTGCGGCGGCGGTGGAGAACCCGGAAACACGCGGGGGGCTACGCCGGTTCGAGTCTGTTGAGTACAGCGATGGAGAGGGCCAGGGGGTGGGACGCCGACTGGTGATGCCGGTGGGCTCTGCTGATGCGGCGTCGGGATCCGAGTCCTATCAAGCGCTGCCGGAGAATCCGTGGGTGGCGGTGGGTCAGGCACCGCTGTCGACGTTCAGCATTGATGTGGATACGGCGAGTTATGCGAATGTGCGGCGGTTTCTGAACCGTGGCGGTGCGCCGCCGCCGGAAGCGGTGCGACTGGAGGAACTGGTGAATTACTTCCCTTACAACTATGCGCCGCCGGTGGACGGGAAGCCGTTTGCGGTGCATGTCGAGATGACGTCGGCACCGTGGAATGCGCGGCACCGGATTGCGAGGATTGCGCTGAAGGGGAAGGAGATTCATGCGGGCGAGCGCCCGGCGGCGAATCTGGTGTTTCTGGTCGATGTGAGTGGGTCGATGCAGGACGAGAACAAGCTGCCGCTGGTGAAGCAGAGCCTGAGGTTTGTGGTCGATCGGCTGACGGAGAGGGACACGGTGTCGCTGGTGACGTATGCGGGTGAGAGCGGCGTGGTGTTGCCGGCGACGAGCGGTGGGGACAAGGCGCGGATTACGGCGGCGATTGAGAACCTCGGGGCTGGTGGCAGTACGAACGGGGCTGGCGGGATCACGTCTGCGTATGCGGAAGCGGCGAGGAACTTCCGTGCGGAAGGGATCAACCGGGTGATTCTTGCGAGCGACGGGGATTTCAACGTCGGGGTGACGAGTCACGAGCAACTGCAGCAGCTGATCACGGACAAGGCGAAGACGGGAGTGTTTCTGTCGGTGCTTGGTTACGGGATGGGGAACACGAAGGACGACACGATGGAGTTGCTGGCGGACAAGGGGAATGGGAACTATGCCTACATCGACAGCCTGAGTGAGGCGCGGAAGGCGCTAGGCGAGCAGTTCAGCGGCACGCTGGTGACGATTGCCAAGGATGTGAAGATTCAGATTGAGTTCAATCCTGCGAAGGTGGGTCGTTACCGGTTGCTGGGGTATGAGAACCGGATGCTGGCGAAGGAGGATTTCAACGACGACCGGAAGGACGCCGGGGAGATCGGGGCGGGGCATACGGTGACGGCGCTTTACGAGATTATTCCGGCGGGGGTTGCTGATGAACCGGTGGTGACTGACAAGCTGAAGTATCAGCCGGCGGCGGAAGCGGCTCCGGCGGCGGCTCCGGTGCCTGCGGCGACGGTGACCGGTCCGGTGAGTGACGAGACGATGACGGTGAAGCTGCGTTGGAAGGCCCCTGACAAGGATGTGAGCGAACTGATGGAGGTGCCGGTGAAGGATGCGGGGACGGCGATTGGCGAGGCTGGTCCCGAGACGAGGTGGGCGTTGTCGGTGGCTGGGTTTGCGTCGATGCTGAGGCACTCGCAGTTTGCGGGGATGACGTGGAACGACATTCGGTCGCTGGCGGCGTCGGCGAAGGGTGAGGACCCGCATGGATACCGGGGAGAGTTCCTGCAACTGATCGACAGGGCGGCGTCGACGTCGCGGCGCTGAGAGCAGCAGGATGATTCGGGGGCGCAGTGCGGAGGCACTGCGCCTCTGCGCGTTTTCGGGGACCGCGAAAAAGGCCTTCCCGCGAGCGGAACTGTGCGGAAGGCTGAGGGCATACATCCATGATCCGCCCGACCACATTGATTCTGATGCTGACTGCTGCCAGTGCGCTAATGGCGACCGAGCCGTTCATTCCGCCGGTGCCTGACAAGCAACCGGAGCCGCCGTTTCCGGTGACGCCGCCGGGGGCGGGGATTACGATGCTGGTGCCGGGGTTCACGGTGCGGGAGTTGCCGGTGGGGCTGACGAATCTGAACAACGTGGAGTATGCGGCGGATGGCAGACTGTATGCGGCGGGGTACGACGGGCGGTTTCATCTGCTGCGCGACGGGGATCGCGACGGACTGGAGGAACGGGTGGATACCTTCGTGGCGGAGACGAGCGAGAATTATCCGCTAGGAATGGCGATCAAGGATGGCGAGCCGTATGCGGTGCTGACGGATGAGGTGGTGAGGTTCCGCGACATGGATGGGGATGGGATTCCCGAGCGTCGGGAGACGGTGGTGAAGGGGTTTGATGACCCGGAGCTGGTGAATGCGTCCTATCTGGTGCACCGGCGGGTGGACAGCTCGATGGCGATTGCGCATGGACCGGAGGGATCGCTGTACATCACGATGGGGAATTCCGCGCCGGGCAATGCTTACTGGACGGACGCGGCGGGGGCGCATTACGGGACGGCGAAGCGCAGGGGATGCCTGTTGAAGATTCATGCGGACGGCCGGGTGGAGCAACTGGCGACCGGGTTGCGTTATATCATGTCGCTCCAGTGGAATGCGCAGGGCGATCTGTTCGGGACGGATCAGGAGGGTGCGACGTGGGTGCCTAACGGGAATCCGTTTGATGAGCTGCTGCACATCGAGACGGGACGGCATTATGGATTTCCGCCGCATCATCCGAAATGGCTGCCGGAGGTGGTCGATGAGCCGAGCGTCTGGAATTACGCGCCGCAGCATCAGAGTACGTGCGGGTTCCGGTTCAACGGGCCTGCGGCGGGCCGGGGGAGGTTCGGGCCTGAGTTCTGGTCGGGCGATGCGATCGTGACTGGTGAGGCGCGCGGGAGGTTGTGGCGGACGGCGTTAGTGAAGACGGCGTCTGGGTATGTGGCGCGGTCGGAGCTGATTGCGCGATTGGGGATGATGCCGGTGGATGTGGCGGTATCGCCGGAGGGTGATCTGGTGGTCTGCTGTCACAGTGGCGCGCCGGATTGGGGCAATGGGCCGAAGGGGGAAGGGCGGGTTTTCAAGATCAGTTATACGGGGCGCGATGTGCCGCAGCCGGTGTTGGCGTGGCCAACGAGTCCGACGGAGACGACGGTTGTGTTTGACCGGAAGGTGGAGGCGGGAGCGTGGCCGCTGGCGGGGCAGGTGACGGCTGAGGCTGGTCGGCATGCGGATGCCGCGGACCGATTGGAGCAATTCCGCCCGGGGTATGAAGTGGTGAAGCGCCAGCAGGATGAACCGAATGTGGTGTTGCCGGTGAAGGGGGCGAAGCCGGGCTGGGACGGGAACAGTGTGGTGGTGACGACGGATCCGCGGCAGGCGGCGGTGCGGTATGCGCTGAGTTTTCGCGAGGGTGAGCGGGCGGTGGATCTGGCGCATGATTTGAGTGGCGTGGAAACATCGTGGCGCGGGGCGGATGGTGGGGAATGGCGGGGCTGGCTGCCGCATCCGGATCTGACCGCGGCGCGGGCGTTGACGATGGGGTCTGCTAGTCATGCGGAGTTGTGGACGCGTGCGGGCCAGGCGGGCGCGCTGACGATGCGGACGCAGCTGGATCTTTGGCAGATGCTGATTCCGGTGACGCAGGTGATTTCGACGTTGGATTACACACCAGCGCCGGAAACGGTGACGGTGACGTTTGCGGCGGATGCGGCGCTGGAGTTGTCGGTGGCGGGCGGGAAGGTGGAACGGGTCAGTGAGAGGGAATCGCGGCTGACGGTGGCGGCGACGCCGCAGGATCGGTGGCTACCGGCGACGCTGACGCTGGCGACACCGGTGCACCGGCTGGACGTGGCGTTCACGACGACGCGTGATGGGCACCGTCGCGTGCTGGGGACCCAGCGTTTTCTGATGCCATTTGCGACGCCGGCTCCGCCGCCGGGCGGTCCGCGCGAGGTGCCGGAGCTGGCGGGAGGGAACTGGCGGGCAGGGCATGAGTTATTTGTCGGCAAGGCGGCGTGTGCCACGTGTCATCAGTTGCGGGGCGAGGGGCAGCAGGTGGGGCCGGATCTCGGCAATGTGATGCACCGGGATTATGCCAGTGTACTGAAGGACATCATGGAGCCGAGTGCGGCGATCAATCCGGATGCGATCGGTTATACGGTGACGCGCAAGGACGGCACGGCGGTGACGGGGACTCGGGTGGGAGAGACGGAGAAGGTGCTGAAGATTGCGCAGCCGGGTGGTGTGGTGGTGGAGATTGCGAAGGATGCGGTGGTGAAGTCGGAGCCGCTGACGGCTTCGCTGATGCCTGCCGGGCTGGACAAGGTGCTGACGCCTGAGGAGCTGCGGGACCTGATGACTTATCTGCTGAGGCCTGCGCCGTTGCCGGTGAAGTGAAGGGGGGAGGAGATGCGAGGGGGATTCAGAGGGCCAGCGCGCTCTCGCTGAGTTCCATGCGACCCGTGTTGCTGGTCAAAGTTTGATTGGGTGACCGTCCGGATATTCACCGGACCAGCCACAGGGGAGATGCCCTGTCCGATAAATGTCCGCAAGCCGATTGAAGAAACGGGGGACTCTCCATGACGAGTAGATCTCCTCCTGGATAAAGCTGCAAACATCCCACTGAACTTGATGCACGACAGTATTCGGGAAGCCGAGTGCCGTCGCTGCGTCAATCATCCGAGGAAAAACCTCGGAATCGGCATAAGCCCTGACGCCCTTGGCGACCTTGTTCCATTCGTGTTCTCGATTTCGATGGGCAGTCGCGAGGTGAGCGGTGATGTCGTTGCGCCGCTCCAGTGTGAAGTCCTCCCAATCTGGAGATGAGATCGAGAGCATTGCGCAATCACGGGAAACATCCGAGTCAACTCCGCACCTGGAGAACCAACCAATGCCAGCGAGGAACTCCCATCTCTCGGCTGGCGGCAGCTTCACATAGCGTAACGGGTCAGGGAAGATCATGGCGGAGGATCCGGATGTCGGGAACTGCGGCTAGTTCATCCACTGCGGTCAGGGAAGCGCGAATTCAAGCCGGGGCGTTACCCGCCGTTGGATTCCGCGGGGTCTTGCTCGTCCTTGTTCGCTGTTCGGTCCACCAGGGATCTCCCTGAGATTCGAGTAAGGCCAGAACTTCATGTGCCGCCTTCGTCGCCAATTCCGTGCTTGGAGTGCGAGCATCCTCCGCACAGAACCAATGATCATTCACTCCTCGGTCTGGCATGGCTCCGAGACGCAATCGAGTCCTTGTCTGATTGGTGCGAAGCCTCTTGGGTTCTGTGTCCCGGTAGATGGCGACATTCGATCTTTCTTGATCCGCGAAGGATATTTCACAGACAAAACTGCCGCCGCTCGACCTGAATTGGAAAGTGAGCAAATCAATGTGGCCGCCACACTCTCTGAAGAAATGAGGATAGGTTCCCTTGAATCCACGAACTCGGAGGTGCGGGACTACGATTGACTTTAGGGCTTCGTCTGTTTCGGATCGCATGGTTGTTTTGGCTGTCGTTAAATGTGGTGGCGCAGGGGCGACTGACAGAGCGAAGCGAACGAGAGAGTTCATCCGCCGTTGCCACACATGACGTGCTCGGCTTCGCTGGTGGTTCAGCGGATGCCATCATATTGGGAGTTCGGGATACATGTCACCATGGACAGTGAGAGTGCAACCCTCGGAGATTGCGCGAGCCACTACCTCATTAAGAGCTGAAATCTGGGGATGCCGATGTCCTTGCAGATTGAGTGCGTCGAGCTCGAGATGGAGGGACGCGACATGATGAGGATCTACGATCATCACGGGGCTCTTGTAGCGAAGCGAGGCAATCTCCGCAAGCAGTGGAAATGTTGCCCTGTCCGCTCTGCAAACACGAAAGATGAGCTGGTAGAAGCTCTGCTCCAAATAGATCGCTTGCCGTTGGAGGTGGTCCTCGATGCGGTGCGAATAGAAAACGGCTAAGGCCATGCAGATGAGGGCTCTCGAGGTTGGGTGAGCGGTGGAGGGATGATAGTGATTATCACGGTGAGGGATTGCCGTCAAACCGGAGGTGTGGCTGGTGTGTTGGTGATGCTGGGTGGGATCGGGTGGAGGGGAGGTGAGAAGTGAGAAGTGAGAAGTGAGAGGGGGCTTAAACGGAGAGGGCGGGTAGGCGCACTCCGTGCGCAGAGAGAGCTGTAATTCTGACAGCAGTCCAGAGCCTTTGGCTGCTTGTTCGGAGGGGGGCTTGTGGGGAGAGGCGCGAGTACGGAGCCTCGCGATCCCGGGCTTGTGCGGAGAGGGCGGGTAGGCGCACTCCGTGCGCAGAGAGAGCTGTAATGCTGACAGCAGTCCAGAGCCTTCGGCTGCTTGAACGGAGAGGGTGGGGGGAGAGGGTGGTGGTGGTTGGTGCGCGATTGCGTGGGAGGGTCCGGCGTCGCGTAGGGGGATGGAGGCTGAAGGATGGCGGATGCTGTGCGTTGTGGGGGGAAATGCATTCTGATTGATCCATGCCGAAGCCTATGAATTCACGCACGCTCATGATTGGCGGACTCTGGGCCGCATCGCTGGCCGGGGCTTATCATGCTGGGGTGTCGCTGCGGGGAGAGCCTCGGGTTTCGGTGGTGGCGGGGGTGCGGCCGGCGGCGGTGGAGACTATCGGGGGGCGGCCGGTTGGGAAGCGGGTGATGACTGCGGAGCAGGCGCTGGCGGATGAGCGGCGGCGGGCGAGCGAGGATGGTGCGCCGGATGACGAGGGGGACGTGGATGGATTGACGACGGAGGAATGCCGCAAGCAGTTTGAGCGGATTGCGTCGCTGCCGCCGAGTCGGGAGCGGAATCTGGAGTATTACAAATTGATCTCGCAGTGGGCGCGGATTGATGGCGAGGGGGCGCTGGCGGCGGCGGCGACGATTGACGAGCCGAAGTTGCGTTATGAGTTGAGGGAATCGGCGTTGCGGAACTGGGCGCGGGGGAATCCTGAGGAGGCGTATGCGTTTGCGATGGCGAATCCGAATAAGGATCTGCCGGAGCATCGGATGCAGCTGGTGTTTGACGGGCTGGGCCGGTCGGATCCTGACAAGGCGCTAGCGTTTTTCGATGCGCATCGGGGGGAACTGGAGAAGCAGGGGGATCGGGCGTCGATGGTTTTTGATGAGCTTTATGAGCGCGGTGGGCACGACCAACTGGTGTCGTGGGCGGAGCGGCAGCCTTCGGGCAAGATGCGGGACATGGCGCTCAACCGGATCATTGACCGCTGGGCGCGCTATGATCCGGCTGGGGCGAAGGACTGGATGGAGCGGAGTGTGACGAACAAGGAGAACATCGGACCGGCGCGGGTGGAGCTGGCGGAATCGTGGGCGCGGGTGAATCCGCAGGAGGCGCTGAATTGGGTTGGTTCGCTCCCGGCGAAGGAGCGAGACGGGGATTACTACGATCGGATTTTCGGGCGGTGGATACAATATGATAGGAATGCGGCGGCGCAGCAGCTGGCGAGTCAGCCGCCGGGGCCGCATCTGGATCGACCGATTGAGAAGTACACGTATGAAGTGATGCGACAGAATCCGGCGGACACGATGCCGTGGGCGCAGTCGATCAATGACGAGGGGCGGCGCTGGCGTGCGGTGGAGCGGGTGGCGGATGCGTGGCGCAGCAAGGATAAGGCGGGGTTGCAGCAGTATGTGCTTTCGGGTGGGTTCACGGAGGAGCAGCAGCGCAAGCTCCTCCGCATTGAAGAGAAGAAGAAGTGAGGGGGGCGGGCGATGGTGGAGGAAGTCCGGGGCGGGTGAGGGAGGTCCCACGCGAAGGCGCGAAGGGCTGGCGGGGAGAGGTGCGGGTAGGCGCACTCCGTGCGCAGGGAGAGCTGTAATTCTGACAGCAGTCCAGAGCCTTCGGCTGCTTGAGAGGAGAGGGGGCTTGTTGGGAGGGTCTGCCGCCCCTGCCGGGGCGGTGGGTTATTATTATGTTAGACCGGTGGCTGGTATGGATAGGGGGCTTGTGGGGAGAGGGCGTGGGTCGGGGAAGGCTTGTTGGGAGACAAGGGAGGGGACGCCCTTGCTACGGCTGCTGGTTCGGAGAGGTGGGCAAGAAAAACCCCTTCCGGGCGTGGGGGCCGCGGAAGGGGTTTGGGTGTTAGGAAGGGTGTCCGGGGCGATCGGTTATTTGGGGCCGAAGGCGTAGAGTTGGGACATGGTCATGATATAAAGAGTGCCGTTGGAGAAGACTGGGGTGGCGAAGATGGAGCCGGGGAAGTCGATGACGGCGACTTTTTCGAGTTGTTTGCCGGCTTTGATGATATGGAGTTCGCCTTCTTCGTTACCGACGTAGAGTTTGCCGTCGATGAAGAGAGTGCTGCCCCAGATGTGGCCTTTGGTGTCGTAGACGCTGAGTTTGGCACCGGTGTTGGCGTCGACGGCGTGGACGAGGCCGGAGAAGTCGGCGACGTAGACGATGTCGTCGACGATGGCTGGAGTGGAGACGGAGCGGTTGATGTCCTTGTAGGTCCAGAGGGCTTTGCCGGAGATGTCGCCGGAGCCGGTGGGGTCGATGCAGCTGAGGCAGCCCTTGCCTTCGCCGTGTTCGGGGTCCTGACCGATCTGGGTGAAGACGCGGTTTTTGTAGACGACTGGGGTGGCGATGATTTCGGAGGGGCCTTCGTAGGTATTGTAGGCGCGTTTGGCTCCTTTTTCGTCGAGGCGGTATTCCTTGGGATTGGCGTCGTAGCGCCAGAGTTCGTTGATGATGTCGAAGCCCTCGTCATCCTTTTTGAAGGTCATGTCGAAGCCGTAGCAGAAGCCGTCGCCGGCGCCGAAGACGACCATGGGTTTGGAGCCGACGGTGGCGAAGGCTGGGCTGGACCATGAGCAGTGGAGGCAGCGCTTGCTGATGCCGGAGCCTTCTTCGCCGAGGAGTTTGCCGGTTTTCTTGTCGAGGCAGATGAGGCTAGGGGCTTCCGGGGCGGGGATGTTGGTGTGGGTCCAGTCGACGCCGTTGGAAGTGGTGATGTAGATGCGGTCTTCGAGGACGAGGACGTTGCTGGAGGTGACGTTGTGAGGGAAGACCCCGCATTCCTCGCGCATGTCGAAGCGCCAGATGATGTCGGCGTCGGTGTCGCCGGTTTTCTCGATCTTGTTTTCCGGGGAGGTGAGGTACTTGGCTTCGTCCTGAAGGCCGTCGTTGCCGTTTTTGAGGCCTTCGAGGTCGAGACAGAGGACCTCGCAGCGGTTGGTGGCGATGTAGACGCGGCCGGAGTCGACGGCGCCGCCGGAGCACATGCCGAGGTATTCCCAGTCGGAGACCTTGCCGGTGCCGAGTTTGGGGGCGGCGAGCTGCCATGTCATCTGGCCGGATTTTTCGTCGAGGCAGAGGAGGATGGAGCGGTCTTCGGCGGTGACTTTACCGGAGTCCTTGTTCTTGACGTTGTACTTGGAGTCCCATGGGTTTTCGTTATTGGTGCCGAGGAGGATTTTGCCATTGGCGACGGAGAGTGTGCCGTATGCTTGGGATCCGAGACGGGCGGCCCATTTGAGGCCTTTGGTGGTGGTGAGGTCGACCTCGTCCTTGCCTTTGATTTTCTTGCCTGGGTCGAATTCGAGCGGAGGATTTTTTTCCGTCGAGACCATGTTGCGGGAGTTGGTGCCGCCCCATGTTGGCCAGTCGGCGGAAGCGGAGGCGAGGGCAGCGGCGGTGAAGCCGGCGGCGAGGAGGGAAGCGGATCGGAGGCTTTTCATGGGCACAAAGAAGAGGGGGAAGGTTCCTGTGGACGGAAGGGAACGCAATTAGATTCCGGCCGCTTGCGCGGAAGTGAGAAAGGGGAAGTGAGAAGCGAAAAGTGAGAAAGGGGAAAGGGGAAAGGGGAGGGGTCAGCGGCGTTTGGTGGGTTTGGGGGAGCCGGGGAGACTTTTGAAGGGGCGGTTGGAGGGGTTTTTCTGGCGGATGGGTTCGGAGGCGAAGCGCTGCTGGAGGTCTGGGGGGAGATTGGAGGCGGCCCATTGGGAGGCTGCGGGGGCGTCGACGGAGTTCCAGAGTTGGGCGGTGCGGAGGAGGGATTCGGAGCGGGCGGCAGGATCGGCGATGGTATTGGCCCATGCGATGGCTGCGGTGGGGTCGTTGCGGGCGATGGTGCGGGAGAGTGAGGAGACGGCGGCGTCGCGGGAGGGGCCCGGGGGCATGGATTGGAGGTGCTGGCTGCTGGCCTCGGGGTCGTGGCGGGTCCATGAGCGCATGGCGTCTTCCCATGCTTCCTGGCGGGCGGGGCCTTCGGGGAGCGAGGAGATCCATGCGACGGCTTTTTCGGGGTCGCGGGCGGTCCATTCGCGGGCGACTGCGCCGACGGCCTGCTGGCCGCCGGGTTTGGAGGCGGTCGAGGCGGCCCATGCGGCGGCGGATTCCGGGGATTCGGAGGCGAAGCGATGGGCGACGGAGG
>JAIXPK010000051.1 GCA_027486335.1 Verrucomicrobiaceae bacterium | reverse complement strand
TGGCGCGTCATCGACAACGCCGCAGAATCCGGCCCCACCCAGTTCGACGGCGACTTCTGGGGGCTCTACACCGGCATGGAACCCTACGAAGGCAACTTCCTCGACGAACGCAATCTCCCAGACGGCAACATCTACAGCATCGAAGGCTACGGCCCCGACCAGAAACACCAGTCCGAGTCCCAGCCCATCAACGGCGCAGACTGGAACGCCTTCGCCTCCGCCACCCTTCAGGCCGGTCAGTCCGAAGCATGGTACCGCGCCAATCTCGACATCCCCGCCTTCTGCACGTTCCAGGCCCTCAACCGCTACGTCGCCAACGTCGACATCCGCGGCGGCGACAACTACCGCGCCTATCACCGTCCCGCCGCACCCTTCAGCGACAACCGCTGGGTCATCATGCCCTACGACCAGGACATGATGTGCCTCCCAGCCCATCACTGGGCCGCCACCATCGACGGCACCGTCTGGCCAGGCGTCTCCAACCAATGGGCCGCCGTCACCCGCCGCCCAGCCATCGCCATCGACTTCCGCAACCGCTGCCGCGAACTCCTCGACCTCATCGCCTCCGACCCCGCCCCTAACGGCGGCCAGATGGCTCAGCTCATCGACGAATACGCCCAGATGGTCAATCCCTCCGGTGCCACCCTCACATGGGCAGACGCCGATGCCGCCATGTGGAACATGCACCCGCGCTCCGCCGGCACCGTCGGCACTCCTAACGGATACACCAACCACCGCAGCAACTTCTACCGCGCCACCTTCGGCGATCAGCGCGGCTCGCCCATGAACTCCGTCACCAACTGGACCCGTCGCCTCCCGGATCCCGACAACGACGGCTTCGGCGACTTCGAAGGCTCCATGGCCTATCTCACCGAGTTCACCACCAATGCATGGCCCGGCGGCACATGGGCCCGCAGCAACGGCAACCCCAAAGGCTACGGCTACAAATTCCTCGAATGGGAATCCCTCTACGGCGGTCTCGGCATCAACCCATCCACTCCTGACACTTCCTTCCCCGCACGCCCAGTCATCACCTACTCCGGCCCGGCCGGCTTCCCCGCCGCCGCACTCGACTTCCAAAGCTCTCCCTTTACCCCCGCACCCAACGGCACCGTCTTCTCAGGAATGCAGTGGCGCATCGGCGAAATCGGAGCCCCCGGCATCCCCGGCTACACCCAAGGCACCCCGCGAAAATACGAAGTCGAACCCGTCTGGACCTCACCCGTCCTAACCACCTTCTCCCCTTCCGTCCGCATCCCCCTCGCCAGCGTCCGCCCCGGCTCCACCTACCGCGCCCGCGTCCGCCACCTCGACGCCAATGGCCGCTGGTCCCGCTGGTCGGAAGCCATCCAGTTCACCGCCGGCGTCCCCGACGTCTCCGTCTATCAGCAGTCCCTCGCCATCAGCGAAGTCAACTACAACCCCGCTCCCCTCACCGCCGCCGAAATCGCCGAGGGCTTCACCGACGCCGGCCTCTTCGAATGGATCGAAGTCAAAAACATCAGCTCACTTCCCCTCGATATGTCAGGGATCCGCTTCACCAAAGGCGCTGACTTCGACTTCCCCCAGGGCTGGACCATCCCCGCCGGCAGCTTCGCCCTCGTCGTTAAAGACCTCAACGCCTTCCGCCGCCGCTGGGGCACCTCCCTCAACCCACTCATCGCAGGCACTTTCCTCTCCGGCTCGCTCGCTAACAGCGGCGAGGAAATCAAACTCAGCTACGGCGCAGGCACCGAAGTCATCGCCTTCACCTACTCCGACCGCGACCCATGGCCCGATGCCGCCGACGGTTCAGGCTTCTCCCTCGCCCTCCGCGCCCCGGACGCCCGCCCCGACCACTCCCTGCCCTCTAGCTGGCGCGCCAGCGCCCAACCCGGCGGCAGCCCCGGCTCCGATGACCTCTTCACCTACGCCTCATGGGCCGCCGCCTTCCCAGGCCTCGGCTCCCCGTCCGCCGACGACGACAACGACGGCTTCTCCAATCGCCTCGAATACGCCTTCCTCTCCAACCCGCTCGCACCAGGCTCGCCCCAACTGCCCTCAGGAACCCTCGAAACCCTAACGGTCGACGGCAGCACCGCCCCATGGCTCACCATCCGCTTCACCCGCCGCGCCGACGCCAGCGACCTCTCCTTCATCCCGGAATCCTCCACCGACCTCTCCTCGTGGTCGCCCGCCCCCGTCCTCCTCAGCCGCCAGCTCCACCCCGACGGCTCCGCGACCGAAACATGGCGCGCCGCCACCCCCGCCACTCAATCCCAGCGTCTCTTCATCCGCGTCCGGATCCCCTGAAATCTCACCCGCGCTCCGTCATCAGCGAACCACGCCCCATCCTCCCAAAATCCCCGTCCTCGCACGCCCTCACAAACCCCTCCGCTAACGTCTTCAGATCATCCCAGTTCCGCCGGATCTCCTGCGATTCCTCCTCCGTAATCCGGTGGTCCGTCGCCGCCTTCGTAATCCCCGAAAGAAAATCCGCAAACTGCTGGATGATCGCATTCATCGACGTCCCCACCTCCCGGTGCTCCGCTCCTCCACTCCCCGGATTCAGCACGAAATACCCGCCGTTCACCTGACACAGCCATTTGATGATCCCCGGATCACGCGTGATCTCCATCAGCGCCCGCGTCCGGTCCAGTGGATTCAGGCTCCCGCTGCCCTGGCCTTCACCAGGCGGCTGCGACCACTTGTACACAAGACTCAGAGAAACGCCGAGCAACGCGGCGATCTCCTTCGGACTGGCTTTCTCAAACGCTTCGCGGAGGACTTCGTGGGATTCCACTGTGGTAACGGGGATACCGGCAGAATCGCCGGCCGCTCCCCCGCTAATCCGCCACCGCGCCGCTGACAATGCGGGAAATGCACCCACCCCACTCTCCACCAGCACCAGACTCCCCGTTTGACCCCACCCGCGCTCCGGGGTAAGCGCGCCGCCGTGTCCCCCCGCCCCGCCAACCGCGCGCTGCCCGCGCCGCAGCCGCCTCCTTCCTCATGAAACGCTGGCTGCGGCTGCTGCCATGGCTGCTCGCCGCGGCTTTCATCGCCGCAGGTGCCTCCCGCGTCAGCTACGACGTCAATATCACCGCCCTCCTGCCTCCGGACATGCGGGAAACCCAGGGCCTCCGCCTCTTCCTCGATCACTTCGCCCAGCGCAACGAACTCATCGCCCTCATCGAAGCCCCGTCCCCGGACCTCTCCGCCCGCGCCGCCGCCGCCGCAGAAAAAACCCTCCGCTCCCGCTCCGACCTCGCCGCCGAAATCATCTCCGGCCCGCCCCTCGAACGCGACCCCGATGCCGCCGCCGGCTTCCTCGCGTGGTCCCTCCTCAACCTCCCCCCGGATCAATGGCAGCGCGTCGAAGCCGATCTCGCCCCGGACCGCATCGCCGCCCGACTTGCCTCCGTTCAGGAACAACTCGCCACCGGCTTCGGCAGCTCCGCAGGCCTCATGGGCTACGACCCCCTCGGGCTCGCCACCCCACTCATGGATAGCCTCGGCGACGCCGCAGGAAGCGCCGCCACGTTCTCTTCCTCCGACGGCCGCCGCCGCATCCTCTTCATCCGCTCGCCCGACACCTACCACAACTGGCAGGAATCCGGCCGCTGGGTCGATGAGGTCCGCTCCCTCCTCCAATCCGCCGTCTCCCCTCACAAGGCCACCGTCGGCCTCACCGGACACCCAGCCTACGAATCAGAAGCCGCTCGCATCATGCAGTCCGATATGGTCGGCTCCGGTCTCGGCTCCGTCGCCCTCACCGCCCTCATCTTCTGGCTCTTCTACCGCTCGCTCCGCCCGCTCCTCCTCGTCACCGCAGCCCTCGTCCTCGTCGCCCTCCTCACTCTCGCCACCGGCGGCCTCCTCCTCAAGGACATGAACGTCATGACCGCCGGCTTCGGCGGCATCCTCATCGGGCTCGTCGTCGACTACGGCATCCTCGTCCACCAGGAATCCCTCGCTCCCGGCCCCGCCGAATCCGTCAGGAAACGGTCCGCCGCAGGCATCCTCGCCGCCGCCGCCACCACCGCCGCTGCCTTCCTCTCCCTCGCCGTCTGCTCAGTCCCCGGCATCTCCGGCCTCGGCATCCTCGTCGGCATCGGCATCGTCATCGGAGCCGCCGTCATGCTCGGCCCCTGCTGCTCATGGCTCCTCAAAGGCAGGCCCCAGACCCAGCCCGCTCCACCCACCGCCGCCGCCCCAATCTCATGGATCGGCTCCCCATCCGCAGGCCGTTTCCTCGCATGGTCCGCCACCGCCATCGTCGCCTTCGCCCTCTCCGGCCTCATCTTCCGCGGCACCCCGCCCCTCGACGCCTCCATGGCCTGCATGAAGCTTCACCATAGCGAAGCCGAATCAACCATGCAGCGCGCCTCCGACCTCATCGGCGGCAACAAGGGCTTGCAATGGATCGCCACCACCAGCAATCCCGCCGACATGCCCGCCCGCCTCGCAGAAATGCAGTCGGCCATCCGCCGCGCCACCGACGCCGGCACCATCCGCTCCTCTAGCTTCCCCATCGCTCTCTGGCCGCACGACGACTGGCGCCGCACTAACCTCGAAGGCACTACCGCTCGCCTCGCCGAAGCCGCCCCGCGCCTCCGCGACGCCGTCCTCGAAGCCGGCTACGAACCCCTCGCATGGGGCCTAACCGACAGGCTCCTCTCCATGTGGACGTCATGGCGCGAATCCGGCGGCCCTCCCGCCCTCCCGCCCTCCGCTCCCGCTCGCTGGATGCTCAGCCGCTTCGTCCAGCAATCCGCCGACGGCACCTCCGTCTGCATGGCCGCCATCGTTCCCGCTGAATCCCACGAGGCCGTCGCCGCCGCACTCCAGCCGGAAGCCTCCAGCGCCGGGCTCTTCCTCATGGGCGAAGACCTCCTCGCCAGCCGCCTCGCCAGCCGCGTCCCTGCCGAACTCTTCCGCATCCTCGCCGTCCTCGGAGCCGCCGTCCTCCTCCTCCTCATCGTCACCTTCCGCCACTGGCGCGGCGTCGCCTTCTGCCTCGCTGTCATGGCCCTCAATCTCGCCACGCTCCTCGGCGCCATGTCATGGCTCGGCATCTCGTGGAACTTCTTCAACCTCACCGCTCTCCTCCTCGCCCTCGGCACAGGCATCGACTACAGCATCCACGTCCTCCTCGCCCTCCGTAGCGGTGCCACCCCAGGCACGCTCCGCCTCACCACCGGCCGCGCCCTCGTCAGTTGCTGCCTCACCACCACCGCAGGCTTCGCCTCCCTCGTCACCGCCCGTCTCGACGGCCTCGTCTCCATGGGCCTCGTCTGCGCCCTCGCCCTCTCCCTCAATCTCATCATCGCCCTCTGCATCCTCCCCGTCGCCGCCGCCCGCCGCATCGGCCCGCCCCTTCCTCCAGCTCCCTGACATGAACGCCCTGATCCAGAAACTGCGTCTCTCCCCCCTCGCCGCATGGGCCGGCCCGCTGATCCTCTTCATGGGCATCATGCTCCTCCCTTCGTTCGTCAAAGTCGATACCGCCGGAGCCGTCTGGTGGCGCCGTCATCCGGAACAGTGGGCCTATCCTCTCCAGACCATCGCCGCCGCCGCGTGGCTCTGGATCTGCCGCGCCCACTACCGCTCCGCCCTTCCTCGCCCCTCCCAGCTCGCTCTCGCCGCCTTCATGGGCCTCCTCGGCATCGCCCTCTGGATCCTCCCAGGCTGGCTCTTCTCCCGCGGTCTCGTCCCCGAAATCAAATGGCTAGGCTGCACCGATCGCCTCGACGGCTTCGACCCCTCCATCTGGGACTCCAACCCGACCGCATGGTGGAGCGCCCTCGCCCTGCGCTTCATCCGCATGACGCTCGTCGTCCCCCTCGTCGAAGAAACCTTCTGGCGCGGCTTCCTCTGGCGCACCGTCTCCGACCCCGACCGCGAATTCCACACCCTTCCCCACGGCACCCCCCACCGCACCGCCTTCTGGGCCGTTGCCGCAGGCATCGTCCTCGCTCACACCGGCCCCGACCGCGCCGCCGCCTTCGTCTGGGCCATGCTCACCGGCTGGCTCTACCTCCGCACCAGAAGCATCTGGCCTGTCGTCGTCATGCACGCCGTCGCCAATCTCGCCCTCGGCATCTACGTCATGTCCACCCGCCAGTGGGGCTACTGGTGAAACGGGCTCGCGGACCCGCCCCCAGCTTGCACAAAACCAGTCCGCGCCACACAGGCATCCCCCATGCCTGCTCCGCGCCTCTCCCCACTCATGGCGGCCCTCCTCCTGCCCGCCTCCGCCTCCCTTCTCCCCGCCCGCGACATCCCGCCTCTCTCGGACACCGCCAAACCCCAGCCCGGCGTCCCCGCAGGCACCGTCTCCCCACTCCCGCTCCCCCCCTCGAAAATCTACCCGGATTCCATCCGCGACGCCTCCCTCTACATCCCCGCTCAAGCGTCCCCGGACTCACCCCTCAACGCCGTCATCTTCCTCGACGGCCCCGGCTACCTCAAACCCGACGGCGCCTCCCGCGCCACCATCGTCCTCGATAACCTCATCGCCGCAGGCAAACTCCCGCCCACCGCCGCCATCTTCGTCAGCCCAGGCACCATCCCCCCAGACCTCAAAGACGCCAAACCCCGCAGCATCCGCAGCTTCGAATACGATTCCCCCGACGGCACCTGCGCTCGCTTCCTCGCCGACGAACTCATCCCCGCCGCCCGCGCCAAAGCCAACCTCGCCACCGATCCCGCCAAGTGGGCCATCTGCGGCATCAGCAGCAGCGCCATCGCCGCCTTCTCCGCCGCATGGGAACGCCCAGACCTCTTCCACAACGTCATCTCCCACATCGGCTCGTTCACCAACATCCGCGGCGGCCACCACTACCCGGCCCTCATCCGCGCCTCCCGCAAATCCCCCAAACCCATCCGCATCTGGATGCAGGAAGGCGAAAACGACCTCGACAACATGCACGGCCACTGGCCCCTCGCTAACGAGGACATGGCCGCTGCCCTCCGCTGGGCAGGCTACGAACACTCCTTCACCATGACCGGCGGCGGTCACGACGGCCGCCCCGGCGGCGCTCTCCTCCCCGAAGCCCTCACATGGGCCTTCCAGCCACCCGCTAAACCTCAGCCGCCCGAAGAATCAAAATCCGATAGCAAACCCGCACGCCACCCCGACGCCAATCCCAAACCCGGCGTCCCCGAAGGCAAGCTCACCGCCATGCCCACATGGAAAAGCAAGGTCTTCCCAGGCACCGAACGCGACTGGTCAGTCTACGTCCCAGCCCAGCACAAACCCGACGGCTCCGCCGCCCTCATGATCTTCCAGGACGGTCACGACTATCAAAACCGTTCGGGCGCGTGGGGCGTCCCCACCGTCCTCGATAACCTCATCGCCGCCGGCGAAATCCCCCCCATGGTCGCCGTCTTCATCAACCCAGGCCACGACCCAGCCAAACCCCGTCAGAACCCGTGGAGCAGCAGCAACCGCAGTCTCGAATACGACGGCCTCGGCCCAGCCTACTCCCGCTTCCTCCTCGACGAAATCATCCCCGAAATCGAAAAACTCTGGCCCGTCTCCAAAGACCCCGAACGCCGCGGTCTCTGCGGTGCCAGCAGCGGCGGCATCTGCAGCTTCACCGCCGCATGGGAACGCCCTGACCAATTCCGCCGCGTCCTCAGCACCATCGGCAGCTTCGTCAATCTCCGCGGCGGCAACTCCTACCCCTATCTCATCCGTAAAACCGAACGCAAACCCCTCCGCGTCTTCCTCCAGGACTCCTCCGGCGACCTCGACAACCCCTTCGGCCACTGGCCCACCGCCAACCGCCAGATGCACGCCGCCCTGGCCTACATGGGCTACGACCTCAAATTCGACTGGCAGGAAGGATTCGGCCACAACAGCCACCGCGGCGGTGCCATCTTCCCAGACGCCATGCGCTGGCTCTGGCGTTCCGAATCCACCACCTCATCCCCCGGCAAAACCAAGGACGACCTCGGCGGCGACCTCTCTCTCAACAAGCTCCTCATCGACGGCGAATCATGGCAGCTCCTCGCCGACGGCTTCGGCTTCGCAGACGGTCTCTCCAGCGACGCCACCGGCAATCTCTTCGCCAACGACCTCAAATCAGGCGGCTACTGGCGCATCGCCCCAGACGGCTCCAAAACCAAACTCTCCGACCACAACGGCAGCGGAGCCCACGCCGCCCCGGACGGCCGCATCATCTTCTGCAGCGGCAGCAGCCACCAGCTCACCGCCATGAACCCAGCCACCGGAGCCACCGAAATCCTCGCCTCCAACGTCAACCCCAATGACCTCGCCGTCTCCTCCAACGGCTTCGTCTACTTCACCGACACCGGCAAAGGCGAGGTCGTCTCCCTCGACCTCAAATCCAAAACCCTCGCCACCGCCGCCTCCGGCCTCTCCGGCCCCAACGGCATCGCCCTCTCCCCAGACGGCGGCACCCTCGCCGTCTCAGAATACACAGGCCGCTTCGTCCACGCATGGCGCGTCCGCTCCAACGGCACCCTCGACGCAGGCATGCCCATCATGTCCCTCCGCCGCCCCATCGACCCAGCCGGCGAATTCCCCTTCAACGCCCCGCCTCCCTTCAAAACCCAGAGCGGCGGCGACGGCATGTGTTCAGACAAGGACGGCCGCTGGTTCGTCACTTCCGCCCTCGGCGTCCAGGTCTTCGACCCCACCGGCAGAGAATGCGGGCTCCTCTCCCACCCTGCCCCAGGCCAATCCATCGTCAGCGCCACCTTCGCAGGCCCAGACCGCTCATGGCTCTGCGTCGCCGCAGGCAACCGCATCGTCCGCCGCAAACTCAACGCCTCAGGCTTGTAACCCCCAGCCTCCACCAGCGTGACTCCCCCATCACGCACCTGCGGATTCAATGTGGACAGCCACCCGGGACCAGTGAAGCGTATAGCTTCACCAATTCCCCATGTCCGACAATTCGCCCGCCGCCGCCGCCGCCGCCATTGTGCGCAAAAGCCGGTCGAACCTTGCCTTCGCCCTAGCCAGTCTCCCGGAAGAACGCCGCGAGGACATGTACGCCTTCTACGCCTTCTGCCGCATCGTCGATGACATCGCAGACGACGAAGGCATCCCCGTCGCCGATCGCATCGCCGGCCTCCAGCGCTGGCGGGATGTCATCCACGAACGCGCCGCGGACATGAATCCGCTCGAACAATCCATCGTCGCCCTCCGCGACCGCAACCACGTCCCAGTCTCAGACCTCGAGGAAATCATCGAAGGCGTCAGCATGGACCTCGAACCACGCCGCTTCGCCTCGTGGGAAGACCTCCGCATCTACTGCCACCGCGTCGCCAGTTGCGTCGGCCTCGTCAGCGTCAGAATCTTCGGCTGCCGCACCCCCGAAAGCCGCGACTACGCCATCCACCTCGGCTACGCCCTCCAGATCACTAACATCCTCCGCGACATCCGCGCCGACTGGGAGAACGGCGGCCGTCTCTACCTCCCGCTCGACGAAATGGCCGCCGCCGGCTGCACCGAAGCTGACATCGCCGCCCACCGCTACCACGACGGCTTCTTCCGCCTCATGGACATCCAGATCGCCCGCGCCCGCAGCGAATACGCCGCCGCAGTCGCCGCATGGCGCCGCGAAGACGAGGGCCCGCTCCTCGCCTCCGAAACCATGCGCCGCATCTACAGCGGCACGCTCGATCTCCTCCAGCACGACGGCTGCCGGGTCTTCGACCTCCGCTACAGTCTCCCGCTCTCCCGCAAGGTCCGCTACGTCGCCAAAGCATGGCTCCGCGGTCTCGCCCTCAAAATCTTCCGCTGACCACCTAACTCCCCCACCCGCCGCAACCCATGGACGCCGCCGTCTCGCTCCGCTCGGTCTCCAAGTCCTTCCACGGCAACCCCGTCGTCAGCGACCTCTCTCTCGATATCCCCCGCGGCGAATTCTTCTCCATCCTCGGCGCCAGCGGCTCCGGAAAAAGCACCACGCTCCGCCTCATCGCAGGCTTCGAACCCCCGGACTCCGGCGCCATCTCCGTCTGCGGCCAACCCATCTCCACGGACCACCCGCCCTTCGCAGGTCCCGTCAACATGGTCTTCCAGAACTACGCTCTCTTCCCCCACCTCACCGCCGGCGAAAACGTCGCCTTCGGCCTCCGCATGCAGGGCATCAACCGCGCCGACCGCGACCGCGCCGCCCTAGCCATGCTCGCTCTCGTCCGCCTCGACCACCTCGCCAGCCGTCTCCCCTCACAACTCTCCGGCGGTCAGCAGCAGCGCGTCGCCCTCGCCCGCGCCCTCGCCACCAACCCCGAAATCGTCCTCCTCGACGAACCCCTCGGCGCTCTCGACCTCCGCCTCCGCAGGGAAATGCAGCACGAACTCCGCGACCTCCAGCAATCCCGGAACCTGACATTCATCTACGTCACCCACGATCAGGAAGAAGCCCTCGGCATGTCCTCCAGACTAACCATCATGGACCACGGCCGCATCATCCAGACCGGCTCACCCCACGATCTCTACCTCCGCCCAGCCTCCCGCTTCGCCGCCGCCTTCCTCGGCGATAACAACTTCCTCGCAGGCACACTCGCAGGCACCGACTCCGACTCATGGCTCGTCTCCGCCGAAGGTCTCGGCTTCCGCGTCCCCCGCGGCCAGGGCGCCCCATCCGCCATCACCCTGGCCATCCGCCCGGAACACCTCCACGCCTCCGGCTCCCCAGGCCTCAGCGCCATCGTCTTCCCGCCCGCCCGCGTCACCTCCACGGTCTTCTCCGGCGCCTCCACCCGCGTCTCCCTCCTCCTCCCCTCAGGCACCTCCCTAACCGCTCTCATCGACTCCACCAGACCAGCCCCGGAACCCGGAACCATCATCGCCCCATGGTGCCGCCCCGAATCCGTCTGGCCCATCCCCGACCCGCCCTCCAACCCATGAAGCCCCGGCCCCTCCTCGCCCCGGCCCTCTCATGGCTCGCCCTCTGGTTCGCCGCCCCGCTCCTCATGACCGTCGCCGCCTCCTTCGCCCAGCGCGGCCAACCCATCGTCTGGTCCTTCTCACCAGACGCATGGCGCAGTCTCCTCGACCCCGGCGTCCTCAAGGTCCTCACCCGCACGCTCATCATGGCCGCCCTGACAACTTTTGGCACCCTCGCCGCCGGCCTCCCCACCGCATGGCTCATCAGCCGCTCCTCCCAGCGCACCGGCCGCACGATCCTCGCCCTCGTCATGCTCCCGCTCGCCGCTAACTCTCTCGTCCTTGTCTACTCATGGATGAGTCTCCTCGCCCGCGACGGTCTCGCCGGCCGCGCCCTCGCCGCTCTCCACCTCGTCCCGGAAGGCGGTCAATGGCTCTACTCCCCAGCCGCCAGTCTCCTCGGCATGGTCTACTACTTCCTCCCCTTCATGGTCTGGCCAGTCGTCTCCGCCCTCGCCCGCACCGACCCCAGACTCATCGAAGCCGCCGCCGACCTCGGCGCTCCCCCACGCGCCATCCTCCGCCACATCATCCTCCCGCTCGTCACCCCAGGCATCGCCGCAGGAGCCATCCTCGTCTTCATCCAGGCCGTCGGCACGTTCATCATCCCGGACCTCCTCGGCGGCTCCAAAAACCTCCTCGCAGGCACACTCATCAGCCAGCGCTTCGTTGGCCAGAACCACGACTGGCCAGGCGGTGCCGCCCTCTCCATCCTCGTCATCCTCCTCATGCTCGCAGGCCTCGCCCTCTCCCTCAGGCTCGACCGCAATTCCCGCGCATGAACGCCCTAACCACCCACCCGGCTCTCCTCCGCCACCTCCCATGGTGGCTCCGCCTCCACACCGCCGCCGTCCTCGTCTTCCTCTACCTCCCCGTCCTCACCCTCATCGTCTTCAGCTTCAGCAACAGCCCGTCCGCCATGCAATGGGGCGGCTTCACCACCAAGTGGTACGCCCAGCTCTCCGAAAACGCCCGTCTCCTCCGCGCCGCCGGCAACTCCGCTCTCGTCGCCGCCATCTCCACCGCCATCGGCCTCCTCCTCGGCGTCCCCGCCGCCATCGGCCACGCCTCCCTCCGCCGCCACCGCACCCGCGTCGCCGCCTCCCTCCTCCTCCCCATCATCGCCCCCGACGTCGTCGTCGCCCTCGCCCTCAAACTCTGGTGCCTCACCGCCTTCGCACTCGCCCCAGGCCTCACCCCCATGATCCTCGGCCACAGTCTCCTCTCCCTCGCCTACGTCTTCCTCCTCGTCTCCGCCCGACTCGACCGCTTCGACTGGCGTCTCCTCGACGCCGCCCGCGACCTCGGCGCTTCCACCACCTCCGCCCTCCGCCTCATCCTCTTCCCCCACCTCTGGCCAGCCATCGCCGGCGGCGCCCTCCTCGCCATCGGGGTCTCTCTCGACGAATACGTCATCAGCAGCTTCCTCTCCGGCCCAGGCTCCAGCACCGTCCCCATCGAAACCGCCAGCCTCATCCGCAAAACCTTCACCCCGGAAATCAACGCCCTCGCCTCCGCTCTCCTCGCCCTCTCCGCCTGCCTCGCCGCCGCTGCCATCCTCCTCCAGCGCCGCCGCTGACCCCACGGCTTGCATTCAACCGCTCCGGCGCGTACACCCACCCAGCCCTTCTCCACCGTCCCCAGCGCATGGTCCCCATCTCGATCCGCCACCTCTCCAAATCCTTCGACGGTACAAGGGTCCTCCACGATGTCTCCCTGACCATCGCCGCCGCCGAAATGTTCTTCCTCCTCGGCCCCTCAGGCTGCGGAAAAACCACGCTCCTCCGCCACCTCGCTGGCTTCTATCAGCAGGACAGCGGCACCATCCACTTCGGCGACCGCGACATGTCAGGCGTCCCCGCCCACCGCCGCAACACCGCCATGATGTTCCAGAGCTACGCCCTCTGGCCTCACCTCAGCGTCGCTGAAAACGTCGCCTTCGGCCTCCAGGAACGCAAACTCCCCAAACCAGACATCGTCTCCCGCGTCCGCGAAGCCCTCCACATGGTCCAGATGGGCCACCTCGGCGAACGCCGCATCAACCAGCTCTCCGGCGGCCAACAACAACGCGTCGCCCTCGCCCGATCCCTCGCCGTCAGACCTGACTGTCTCCTCCTCGACGAACCTCTCTCCAACCTCGACGCCAAACTCCGCCTCGACATGCGCGGCGAAATCCGCCGCATCTGCAACCAGTTCGGCCTCACCGCCGTCTACGTCACCCACGACCAGAAAGAAGCCCTCCACCTCGCCGACCGCATGGCCGTCATGGAAAAAGGCCTCATCAGTCAGGTCGGTTCCCCTCGCGAGGTCTACCGCGCCCCCCTCTCCACCGGCGTCGCCTCCTTCATCGGCGAAGCCAACTTCTTCCAGGGCTCCTATCAAGGCCAAGGATCCGTCCAATCCCCTCACGGTCTCTGGAACGGTCGCCTCACCGACCCCTCATGGCAACCCGCCACCGGCGACGCCGTCGTCCTCTGCGTCCGCCCCGAAAGTCTCCGCTTCTCCCCCGCCCCAGCCGACCTCAACTCGCTCTCCGGAACCCTCACCGAAAGCATCTACCTCGGCGAACTTGCCCAGTACTCCGTCACCGCCGGCCCCTCCTCCTTCCGACTCGCCGAACTCAATCCCGCCGGCCTCCGCCCCTCCGGCCCCGACGCCGTCCACCTCACCGCCTCCCCGGACGATGTCATGATCCTCCGGCCCTGATCCCTCCCAGCTCCCTCCCCCGCCTCCGCGATTGCGGATCCCGCGCCCGGCGCTACCCTCGCGCCATGAACCGCACCTGCATCGGCGTCCCACGCGAAATCAAAGCTCAGGAAAACCGCATCGCCCTCACCCCCTCGGCCGCATGGCAGCTCATCCGCCAGGGCCACCAGGTCATCGTCGAATCCGACGCCGGGCAAGGCGCCGGCTTCCCCACCTCCGAATACCTCGCCGCAGGCTGCACCATCGCTAGCAACCCCGCCGAGGTCTTCGCCGCCGCCGACATCATCGTCAAAGTCAAGGAGCCCCAGCCCTCCGAACTCGCCCTCCTCCGCAAGGGCCAGCTCCTCTTCACCTACCTCCACCTCGCCGCCTCAAAGGAACTCACCGAGGCCCTCCTCCACACCGGCGCCACCGCCATCGCCTACGAAACCGTCGAACTCCACCACCGGCTCCCGCTCCTCGAACCCATGAGCGAAATCGCCGGCTGCATGTCCGTCATGGTCGGTGCCTATCACCTCGCCCGCCACCAGGGCGGCCGCGGCACACTCCTCAGCGGGGTCCCCGGCGTCCTCCCAGGCAAGGTCGTCGTCCTCGGCGGCGGCACCGCAGGCATCAACGCCGCTCGCATCGCCACAGGCCTCGGAGCCGATGTCACCATCATGGAAGTCGACATGGACCGCATGCGCTTCCTCGACATCACCATGCACACCGCTCACACGCTCTACTCCAGCCCAGCCAGCCTCCTCGACCTCCTCCCACGCACCGACCTCGTCATCGGTGCCGTCCTCGTCCCCGGCGCACGCGCCCCCAAACTCATCACCCGCGAAATGCTCCGCGCCATGCCCGAAGGCAGCGTCCTCGTCGACATCGCCGTCGATCAGGGCGGCTGCGCAGAAACCACCAGACCCACCACCCACGCCGCACCCACCTACACCGAAGAAGGCGTCATCCACTACTGCGTCGCCAACATGCCCGGAGCCTACGCTCGCACCGCCACCCAGGCTCTCACCAACGCCACCCACCGCTACCTCGGCCTCCTCGCCGACCACGGCCTCCCCGAAGCCTGCCGCCTCAAACCAGAACTCCTCTCAGGCATCAATACCTTCAACGGCCACCTCACCTGCAAACCAGTCGCCGACGCCCACAACCTCCCATTCTCAGACATCCACAACCTCCTCGCCTGACACTCCTTAACCCCGCCCCCCCAGCCTCGTCTCCCCGCACCGATGCAGCTGCTTCCTCGTCCGCGTCGACGAGCGCTAGCGAGTTAGCAAGCCCCTCACCCGCCCCCGCCCCATCCCGTACCCGCCCCCACCCGCAGCAAGGGCGTCCCGCCCTTGTCGCTGCCCCAGCAAACCACCATCGGCCCCGCGCCGTAGCAAGGCCGTCCCGGCCTTGTCTCCGACCGAGCCAACCCGTAATGCCTCCGTCCCGGCATCAGCCCCCCGCACCAACACCCTCCCGCACCCCTCTCCCCACACGCCCGCCCCCCGGCCCAACGGGCCCCAAGAGCCTAGCCCAGGGACGAAGCAAAGCGAAGGCCCTGGGATACCCCGACTATATATCCCGGCGCCCCAACGGGGCGCGAGAACACAGCCCACGACCTCCCAGAGGCCCGGCCACTTGCACCACCCTCGCCCAGCGCTAGGCTTGTACGCCTCACCTCCTCCGCGCCCAGAACCTCTACCCGCCCGCTCCATGAAGCCGCTCCTCACCGCCCTCATCGCGTTCGCCATGGGAGGCACCGTCCGCACGCAGGCCGCGTGCTCTGTCGCCGGCATGCCGCCAAACTACAGCTTCACCGCAGGAAGCTGTTCGACTGCTCCGGGCGTCACCCTCTACGTTCCCTATTCGAGCGCTCTCGTCATACCGGATCCTTTTGAAGTCCTGTTCGACTCGAAGCGCTACCCCTACGCCCAACGCAGCGATAGCCCCTGGGCCGCCGGCATCCGGCAGGGCAGCATCTACGTCGAGGACTTCGAAGACGGCCTCGTCAATACCCCGGGCCTCGCCATGACCAGCGGTTTCCTGCTGGATGGCTCCAGCGTCGATGAAGACGACGGGGTGCTAGGCAATGGAACCGACAATGATTTCGGATTCGTGTATTTCGCAGCTGGCAACACACACACCATCAGGGCAGAGTTCAGCCGAGATGCTGAGGGTCGGTTTCCAACTCATGCCGGATGGGTCATGGATACCCTGGATCAATCGGACGCGACATTCGCCGCCTACGATCCGTCAGGAAACCTTCTGGCTAACTATCGTTACATTTTGGAGTGGGGTGAGTTTCAGTTTGTCGGAGTCTATGCCCCGCAGGGAATCGGTGCCATTGCGTCCGATTTCAACCAACGCCTCTACGTTGACCACGTCCAATACGGCTACGCCATCCCCGAACCCGGCACCGCCCTCCTGACCGCAACCGCCGCCCTCGCCGCCGCATCCCGTCGCCGGCGGGCACCCGCCCGCGCCCACTCCCGCGACATCCAGATGTCTGGGCATTTACACTCGACCTAGGCCCGTGATCTTGCCGACTGACATCATGAAAACGCACCTATTGTTATCGATCGGCTGCCTCGGTATGCCTGTGGCGGAGGCAAGCGCGGCTGTAGTTTTCTACGAAGAGTTGCCTTATTTCAGCGCTGCAGACAGCCCGTTTTTTCCGGGGATACAGGCAGGCACCATTTATCTCGAGGACTTTGAGGACCACCAACTGAACACGCCCCACATCACCTCGTGGGATTCGCCGCGGGTCGTGGACGTAGTCAACGGCATGGAAGTCTGGAGTCAGCAGCTAGGTCGGTCTCACCGTTTGCTGGGCAATGTCATTACAACGTGGTCCGTTGATGCTGACGACGGACTGAACGGGGATTTTAGAGGTCTCCTCGGTGACACATGGACCACCCTCGATCAGGCGAAAGGGCAGATTTATGGCCGGATGGAGTTTCGGTTCAGCCCTGATGAACAGGGGCGATACCCGACATACGTTGGCTTCGTTGTCACCGAAGCGCTGGACCCGTTCAGTGAAGTGGAGTTTGGCGTGGCGACCTTCACCGGGCCGGAAAGCACGGAAGGCGGCTACGATCCTCTGTCGTGGATACCCCGGCCCAACAGCTTTCCTGGCGACACGCGACAGCACCGGTTCTTCGGCATCCACGCGTCTGCCGGGATCTGGCGGCTGAATATCGACAACGTTCGTCAAATAGACCACGTCCAATACGGCTACGCCATCCCCGAACCCGGCACCGCCCTCCTCACCGCAACCGCCGCCCTCGCATCCGCATCCCGTCGCCGCCGGGCACCCGCCCGCCAACTCCCGTAAACCCTCACTTCCAGAGATCTGGCCAGCTGCGGCGGCTCACCGACGGGTGTGCCGACGTCCTCCCAAAATGAAATCGACCCCCTGTCCCCCGCAGACAGACGGCCACCTTGTTTCAAAAGTTGCCTTTCGTACGGAATAAGTCACTGTTTCACCATGAGTCCCATCTCCGTTGAGCTCGAGAACGCCCTGGCCCGGCTCGACCCTGGTTCAGCCGCGGCGCTGGAGCGTCTTGTCAGGGACTCGCTGGCGTTGCTCGAGACGCGTGTGGTCCATGCTCAGGAACTGGACACCCGGGGGTGGCCGGTGGGTTACTTTGACCGCACCGAAGGCAGCTTCGCCGGGGAGCCACTTGAAGCACCCGAAGATCCTCCCGCGGAATCCTTGCCCCGCTGGTGATGCGTTACCTGCTCGACACCAACATCTGGATTCTCTATCTCAAAGGCGGGCACCCCATGCTGCGCGCAAAACTGGAGGTGACAGACCGCCGTGGCATCGTGACCTGTCCAGTCGTCTGGGCCGAATTGCTCTACGGAGCCCGGCGTTACGAGAAGCGCAGTGAACGCGAAGCCAAAATAGAGGCCGCCCTCTCCGCGCTGGTGTGCCTGCCCTTCGATGTCACCGCCGCGCGGCACTACGCCCGGGTGCGTGATGATTTGGAATCCCAAGGCCTCATCATTGGAGGCAATGATCTCATCATCGCCAGCATCGCGCTCACTCACGGACTCACCGTCGTGACACACAACTCTGATGAGTTTGGCAGAGTCCCGGGCCTCGCCGTGGAGGATTGGGTTGTGTCCGCGTCATGACGACCGCC
Organism: Verrucomicrobiaceae bacterium; assembly: GCA_027486335.1. Taxonomy (GTDB): domain Bacteria; phylum Verrucomicrobiota; class Verrucomicrobiia; order Verrucomicrobiales; family V1-33; genus V1-33. The sequence continues at coordinate 16,041 of JAIXPK010000051.1, read as the reverse complement.
CAGAGGCCCGGGCACTTGCACCACCCTGTCTCCGACCGAGCCCCACCCCCCGAATCCCTCCCGGCCGGAAAACCGGTTTGAATCCCGCGGCCCCCGCGCCTACCGCTCCTCACGGGACCGCCGGTCCACCCCCGTGCCGCCAAACCATGTACCGCTACCTCGCTGTCTTCCTCGCCATGGCGGTCACCATCGCCGCTCCCATCCTCCTCAAACCCAAGGAAAGCGCCCGCAGCGCCGACTACCTACCCGCCGACCGTCTCGTCGTCGTCACCCCGCACGTCGAAACCATCCGCTACGAACTCGAACGCGGCTTCCAGCAGTGGATGCTCACCCACCACCAGCGCCGCGTCGTCATCGACTGGCGCGTCCCCGGCGGTACCTCCGACATCATCAAGGTCCTCAAATCCGAATTCACCGCCGCCTTCGAAAACGTCTGGACCACCGCCGGAAACGACGCCTCCCTCATCCACGACTTCGCCGACGCACGCAGCAACTCCCCCGCACGCACCGCCTTCCTCCAGTCCTCCGCCGGCGTCGGCATCGACCTCATGCTCGGCGGCGGCCCCGTCGACTACAACGGCCTCAAAAAACAAGGCTTCACCGTCAGCCGCAACGCCGCCGGCCTCGGCCCCGAAGCCGTCCGCAAAGCCCACCCGGACTGGTTCTCCAACGCCGTCATCCCCGCTAACATCGCCGGCCAGGACCTCTACGACCCGGACCTCACATGGATCGGCACCTGCCTCTCCGCCTTCGGCATCTGCTGGAATGAAGAACGCCGCGTCTCCCTCGGCATCCCCTCGCCCCCTCACACATGGGCCGACCTCGCCCTCCCCGCATGGCGCAACCAGATCGCCCTCGCCGATCCTACCAAATCCGGAACCGTCGCCGCCATGTTCGAGGTCATCCTCCAGATCGAAATGCAGAAGGCCATCGCCAGCGCTCCCGACTCCGATCCCGCCCGCGCCGCCGCCGCCGCCACCGGCTGGCTCAACGGTCTCCGCCTCATCCAGCGCATCGCCGCCAACGCCCGCTACTGGACCGACAGCTCCACCAAAATCCCCCTCGACGTCGCCGATGGCGAAGCCGTCGCCGGCATCTGCGTCGACTTCTACGGCCGCAATTTCGTCGAACGCCTCGAACGCGCCAACCACACTAGCCGTCTCCACTTCATCGCCCCCAAAGGCGAAACCACCGTCAGCCCCCAGCCCGTCGCCATGCTCCGCGGCGCTCCCAACCCGGAACTCGCCACCCGCTTCATCGAATTCCTCCTCTCCGCGGACGCCCAGAAACTCTGGGGCTGGAAAGCCGGCACCCCCGGCGGCCCCGAAAAAATGGCCCTCCGCAACATGCCCATCCGCCGCGACTTCTATTCCCCCGACTCCCTCACTAACGCCTCGGACCCCGACCTCCGCCCCATGGAAAAAGGCATCGCCTTCACCTACCGCCCCGAACTCACCGCCGACCTCTTCAGCACCATCCGCGTCATCATCCGCGCCATGTGCATCGACCCCCATCACGAACTCCGCAACGCATGGGCCGCCCTCGACGCCTCAGGCTTCCCTCCTAACGCCACCGCCACTTTCGATTCCCTCGACGCCGTCAACTACACCGCCGCCACCGGCATCGCCGCCAAACTCAAAAGCCGCGACCCCATCATCGCCGCCACCGTCGCCCGCGACCTCTCCTCTCTCTTCCGCGACCAGTACCTCCGCGTCTCCTCCCTCGCCCACCCCTGATTCCTCCCCGTCTTTCCTCCTCTCCATCGGCTTGCACCTCAGCCTCCCTCCCGCCACCATCCACACCTTTTTCCAACCTCCATGACTCCTCCCCTCTCTCTCCGCGACCAAGGCTGGCGCATGCCCGCAGAATGGGAACCCCATCAGGCCACATGGATGAGCTGGCCCTCCCGCCTCAATACCTCCTTCCCAGACGGCGACCACCACGACCGCGTCCTCCCGGTCTTCGCCCGCCTCATCGAGGCCATCACCGCCTCCGAACCACTCTACCTCAACTGCGTCAACGACGACGACCGTTCATGGATCGAACGCAATGTCGCCTCCGAAGCCCGCAAAAACCTCATCCTCACCAGCATCCCCGCCGTCTACCCATGGTGCCGCGACCACGGCGCCATCTTCGTCGTCAACGACGCCACCGGCGAGGTCGCCGCCACCACATGGGAATACAACGCATGGGGCCGCAAATACCCCGAAGCCATCCCGGACACCAACATCCCCTCCGCCATGGCCTCCCTCCTCGGCCTCAAGGACTTCCCAGGCGGCATGGTCCTCGAAGGCGGCAGCATCGACCTCAATGGCTGCGGATCCCTCCTCACCACCGAATCCTGTCTCCTCAACCCTAACCGCAACCCCCACCTCTCCCGCCAGCAGATCGAACAGCGGCTCCGCGACTTCCTCGGCGTCGACAAAATCCTCTGGCTCCACGACGGCGTCGCCGGCGACGACACCGACGGCCACATCGACGACATCACCCGCTTCATCAATCCGGAAACCGTCGTCACCGTCGTCGAAGACAACCCCGACGACGAAAATTACCCAAGGCTCCTCGAAAACTACGAGCGTCTCTGCCGCATGACCACCGAAGACGACAGCGGCCTCAATGTCCTCGTCCTCCCCATGCCCAGCCCGCTCATCATGGACGATCAGCGGCTCCCCGCCAGCTACGCCAACTTCTACATCACCAACCAATCCGTCATCGTCCCGGTCTTCAATGACCCCAATGACGAACGCGCCCTCGCCAAGCTCGCAGAATGCTTCCCGGACCGCCGCATCGTCCCCATCGACAGCACCGAACTCGTCTGGGGCCTCGGCTCCTTCCACTGTCTCACTCAGCAGGTCCCCGCTCCTCCTCGTATCCGCAGATGACAGGCGTTGTGGTGTATGCCACAATTCCGGCAACACCATAAACCCCGCCCGCCGCCATGTACTCCGACGACGACATCCACTACGCCCTCGAAACCACCGAGGTCCTCCACGAACCCGACCGCCGCATCGACACCTTCGGAGCCACTAGCTTCGAATTCCGTCTCATCTCGGAACTCATGGACGATGTCGGCCAGGTCCGCGTCCGCAGCGGCCGCATCACCGCCGACCGCCCTCGCATCCTCCGCCCCGAACCCTCCGAAGACCTCGACTTCGAGGGCTTCGGCGAACCCGCCCGCGCCTTCGCTGAATGGCTCAAAGGCCGCATGGAAAACAGCGCCCTCCTCCGCTACGGCTTCAGCTTCCGTAAATCCGACGTCACAGAATCTGTCGTCCACGACTCCCTCCCCGTCGTCTGCGAACGCGTCCTCGAAGAAACCCGCTCCAACGGCAACCCCCTCATGGCCGTCATCCAGGGCGTCGACGACACATGGGAAATCAGTCTCCTCAAATTCACCATCGAAATGATCCAGAAATCCCAGCGGATCAATCTCTTCGACTTCAAACGCCGCGGTCTCCTCTGACTCCCTGACGTTTTCCTAACTCGTCTCCTCCGCGCCCGCCGCCGCCTCCTTCTCTTTGGCCACCGGCCGCCGCCGCCCTCCCCCGCACAGCAGCCCGCTCAGCGCCCACAACGTCAGCACCACCCCCGCCGACGCCGCCACACACGCGCTCACAAATCCAGCCCCGCGCGGCCCCCTCAGATCAAAACTGAAAATCCGCCCGTGCCACTGCCGCGTCCAGTCACGGAACGGATCCCCCTCCGCACGCACATTCTCCTCCTCTATCGGCACATTCACCAGCCCCGCATACTTCGCATTCGACACTAGCCGAACCGCCGCTACTTCCCCCCACACCACCGGCTCCGGCAACGGAAACTCCACCGTCACCTCCCGCGCATCAAAATCCATCCCCGTCACCCGCCCGCTCTCCACCACCCCGCCACTCCGCCGCTCCACCACCACATACACCTCCGCATCCTTCCACCCAGCATCCGTAGTCACCGCCTGCCCGAACTCCAGCATCCGCCTCACCGTGTCCTTCGAAAACAACCGGTGCTCCTCCTTCATCAGCTCCTTCAGCGCTAACGTCTTCTCCACACTCCGCTTCATCTCCCCCCGCTGCGTCAGCTTCGTCAGCACCACCGTCCTCACCTCCCCACCACGCTCCTTCTCCACCCGCAACCCGCCCCACCACGCCAGTACCACCCCCGGCACCAGCAGCAGCACCGCCAACCGCCATCCCGGCCGCCGCGGCAGTCTCCCCGCAGCCTCCCGTACCAGCGACCGCTCCAGCAGCCACCCCGACACCGCCGAACACATCACCGCAAACGAAAACAGATACAGCCCCATCGACGGCATGATCCTCACATATTCCCCCACCTTCACCAGCATGATCGCCATCGCGATCACCAGCACGTCCAGCATCGAGTACTTCGCCGACCACGACGTCACCTGCACAATCCTCTGACGCAATCCCCGCGGCAACCAGTGCTGCCCGCCCGCACACAGCAGACACAACACCAGCTTCACTAGCGGAAATACCATGCTGAACACAAAAATCAGCCCCGCCAGAAAGTGATTCCCCGTCGCGTAAAACTCCCGGATCCCTCCCCACACCGAATACCACCGCGGCCCATCCAGCGCATTCGCCACCAGCATCGCCGGCACAAAATACGCCGGCCCCAGCGCCACCAGCCCTGCCATCGCCCACACCGCCGACCAACGGTCCCACGGCCCCGTCGCCCGCCCGCCCGTCTCCGCTTCCTCTGCACCTGGCTCTTTCATCCCCTCCCCATGCCTCATATCCCCCCTCCTGTCCAGCCCAGCCAATCCCCTCCCGAAAACAGAAGCGGCCCCGGGCCTTATCACCCGGAGCCGCTCCTCGCATTTTTTTCAGCGGCCTTCGCCGCTCTCACTCACTTCTTCTCACCTTCGATCGCCAGCAGCTCGACTTCGAAAATCAAAGTCGCATTCGGCCCGATCTTCCCGCCCGCACCGCGCTCGCCGTAAGCAAGCTCAGAAGGAATCACAAACTTGTACTTCGATCCCACCGGCATCAGCTGCACGCCTTCCGTCCAGCCCTTGATCACGCCATTGAGCGGGAACGAAATCGGCTCACCGCGGTCCACCGAACTGTCAAACACAGCCCCGTCGATCAAAGTGCCGTGGTAGTGAACCTTCACCGTGTCCGTCGCCGCTGGCTTCGCACCAGTTCCTGGCTTCAGCACTTCATACTGCAACCCGCTCGCGGTCGTCTTCACGCCCTCACGCTTCCCGTTCTTTTCCAGAAACGCTTTGCCTTCTTCCGTGTTCTTTCCGCCCGCCGCCTTCGCGGCCGTCATCTGATGGCTCTGCATGATCTGCTGCAGCTGCTGATCAGAATACTTCGCAGGCTTGCCAGCCATCGTGTCCTTCAGCGCCGCCACCATCGCCTCAACATCGGGCTTCAACCCCTGCGCACTCACGTTCTTGCCAATCAGGCAACCCAGCGCATAACCCACGTCCGCCGCAGTCGGCTCCGCAGGAACCGCCGCCGCAGCAGCAGCCGGTTTGCCATCTTGGGCTTGCATCACACCGGCGTAAGCCAGCGACAACAGTGCTGTAAATATAGTCTTTCGCATCCGCCAGCCTTGGAGCCCGCCCCTTCCTCGTCAATCGCACACTGCAACCATCCCGCGGGTCCATCCCCCCCCTCTCGCACCCCCCTCCCACTCACTCCTCCCGCCCCCCAGGCACCAACTCAGGTACATCCATCTCCCCTTCAGGCAGCGGCCGCTCCCCCACCCCCGGCCCAGCAGGCAACTCCGGCCCCTCCAGCCGCCACACCCCATCCTCAAACCCAGTCCCCGTAAAATCCATCTCCGGCACCGCCACCTTCGGTACCTCCTTCTCCTCCCGCTTCTTCTCCTCCACCTCCCGCCCACGCCACAGCTGCCGGAGGTTCATCACCACCGATCCAGCCAGCAACACCCCCATCACCACCATCACCTGCCTCGTTCTCATCCCCGCACGCTCCCAATTCCCCCTCCCCCACGCAAGCCCGATTCCAGCCCCGCAGTTTGACAACACCCACTCCCGCCCGCACTGTGCCCACCCCACTTTCCCTTTCCCACTCTCCTCCCATGAACGACCGCAAGTCCCTCGATGAACGCGCCGCGATGTCAGACATCGAACGCCTCCGCCATTCCGCCGCCCACGTCATGGCCTCCGCCATCCTCAGAATCTGGCCAGACGCCCAGTTCGCCTACGGCCCACCCATCGACTCCGGCTTCTACTACGACTTCGACATGGCCCACCGGATCACCCCGGACGACTTCGAAAAAATCGAGGCCGAAATGAAGAAGATCGCCAAGGAAAATCAGAAGTTCGAAAAACGCACGCTCTCCCGCGACGAAGCCAAAGCCCTCGCCCTCTCCGGCCGCCTCGGCGGTCTCGCCGAACGCCCAGGCAACCCCAGCCGCTTCAAACTCGACCTCATCGACAAAATTCCCGACGACGAGGAAATCTCCTGCTTCCAGAACGGCGACTTCCTCGACCTCTGCGCCGGCCCTCACGTCAACTACACCAGCAAGTGTAAAAACGTCAAACTCATGGCCGTCTCCTCGTCCTTCTACATGGGCGACGAATCCAAGGGCCAGCTCCAGCGGCTCTACGGCACCGCCTTCGAATCCAAAGAAGACCTCGAACAGCACCTCGTCGCACTCGAAGAAGCCAAAAAACGCGATCACCGCAAGCTCGGCCGCGAACTCCAGCTCTTCCACATCGACGACGACGTCGGCCAGGGCCTCATCCTCTGGACCCCCAAAGGCGCCATCATCCGCCAGGAACTCCAGAACTTCATCAGCACCGAACTCACCCGCCAGGGCTACAGCCAGGTCTTCACCCCGCACATCGGCAAACTCGCCCTCTACAAAACCAGCGGCCACTTCCCCTACTACAAAGATAGTCAGTTCGGTGCCATCATCGAAAACGACGAATTCCAGAAGTGCGCCGACTCCGGCTGCTCCTGCGCAGAAATCCTCCACCGCCTCGACGCCGTCTCCCAGCGCCTCGCCGACGGCATCAACGAACGCTCCGGCAAGGAAGTAATCCCCCCGGAACGCATCCTCCCAGACGACCAGCTCCTCGACGGCTTCATGCTCAAACCCATGAACTGTCCCCATCACATCAAGATCTTCGACAGCGCCCCACGCAGCTACCGCGACCTCCCCGTCCGCCTAGCCGAATTCGGCACCGTCTACCGCTGGGAACAAAGCGGCGAACTCAACGGCATGACCCGCGTCCGCGGCTTCACCCAGGACGACGCACACCTCTTCTGCACTGAAGATCAGGTCGCCGCTGAAGTCCTCGGCTGCCTCTCTCTCGTCAAGACCGTCCTAACCACCCTCGGCATGGCCAACTACCGCGTCCGCGTCGGCCTCCGCGACCCGGATTCTAACAAATACACCGGCACCCCCGAAAACTGGGACAAGGCCGAAGCCGCCTGCCGCAGCGCCGCCGCCACCCTCGGCGTCCCCTTCACCGAAGAACCTGGCGAAGCCGCCTTCTACGGCCCAAAAATCGACTTCGTCGTCAAAGACGTCATCGGCCGCGAATGGCAGCTCGGCACCGTCCAGGTCGACTACAACCTCCCCGTCCGCTTCAACCTCTCCTACATCGGCCCCGATAACCAGAAGCACCGCCCGGTCATGATCCACCGCGCCCCCTTCGGCAGCATGGAACGCTTCTGCGGGGTCCTCATCGAACACTTCGCCGGCGCTTTCCCCACGTGGCTCTCCCCGGAACAGGTCCGCGTCCTCACCATCAGCGAAAAAACTGACGAATTCGCACGCGACGTCTTCAATCAGCTCAAAGCCGCAGGCATCCGCGCCTCCCTCGACGACGCCTCGGAAAAAATCGGCGCCAAAATCCGTTCCGCCCAGCTCGAGAAAATCCCCTACATGCTCGTCATCGGCCAGAAAGAAGCCGAAGCCAACTCCGTCTCCGTCCGCCACCGCTCCCGCGGCGACCTCGGCACCCAGTCCCCCACCGACTTCCTCGCCGCCCTCTCCACCGAAATCTCCTCCCGCGCCCTCTAGGCCTCTATCCTTGAAGCTCTCGCTTCCACAGGGGCAGACTCAACCCTGGACTTTCTCCTCGGGATACTCCGGGATGCCCCTGAACTGGCAGCAAAGCCTGTTCTCCGTGGCATCACGGCTGCCGCCAGGGAAGGGCTAGGCTCGCAGAAATGGCGCAGCACGCTGCTCGCCGAACTGATCCAGCACATCGAATCCCCCCTCCACTATTGGAGGAACATCGAGTCCGTACTCCTCGCTCTGGACCAGAAAAAAGCGGTCGAGGCACTGACCTCCGGCCCCGGCTTCTCCGCGACCAGTCAGTTTCTGGAGTCCAGGCTCCAGGCCATACGGCTGGCAGATGTCAGGATTGCACGGGAACGCCTTGAGCCGCTCCGCGATGCGCTCATTTGCGCTGAACCGAACTCAGCCGGAAAACCCATCGAGTTCCTGATGCACTGGGCCGCGTACGATCGGAATGACAGCCTTTCCAGGCTCCGTCACCTGGCCTTCGGCGTGGACCCGACAGCGATGGCTGCCGCGGAAGCATTGCTCGAACTCGAAAACCTGCCTCACCCTCGCTTCGGCATCGCCGACCATGTTGAAAGGACAGGTCCGGACGTTGTCGCGCCGGAGATCCGCACCGTCTGGATCATCGATGCGCACTACTGGTGTCCCATCAGCATCGGCATGCCCGGGGATATTGTAGGCCCCGAAAGCCTCGCCTATTCCCACGAATTGCCCGCAGCACTGGAGGCCGTCGGAGCTTCGCGGCACGCCGAGTGCCTTCGTGCCCTTCTGGTCGGACGCGGCCTCGCAGGATCACCCATCACCCCGCACAAGGACGATGCCACCGCACCGCCAGATGCAGTCGCAAGCCGTGAGTGGTTTGATGAGGTCTACGCCAAAACCCCCGATCTGGAAGATGTGCCCCTACTGCTGCTGCGCTACATCATCGATCATCCAGATGCGTTCCGCAGCATCTGCCAAAGCTGCTGACCAGAGACGCGCGGGTGAAACTCGAACGCACCTGAAATGCCAGCCGCCCCAAGCCTGGGTGTGGCCGGATAGCCAGCCCCGTCCAAACGGGGTTGGCTTCTTCATGCCGCGAGGATCGACCCAGCTTCACCGGAAGACAGCTGTCTACAAACGGCGCGGCTTGTCATGTTGACGGCGCATTGTATTGCAGAAACGCGATTTCCATGCATTTTGATGCATAAAATGGACAAGTCTTCCATGAACGCCTTCGCAGCCAATCTCACCGCCGTGCGCAACCGCCTCGGGAAAAGCCAAAAGGAGGTGGCCGCGCGTCTGCATGTTTCCGCGTCTTTGGTCTCGAAATGGGAAAGCGGGGAACGGGTACCGGACGAGACTCAGTGCTGGGAAATGAGCCGGTTCTTCGGCGTCACGCAGTCGTTCCTCCGGGCAGAGCGCCCGGCAGTAAACTTCCAGCCACGCAGCCAGGTGGCCCGCGATGGCGCGGAAAAGCTCGATTTTGGAGTCGCACTCACAGATGCGGGCCAGCAGATCCATTTCCTTCACGAAGTATGGCAACGGACGGAACAACTGCCGCGGCGTCTTTCCCTTGAGCTTCACTGGAGCGATCAGATGCTGCCTCAGCTGGCAACGACCGTGCGGCAGTTCCTGCGTCTGAATACCCGGGTGACTTATGACGAACTGCGGGAGGCTCTCGCGGAACAGGAGGTGCTGGTTTTCGAATGGAAGCTGCCTCCGAAAATGTCAGGACTTTCCTGCCAGAGTGATTTCAGTGTCATCTTCGTCAACTCCCGGATGCCGGAGCGTGTGAAACTCTTCACGCTCTGCCACGAACTGGCCCACCTGCTCTTTCATCTCCGTGGCACAGAACAGACAACCGTTTCGGTGATGGCGACGCGGAACGATCCAAAGGAAAAAGAAGCGAATCATTTCGCCGCGGAGTTTCTCATGCCGAAGGCCGAAATCGCGTTGCTCCTCGCCCAGAGCGGATCGCGCCTGAAAACACAGCCAGGCTTTCTCGCGGCGGCGGACCGGTTTGGCGTATCAAACGAGGCCATGTTTTACCGCCTCGTACAACACGGGATCCTGAGCTACCCGCAGAAAGAAGAGTTTTTCACGTCGGTGAAACGACCCGCCGCTCAACCTGAACCGGCCGGACCACGGATCAGCGACCTCGAAAAGCACTTGCCTCGCAAGCTGTTGACTCATGTGGTCGAACTGGTGAAGGCAGAGAAAGCTAGCATGGGCAAGGCCGCGGAATGGACGTTCGCCGCACGCGACGAGGTGGAAAGCTACCTGCACCAGTTGAGCGAGGACGTGATGGAACTCGGCCTCGCCGAAACGGAAGGCATGTAGGACCAGATGAGTTCAAGACCAGTGCCCCTCGTCTGCGACGCATCCGTTGTGTTCAATCTCGGCCACCGGGGCCGACTCGAAACCTTGGCAGCCTCGCTGAACGAAACCTGCGGGCTGCTCATCACTCCTGATGTGCAACGCGAGGTCACGCGCGACCCGCACGGAGGTTTCTACGATGAGTTCCTACGGACCCATTTCACAAGGTGCGATGACGCACTGACGGCTCTGGCGGCGATTCCCGCTGATTTCAGCCCGCTGCTTGGCGACGGGGAGCGAAGCGTTCTCTCCGTCGCAACGCAGCGGCAATGCGCGGTCGCCATTGATGAAACACTCGCACGCAAAGCAGCACAGGCCATGGGGCTCGAACTGACTGGTACTCTCGGACTCATGGAAATGGCAGTGCGTCGAAGCTGGCTGGACGAAGCACTCGCCATGGAGGCAGTCCACCGCCTGCAGCAGAACCGGTTTTTCCTGCCCGTGAAACCAGGCGCCAATGACGATTTCCCCGAATACATGGAGAAGGTAAAACAGAAGTTCGCAGGCAGGTAGCACTCGCCTCCCTCTCACCCTCCCCACCCGCGTTCCACCCAAAAAACCCCTCGCGGGCTTAGTTCACATGCATTAACCATCAGGCGTCTCTTTTCCCGACCCTGACATGCCTCTCCACGCCCAACCCGCCGACCCCATTGGCCGGGTCATGGCCGTCAATCATCACCTCAAAATCGCCCTCGACCTCGTCTCCGACGCCGTCGCCATCATCGATTGCGGGCCCCTCGCCTCCCTGGGCCCTCCCATCCTCTACGCCAACCGCGCCCTCGCCGCCGCCTGCGGCATCGATCCCGCCGCCCTCGTCGGCCAACCGCTCGCCGCCATCACCGCCGACCCCGCCGCGCTCCTCGCCGCCATGCGCCTCGGCCACCCGGAACCCACTCCCGTCAAAGGCACCCTCCCCGGCCGCATCCCCTGCTCATGGCTCTGCGCCCCCGTCCGCGACGCCTCCGGCCGCATCCTCAACTACATCCTCACCGCCAAACCACTCCCCTCTTCGCCGTCCCCCCAACCCGGCGCTCTCCGCCACTTCGACGGCCCTCCCCCGTCTCCTGACAAATGGTCTCAGGACATGGTCGACATCGTCATCGAATCCTCCCGCTTCGTCGCCCACGAGTTCAACAACGCCCTCACCGCCATCCTCCTCCCCGTCGAAATGGTCATCGACAAGCTCCCGGAAGGCGGCGACCTCCAGGAAAAACTCAAGATCACCCACGACTCCGCACGCCGCGCCGCAGAACTCGCCAAGGACTTCCTCCACTACTTCAAAAACCACACGTCCACCCGCGAACGCACCCAGCTCGCACCGCTCCTCGGCCGATCCCTTCGCCTCGCCACCTGCGCCCAGAGCATCCACTGGAACCTCGAAACCGCCGACTCGCTCTGGGACGCCCAGGTCAACGCCGGTGACATCGAACGCGTCGTCCTCAATCTCGTCCGCAATGCCATCCAGGCCATGCCCGGCGGCGGCCGACTCCTCGTCAAAGCCTTCAACCACTCCCAGGAATCCTCTGGCAACGGCGGCCTCCTCCCTGGCCCCTACGTCGTCATCTCCGTCCGCGATTGGGGCCCAGGCATCCCCGAGAATCACCTCCCTCACCTCTTCCACAGCCGCTTCACCACCAAACCGGACGGCAACGGCTGCGGTCTCCCCATCTGCCACCAGATCATCCGCGACCACGGCGGCGAAATCTTCGTCCAGTCAGTTCCTAACATCGGTACCGCCTTCCACATCTTCCTCCCCGCCATCACCTCCACGGCACCACACGCTCCCGCTCCCGCCCCCATTCCCGCCTCGCTCGCCCCGGATCCCCTCCTCCCCGCTCTCCCCGCTCCGCTCCCACCACCCGCAGCCGGCCATTCCGCCATCCTCGTCATCGACGACGAAGAAGGCATCCGCTTCTCCCTCCGCGAAACCTGCCGCCGCCTCCATTGCCCAGTCGAACTCGCCGCCACCGGCGAAGCCGGCATCCAACTCTGCCGCGACCGCCTCCGCTCAGGCCACCCCTTCGACATCACCATCCTCGACATCAACCTCCGCGGCAATCTCAACGGCATCGAGGTCTTCCACGAAATCCGCCGACTCAACCCCGACGCCATCATCGTCGCCACCAGCGGCCAGTACTCGGAATCCGAAATCAAATCCTACGAATCCCTCGGCTTCTCAGGCTTCCTCCCCAAACCCTTCAGCATCGAGGAATTCAAAATCGTCCTCTCCCGCCTCGCAGTCCCGGCATGATGCGCCCTTGCACCATCCCGCGCGCCCGACCTTTCATCCCCCCTGCGCCATGAACTCCGATGCCTTCAAAAGCTACCTCACCGCCGTCGATGCCAAACACATCGATCTCCCGTGGTGCCACGTCGAGGAATTCGTCTCCCCCGGCAACGCCGGCTCCAAAGAACTCTACCTCTGCCGCGCCACCTTCCCTCCAGGCGAAGCCCACCTCTTCCACTTCCACCCAGGCCGCGAAGAAATCATCTTCGTCGTCGAAGGCCAAGCCGAACAATGGGTCGGTACCGAAAAACGCCTCCTCGGCCCTGGCGAAATGGCCCTCATCCCCGCCGGCACCCCGCACATGACTTTCAACCCGGGCCCCGCCACCCTCAAATTCCTCGCCATCCTCAACAACATCCGCGGCCCCGAACCCATGGTCGTCGACTGCTTCCGCGAAGAACCATGGGTCTCCCTCTTCACTCCCATCGAGTACCCTCCCGTCGCCTGACGCCTCTTTCTCCCTTCTCACCCACAACCACACCGCTCGATACCATGCCCAATCCCTGGACCGGAAAAGGAAACCCCTACACCCGCCTCGAAGTCGTCGAACGCCTTCACGAAACCATCCGTAAAGGCGAACCCATCATCGCCGCAGGCGCAGGCACCGGCATCAGCGCCAAATTCATCGAAAAAGGCGGCGCAGACCTCATCATCATCTACAACTCCGGCCGCTTCCGCATGATGGGCCACGGCTCCACCTGCGGCATGATGGCCTACGGCGACGCCAACGCCATCGCCATGGAAATCGGCGAATACGAGGTCCTCCCAGTCGTCGAAGACGTCCCCGTCATCTGCGGCGTCCACGCCACCGACCCACGCCGCCGCATGTGGCACTGGCTCCTCCAGCTCAAAGACATGGGCTTCAGCGGCGTCAATAACTTCCCCACCCACACCATCGTCGATGGCCACTTCCGCGGCGTCCTCGAAGAAACCGGCATGAGCGTCCAGAAAGAATACGACATGGTCAAACTCGCACGCCGCATGGACCTCTTCTCCGTCGTCTACGTCGGCGCAGCAGACGAAGCCAAAGCCATGGCCGAAGCCGGAGCCGATGCCATCATCGCCCACGTCGGCACCACCATCGGCGGCTCCATCGGCGTCACCGGCGCCGTCTGCACCATGGACGACGCCGTCGAACGCACCAACTCCATCATCGCAGGAGCCAAATCCTCCGGCCGCAAAGACATCATCTTCCTCAGCCACGGCGGCCCCATCTGCTCCCCGGAAGACGCCGCCCAGGTCAACGAACGCACAGGCTGCGTCGGCTTCGTCGGCGCTTCCAGCCTCGAACGCATGGGCGTCGAACAATCCCTCATCGACCTCACCAAACGCTTCAAACAAATCCCCGCCCCAGCCGCCAAAACCTTCTTCAATCAGTAACCCTCACTTCCACTAACACCTTTCCCGGCATCAGGGACGCGCCCACCAGCGCGTCCCTGCTCCTTTTCCACCGGACCATCCCGCCACGCCTAGGCAGTGTTTGAGAAATCCCCGCAATCAGCGCATGCCGCCGTAGCAAGGCCGTCCCGGCCTTGTCGCTGCCGCAGCGAAGCACCATCCAACCGCGCGTCCGTAGTCCCTTAGCAAGCCAGGAACAGCCTCCTGCTACCAGCCCTCCTGCTTTTTCAAACACAGCCTCGATCCCAAACGGATCCTCCACCGGATCCGGCAGCCCAACCAACCGTTCTCCCATGAATGCCTCGTTAGCCCAAACCCTGTTCGACAGACAAGGTTTGCCCTTCGGCAACTACCAGACATTCGAAAAACTGTGGGCGGAACAGGTCGCCTCCCGCCTCCCCGTCCAGAACTAGCGCATTATCCCCTGTAAAACCCGCAGACGCCCCCCTATCCACCCGCGCCGCAAGCGTTCCCTATCCGCAACTCGGCCTGTGCCCGGGATCCGCACTGAAATCCAACCAATCCTTAACAATCGGATTTATAGCATGATTCATGGGAAAAAATCACGGGTCATGGGAGCCGGCAAAATGGTCCTGGCTGGTTCTCTGTTTTGGCGTCTGGGCGGGGCTTCCATGGTTGGGTAGAGTTTCCGGTCAGGATCAGGTGCAGCCCCTCGGGCTCGTCAATGGCCCGGCCGCCGGACCGCAGCGGAATGTGGATTTGGGGTACTCTCCGGAGGGGAACCGCTATCTGGCTGTCTGGGACGACAAGCGACCCTCCGCTTTCAGTCAGGAAAACATCCGGGGACGATTCATGGGCTCGGGTGATGACTTTCCGATCTGCGAGGCGGCCGGGGAGCAGAAGCGCCCCTCCCTCGCCCCCATCGATGACGGTTTCATGGTATTTTGGGAAGACCGGCGCAACAACAGTGCCCCGAAGGGACCCCGGGACATTTTCATGGCCAAAGTCACCACTGGCGGAATCGTGCAGCCGCTAGGAGGCAGACAACTCTCCTTTGAGGCGGCGGACGAAAGCGATGTGGAAGCTGCCGGAAATCGAAAAGGCACCATCGCGGTTTGGGAAGCCGCCGGACCGGAGCCAGGTCTGTATGCCAGTCGAACCGGTCCCACCGGCCTGGCATTGGATGCCACTCCATTTCCGGTAGTCCGTCGCCAATTCTCGCAGCCCTCGGAGCCCGACGTGGCAGCGAATGATGATGGCTTCATGATCGTTTGGGAAAGCGACGAAGAGACTCGCCGGATTATGGGAATCTTCGTAACATGGGACCCGGGTGGCGGACCGCAGGTCGGGCCCGAATTCGAAGTAGGACCGTTTCTGGATGGGGAGGCCGAGCCCGAAGTGATCAGGTCAGGAGGTTTCTTTCTGGTCAGTTGGTCCTACCGGGGAACGGATGGGGAGGCCGCCACAATTGTAGGAAGGCGCATGCGGACGGATGGCACTTCACCCGATCCTCTCGCGGTGACCTTCGCCAGCGACGTGCGCGCCAAAGACCGGTCGATGCTGGAGTCTGCAGGTTGTGTCTACCTCCTGACTATTCCTGCCGCACCGCGGGATTCGACCGCCCCCTATGTCAGGGTAATCCAGTCGCGGAGAATCTGCTATGCGGGGGTGCTGGATATCGGTTCGACATGGGATGTCAGCCAGCGGGGCATTGATGATCCGGCGGATCCCGCGGTGATAGGAGGACAAGGGACAAATGCCTGGATCGCTTGGGAAGATAACCGGAACAGGCCGACGGAAGCCGATGAAGAAATCTACGTAAGGCCCTTTACCTTCACCAGTTTTCCATCGCCCGCATCCCTGATCAGCAGCGCCTCGGGACCGCCCCAGTTGCGGGGCAGTCCGCTTCCGGTCGGCGATTTGGCCGCATGGAGCCAGGAGGGCGGCGAAATGGCCGGCGGCTTGGTAGTAGCCTCCAAGTCAGGGCGCTCATGGTGGTTCCCCGCCTCCCC
>JAIXPK010000434.1 GCA_027486335.1 Verrucomicrobiaceae bacterium | reverse complement strand
CGCCGCTCCCCGCTCGCCGTCGTCGACATCACCGTCCGCACCCGATACCCCCGCGCCGCCCCCACCATCGCCAGACTGATCCCCGTGTTCCCGCTCGTGCACTCCACAATCACACTCTCCGGCCCCAACTCCCCGCTCGCCTCACCCGCCAGAATCACCGCCTTCGCCAAGCGGTCCTTCACACTCCCGCTCGGATTCAGAAACTCCGCCTTCCCCAGCACCGTCACCCCCTCCTCCGCAAAATGCAGCGGCACCAGCGGCGTCCCGCCAATGAGATCTAAGAGTGAATCCGATGGATGCGGCGCGCGTTTCATAATCAGTCCGGATCATAGCGCCGGATCCCACCCCCTTTTGTCTGCCGTCCCCACTCGCAGACCCCCTTTGCCGCCCGGGACAATCTGATGGCATCCTGACTCCCTCAGCACTCCCATCTTCCCTCAGGCGCGCTTGCGGACTCGCTTTCCCCGCGTTCGCTGCGTAGCGTTACCACGTCATTCCCCCCTTTGACGCCAGCTCGGCCCCACCGCCGCTCCCAGTTCCAACCTCCCATCCACCTTGAATACCGCCGAATACCTGAACATCACCGAAACGGTCTTCAGCTTCGCACTCGTCTGCGGCTGGTTCTACCTCGGCAGGGAACTCTTTGTCCGCGGTCAGGCAACCTTCGGCCTCCTCATCGCCGTCGGCGCCGCCATGGTCCTCGCCGCAGAAACCATGCGCATCCTCATCGAAGGCCAACCCAGCCCGGACGTCCTCATGATGATCCAAGGCATCGGCATCGCCGGAAAACTCATGATCCTCTGGTCCCTCTTCCGCGGCCGTCACCACCTCCTCCCCTGACTCCCACGCCAAAGCGCACCCCAGCCGTGCCGCCCTGTAACCAGTAGTCAAGCCACGCGACCCCACCGGATCACGCCCCCACCCACATCTCCCTGCCCAGCATTCCCCTGCCCTCCTCAGAACCGCCACACCAACCCCGCCCGCAGCGTGAAATCCGCACTCTCACGCGTCAGCCCGAACCCCGCCCCTAACCTCACCAGCACCGAATGCGTCGGCGCAAGATACGCCCCCGCCATCAGCTCGTGCTGATTCGCCTCCCCGAAATCCCCGATCGCCTCCACTCCTAACGCGACCACATGAGAAAACGCATGCCGATACCCCCCCGCATACCCCCACGCTGCCTTCCCTCCCTCAGGCATCACCGCTAGCAGATTGAACAGCACCTTGTCCGCCGCCGTCAGGTCCGACTCCACAATCAATCGCCCGAACCACTGGTTCACCCCGTGCTGATGAATCCCGCCGTCAGCGTGGAAAATGTCATCCGTCACCACGCCACTGCCACTCTCCCCAGCCACCCCATGCACATGCCCGTCGTCATGCCCCGCTGAAACCGCCCCATCCCCGTGATCATGCGTGCTGTGATCATGCGGCGTCGTCACCGCAGGATCATCACAAGGTGGCGCATCCGGCCCGTAATCCGGCCCGCACGGCACCGCGGGATCAGCAGCCGGAGCCGCAGCCGCCGGAGCTGAACCAACCGCAGCCTTCCGCTTCACCTTCTGCTTCACCGCCACCGGCTTCACCTCATGACTGTGCCCTCCCCCATGATCGTGCCCGCCCGACTCCCGGCTCACCGCATACTGCCACCCCGCAATCAGCGCCACCCTCACCGGAAACTTCATCTCCGGCGGCGTCAGCTGCACCTGCACATACGGAGCCACCGCCGAAAAATCCCAACCGTCCCCGTGATCCCCGCCCTTCACATTCATCCCCAATCCCATCCGCGGAGCCACCCCCGCAAACACCCCCGTCTCCATCTCCATCTCATCCTCAGGCTGCTGAAACCCCGCCGAAAACCCGCCCGTGATCACCCCGTGAAACGGCACCGGAATACTGTAATCCTGCATCAGCAGAAAATCACGCCCATGGTGCCCCCGCGCCACCACAGTCATCGCACTCAGCACCCCGCCAATCGCAAGCAGTCGTCTCATCATATCAGTTAGTAAAGCAGCAGGGAAATGCCGGAACCGCCCGCTCCCGGACGGCTCCGGCAACTCTCTCATCACGCACGGCGCCGCCGCAGCGCCACCACCCCAGCCACCGCCACCAGCACCCCAACCCCCGGCTCCGGCACCGTCGTCAGCGTCGCACGATACCCCTGCCGCTGCGTGTCCGTCGCCGGCGCATTGCTGCCCAGCACAATCGAATACTGCCCGGCCGCCAGCGCCCACGTCCGCTCCACCGCCGTCACCGTCGAGTTGTCCACATGGTCGAGATACACAAGGTCCTCGGCCCACACCACGTTCCCGCGGTTGTTGTACGTGTGGCTGTCCCCGTCATCGTTGTCCCAGCCCGCCCAGATCGTGAAACTCGGAAACATCGACGCCGAACCAGCCACCGCATTCGGATCCTGCGCCGTCGGCGCAGACACCCCAGCCTGACGCTCCAGCCTCAGCGTAAACACCGTCGCCGCATCCAGCGTCAGCGCCACCCAGTCCGACGTATGCGTCCACCCCACCGGCGGCTCGCCAAGCCCCGCATTGAACAGGCTGTTGTCCTCCCAGCTCCACGCCCCCACATGGCGGTCAAACGTCGCCGCGTCACTCACACCAAGTGCCACCGTCCAGCGATAGCCGATCCCTCCCGCCACAGGGTCCCCGGGCGTCACCGTGGCAGCAGTCGCAGGCAGCGCGGCACACGCCGCCAGTATCATCAGGTATTTCATATCAGTTGTTCGTTTGTTGTTGTTTTGATGCGGGTTCTGGAAACTTGTTAGCTCTCTCTCACCACGTCCGCCGGAGCCGCACGAACCCCCGGCCCGCCGGCGGCTCCACCACCACCCGGTTCATCTGCGCCTCCACCGTCACCGGCAGTCGCAGCGGTGCCCACTCCACCCCCGGCCCCGCCGCCCATTGCGGCACCCAGCCAGCCGCCCCGCGGGACCAACTCACCTCCACCCCTCCACCCGCCACCACCCTCACCAGCATCTCCGGCACCATCTCGCTCCGGTCAGGTATCCCGTCCGCATCACGATCCCCCCCAGCCCTCAACCCCTGCCCCGGTAATGTCCCCATGAACGTCAGCACGTCATCCCCGCCACTCAGCAATCCTATCAATTCAGCCCGGCTCAGCGTCGCCATCCCAGCCGCATCAGGCCGGTACCGCTGCACCGCCCGATCATAAAAATACCGCCGCAGCACCCCGCCAATCGATCCATGCACCGCCAGATCACTCGTGTTCGCCACCCGCGCCTGACCCTCCAGCAGACTCAATTCCCCCGACGCTCCCGCCGCACTCGCCGCCGTCACCGTCACCTGCCGGCACGCCGCCGGTGCCGTCCCACTGTCGAAACACATCACAAACGCCGCCACATCCGCAAAATCCGCCGGCGTCGTCAGCTCATCCAGCACATACGGATGCACCGTCGGCAGCACAAACCCAGTCCCGTCATGCCCTAGCCCAAACCCGCTCCGCGAAACCGCCCCCGCTCGCGGATTGAAGTGCACCCGCTGATACGTCGTCCGCAGCGGCGGATTCTTCAGCGGCTGCACCGACCCCACCTCCTGCGGCAGATCAATGTTGTTGTCCGTCCCCGCAGGCAGCACATGGCAGACCGCACAGTGATTCGTGTGCAGATTGTACAAATCACGCCCCCTCACCGGATTCCCTCCATTGAAACTCGCCGGCAGCGTCCGGTCCGCCTGTCGGTTAGGGTTCGGATGATGCCGCAAGGTCAGCAGATACGCCGCCAGCGCATCCATGTCCGCTCCCGCCAGCTCGCTCCCCCCCAGCAGTTCCCGGAACGTCGGATTGAAACTCTGCAGCGTCGGCCGGTCCCCGCGCCAGTGAAACGGCGCTCCATTCTGCATCCCCCGCAGGGTCTGCGTCACCATCGGCCCCTTCATCGGATGCAT
>JAIXPK010000549.1 GCA_027486335.1 Verrucomicrobiaceae bacterium | reverse complement strand
TCTCTCGCCGTCACCACCACCGCCGAATCCGTCCGCCGCGAATCCCTCCTCCCCGGTGCCGTCCTCACCAGAATCGCCGCCAGCCACATCCGCGTCGGCACCTTCGAATTCGCCGCCGCTTCCGGCGACCTCGACGCCGCCACCGCCCTCGTCACCTACACGCTCGCACGCCACTTCCCGGACGCCCCCGCCACCGATTCCCCGGCCCTCGCCCTCCTCAACGCAGTCGCCGCCCGCCAGGCCGCCCTCATCGCCCAATGGCAACTCGTCGGCTTCATCCACGGCGTCATGAACACCGACAACATGGCCCTCTCCGGCGAAACGATCGACTACGGCCCCTGCGCCTTCATGGATCGCTACGACCCCGCCACCGTCTTCAGCTCCATCGACCACCACGGCCGCTACGCCTATCAAAACCAGCCGCCCATCGCGCACTGGAACCTCACCCGCTTCGCCGAAGCCCTCCTCCCACTCATCCATCCTGACGAATCCTCAGCCATCACCCTCGCTCAGGATGCTCTCCGCCAGTTCCCCGAATCCTGCGACCGTCTCTTCTATCAAGGTCTCCATGCCAAACTCGGTCTCGTCCCCGACCTCCCCGGCGACCGCGCCCTCGCCGACGATTTCCTCGCATGGATGCACGCCTCCCGCGCCGACTTTACCAACTCCTTCGCCGCCCTCTCCCGCGGCCACCTCCCCGAAAACTCCGACAACGACGCCGTCTTCCAGTCATGGCACCAGCGTTGGCAGCACCGCCTCGCCGCCCAATCCCTCCCCCTCGACCACTCCCTCGCCCTCATGCGCCAGCACAACCCAGCCGTCATCCCACGCAATCACATGGTCGAAGCAGCCCTCTCCGCCGCCACAGCAGGAAACCTCGACCCGTTCCACCTCCTCCTCTCCATCGTCACCAATCCCTTCAACCACGGCCACATCCCCCGTGAATTCTCCCAACCCGGCCCCGCCAACTGCTCCTATCAGACGTTCTGCGGAACCTGACCCGCTCCTCCCGCCTTGAAAACAAAAAAGCCCCGGCCGCGACATCTCCGCGCACCGGGGCTCTTCATTTAATCACTTCCCCGCGCTCACTTCGCCGCCAAGGCATCCGCAATCACTTTCCCCAATTCCTCGCTCTCCGGCGCAGTCCCCGAATCAAAACGCTTCACCAGCTTCCCATCCTTCCCGATCACAAACTTCGCAAAGTTCCACTTCACATCGCCAGGTGCCGACGAATCCGGTCCCGTCAGCGCCTCATAAAGCGCATGCTTCGGCGACGACTTCACGTTCACCTTCTCGAACATCGGAAACGTCACTTTGTACTTCGTCGTGCAGAAGGTCTTGATCTCCGCCGCCGTCCCTGGCTCCTGCCCGCCAAAATCATTGCACGGGAACCCCAGCACCGTGAACCCTTTGTCCTTCATCTTGTCCTGCAGCGCCTGAAGCCCCGCATACTGCTTCGTGTACCCGCACTGCGACGCCACATTCACAATCAGCAGCACCTTCCCTTTGTAATCAGCAAGGGTCGCCTCCTTCCCGTCAATCGTCTTCAGCGGAATGCTGTACAAGGATGGCGCATCAGCAGCACGCAGCGAAATCATGCCGGCGGCAAGTGTCAGGAGGAAAGCAAGTCGGTTCATATCTCAATTAACGCTCGATCCGCCCGCCCGGTTCCTCCGCACTCACGGATCAACCCCTCCCGACTCCTTTCAGAACTTGGCAAACCCCCACCTCCGTGCTTGTCTCAATCACCCTTTCAGTCGGTCGCCCACCACCGCCCATCTCCGCATCTCCCCGTGCTCTCCAAAATCCTGCGCCGCCTGCTCCTCTCCGCTCTCCTCCTCGTCGCGCTCTTCGAAGCCGCCGGCTGGCTCATCTTCAAATTCCCCATCGATCCCCCCAGAACCCTCGTCCTTAAAAACGACATCCCAGGCTGCGCCAAAGACGTCAAACTCGTCTTCGACCGCCGCCAGACCCGCCGCTTCTCCCTCACCGACCCGAAACAACAAGGCACCGTCCGCATCTTCTGCCTCGGCGGCTGGGCCACCCTCGCCATGAACCAGAACGACCCCGACACATGGTGGGGTCGCCTCCAATCCGCACTCATCGCCAAGGGCCTCAAAGTCGAATTCGCCGCCCGCGGCGCAGAACGCTCCAGCCTCGCCGACAACGTCGCCCTCACCACCCCCATCATCGAGTCCCTCCGCCCCGACATCATCATCGTCAACGCAGGCTTTGATGACGCCCTCGTCCACCCGCTCGACTACCAGTACAACCCCGCAGCCGTCGCCGCTCGCCTCACCCCGCAGCCGCCCGCCCTCCGCGACCACCTCGTCCGCTTCTCCCAATCCGTCCGCTTCAAACGCTGGTGGAGCACACGCCGCGAAATGGGCCTCGCCCAGAATACCATCGGCCGCACCGACGCCCTCCGCACCAGCATCACCAACGCCCAGGCCGCCATCGCCAGACTCCCAGTCGTCGACGGCGTCCCGCGCACTCCCCCCAACGACCCGCTGTCAGAATACCTCGACGCCCTCAAGGCCCTCGACGCCCTCGCCGCTCGCACCGGCGCTTCCCTTATCCTCTCCGGCGAACCTTCCCTCCTCGGCGAATTCACCAGCCTCTCCGACGCCGAACACCTCGTCGGCTACGTCTCCGCCTCGATTCAGGGCACCCGCGCCGACCGCCCCGCCCGTCCCCTCCCCACATGGGTCCTAACGGAAATGAACCGCTTCGCCGCCGCCACCCAGTCCCACGCCGATGCCAACCGCATCCCGTGGATCGACCTCAACGGCCTCGTCCCTCGCGACACCGATCACTTCGTCACCGATGTCATGCTCACCGACGCCGGAGCCGCCAAAATGGCCGAATTCCTGCTCCCCATCGTCGAACCCGTCGTCCGCTCCATCCCTACACGCTGACGTACCCCACTCTCTCATCGACACGCCCGCCGTCTCCATGAAATCCTCCCCCACATTTCCATGATCCCAGTCAACTCCTCCGTCATCGCCGTGCCACCCCTCGCCCGGGACGCCTCCCTCCGCGCCACCGCCGAACCCAACCGCCGCCTCATGCACCACATCGCCGCAGGCGGCATCCGCATCTTCCTCTACGGCGGTAACGCCGTCTTCTACCACCTCCGCCCCTCCGAATTCGCCTCCGTCCTCTCCCTCCTCGCAGAAAACGCTCCCCCGGACTGCGACATCATCCCCTCAGCAGGCCCATCCTACGGGGTCAGCATGGACCAGGCCGCCATCCTCCGCGACTTCCCGTTCCCCACCACCATGGTCCTCCCTCACCAGGGCCTCAATACCCCCGACGGTGTCGCCACAGGCATCCGCCACTTCGCCGAAGCCTACGGCAAACCAGTCGTCGTCTACCTCAAATCAGACAACTACCTCACCCCGGATCTCACCGCCTCCCTCGTCGCCGACGGGCTCGTCTCATGGATCAAATACGCCATCGTCCGCCCAGACGAATCCAAAGACGACTTCCTCTCCGCCCTCCTCAATCTCGTCGACCCTTCCCTCGTCGTCAGCGGCATGGGCGAACAACCCGTCATCCACCACCTCCGCGACCGTCACCTCGCAGGCTTCACCACCGGCTGCGGCTGCCTCAACCCAGCCCTCTCCACCGCCATGATCCACGCCTGCCAAGCCTCCGACTGGCCAGCCGCCGAATCCATCCGCGCACGCTTCCAACCCCTCGAAGACCTCCGGAACGCCATCAACCCAGTCCGCGTCCTCCACGAAGCCGTCGCCCTCGCCGCCCTCGCCGACACCGGCCCGCTCCCTCCCCTCCTCAGCGGCCTCGACACCGCTCAGCGCCAATCCGTCGCCGCCGCCGCCCAGGCCCTCCTCGCCTGACTCCTCCGTCACCCTCAATTCCTTGACTCTCAGGCATTCAAACGGTACCGCCCAGTCTCTCAACCTCTGACCTCAGCTCTCCCTCGTGGATATCCGTAAATCCGTCATCACCGCCGCCGGCCAATCCCAACGCACGCTCCCCCTCCAGACGCTCGTCGACAGGGACGGCGCCGAAAAAACCGCCCTCCAGATCATCATCGAGGAATCCATCATGGCCGGCATGGAGGAAATCGGCATCATCATCCACCCGGACGACGAAACCGCCTACCGAGCCGCCGCAGGCCCTCACGCCCGCCGCCTCCAGTTCATCCCCCAGCACACACCCCTCGGCTACGGCCACGCCGTCCTCTGCGCCAAAGAATTCACCGCCGGTGAACCGTTCCTCCTCATGGTCGGCGACCACCTCTACGTCAGCCGCTCCACCATCCGCTGCGCCCGCCAGCTCGTCGACATCGCCAGCCGCGAATCCTGCGCCGTCTCCGCCGTCCAGGAAACCCACGAAAGCAAACTCCCCCACTACGGCGCAGTCGGCGGCACCCGCGTCCAGAACCGCTCGGGCCTCTACGAAATCCGCCGCGTCCTCGAAAAACCCACGCCCACTCAGGCAGAACAGGAACTCGATGTCCCCGGCCTCAGACTCGGCCACTACCTCTGCTTCTTCGGCATGCACGTCCTCACACCTCCCGTCTTCGAATTCCTCGAAGCCGCCGTCTCCGCCGCTGCCGGCCAATCCCCAGTCTCACTCACCAGCTCCCTCTCCAAACTCGCCCAGCGCGGTCGCTACCTCGCCGCCGGCATCGACGGCCGCCGCTACGACATGGGCGTCCACTACGGTCTCCTCACCGCCCAGCTCGCCCTCGGCCTCGACGGCGATCAACGCGAGGAAGTCCTCTCCCTCATGGTCGAACTCCTCGCAGCCCGCGCCCGCTGATCCCATGGCCGGCTCTCTCGTCTCCATCATCACCGCCCAGGATCCTGTCCTGCGCGACCGCGCCCTCGAGGACTTCTGCTCCAGCGCCTCCCTAACGGAACTTCTCGCCGAATGCGCCGAACTCGACGCCTTCCGCCGGCAGTGCGACAATCTCTACGAACGCGTCCGCGCCCTCTTCTTCCTCTACGCCATCCACCGGTTCCACCTCCCCCTGAAAGCAGGGCTCTCGGACCGCGGCATGATCCCCTTCCACGGCTACGAACACCTCCTCAATCGCAGGTTCGAAGAAGCCATCGACACGTTCCTCGCCATCCAGCACAACGACGGCCCCGGCGACTCCATCTCCAGCGCCCTCTCCGCCGCCTACCACCGTCTCGCCTTCCAGACGCTAGCCGACCAGGTCCGCCGCAGCGTCCGCTCCGTCAAAGGCAACCAGTGGATGTTCCGCATGAGCCATCCGCTCCACCAGCCGCTCCGCCTCCGGCCCGCTCTGCTAGAACGCAACCCCTCCGACGGCACCTACCCCATCCTCCGGGAACAGACCCCCGTCCGCATGGACCTCACCCACAGTGCGTGGAGTGACATCTTTTTCCTCGGCATGGACTTCCCCGATGGTGCCAAGGTCCTCAACATCTCCGTCGATCTCGGCATGCACGGCCGCGACGCCGCTCCCGAACCCCCAGTCGCCGCCTTCCTCCGCGTCATCGAGGAACCAGTCCTCCGCCTAACCTCCGTCGACCTCGGAGCCAGCGCCGACATCTCCGACCTGGCAGAAGTCTTCGACTTCGCACGCGATTACCTCGGTCTCCTCAAAGCCGCCGTCATCTCCTCAGGCATCGTCCCCCCAGGCATCGAAGGCTCAGGCCAGCAACTCTCCGACCTCCTCGCCCGCATCGCCGGCCCAGGCAAAGGCCTCGAACTCGTCAGCAGTGTCCGCGGCATCCCCAAAGGCTCACGCCTCGCCGTCTCCACTAACCTCCTCGCCGCCCTCATCAGCGCCTGCATGCGCGCCACCGGCCAGACGGCCTCCCTAACAGGCCCACTCGAGGAATCCGAACGCCGCGTCGTCCTCGCCCGCGCCATCCTCGGCGAATGGCTCGGCGGCTCCGGCGGCGGCTGGCAGGACTCCGGCGGGGTCTGGCCAGGCATCAAACT
>JAIXPK010000442.1 GCA_027486335.1 Verrucomicrobiaceae bacterium | reverse complement strand
CGCCGCAGCATCGACACCGCCAACGTCGACACCGTCGAAGGCCGCACCTTCCGCTGGACCGGCCGCTACCACGACGACATGAACCACCGCGAGACGCTCGACGTCTCCATCGATGTCCTCGAGAAATTCAACCCGCGGCTCACCATCGACGCCGCCAGCGCCAGCATCGTCCTCCTCGCCAACATGAGCCCGGACAATCAGCTCGCCGTCCTAGACCAGTGCACCGCTTCCCCCTTCGTCATCGCCGACAGCATGGACCTCTGGATCAATATCGCCAGACCACGCCTCCTCGATGTCCTCAAACGCGTCGACCTCTTCGTCATCAATGAAGACGAAGCCAAAATCTTCACAGAATGCTCCAACCTCGTCGTCGCCGGCCGCCGTCTCCTCGAGATGGGCCCGCGCTACGTCGTCGTCAAAAAAGGCGAACACGGAGCCATGCTCTTCGGCGAAAACCACTTCTTCACCACCCCAGCCTACCCGCTCACCCAGCTCGCCGACCCCACCGGCGCTGGCGACACCTTCGCCGGCGGTCTCGCCGGTTCCCTCGCCGCCAACGCCCGCACCCCCGACTTCAAAGACCTCGCCCGCGGCATCGTCCACGGCAGCGTCCTCGCCTCCTTCACCTGCGAAGCCTTCGGCGTCCGCCGGCTCGCCGAGCTCACCGACGCCGAAGCCACCGGCCGCACCGCCGAATTCCGCGCCTGCACATCGTGGGCCTCCTGACCTGATCCCCGCATGGCCGCGGCTCGCACCCCACCACCGCCCGCAGCGCCAGACCGGCCCTTCTGGAGACACCCAGTCTTCGGCATCGCCGTGTCCTCAGCCGCCGCCGCCCTCCTCTTCTTCCTAACGCTCTGGCTCCAGGGCGAAAACGAACGCCGCGCCCAGCAGCGCATGATCGAGGACAACCCTCGTCTCCGCGACCTCACCGCCGGCCTCCGCAGCATGATCGACTCCCGCGCCGAAATGGCCGGGATCAAAGCCCCAGCCGCCCTCTGGATCGGCAGGATCTCCGAATACAAGGAAAGCAGCGCCATCGACGGCAGCCCGCCCATCGCCATCGTCGCCCTCTCCCGCCCAGCCCTCCTCGCAGGCACCGCCGCCCCCAAAGACTCCCCTAACCGAGTCGAAATCGCCGGCGACCCCGCCATCTTCCAGGGCCCCGCCCCAGTCAAAGGCGAGACATGGATCATCGCCGTCCGGCGCGACTCGGAAGGCCGCAATTCCCTCCACACCGCCGTCCGCGCTTCCCAGCCTAACCGCTGACCGGAACCCGGAACGCTTCCGTCCCGGATCCCGACGTCGGCTGACATCACGCCCCTCAGATCTCCCAGCCCTTCCGGTACTGCCGCGCCAGAAACGCATCCGCCTCAGGCGCATTCGTCGCCTTCAGCGCCGCCGCATCCCACACGAGCTTCTTGCCGCAGCGGTACGCCACGTTGCCAAGATGATTCGCCTCCGTCAGCGCCCCGCTGTACTCGAAATGACAGGTCGTCGGCGCACCCGTCTTGCACGCCCGCAGCCACTCCGCATGGTGCCCGATGCTCTCCTCAATGCTAGGAGCCTGACGCTTGAAATCCCGGAACTTGTCCTCCGGCAGCAGCACGTGCTTCCCGTAATCCGCTAGCAGCATCCCCTTGCTCCCGATGAACAGACACCCATCCCCCCACTGCGGAATCCCTTTCTCCTCCCAGATCTTCGGCTTCATGCTCCCCTGATGCCACGTCAGGCGGCACGGCGGCATCGTCCCCCGCGCCCCGTACTCATACGTCGCTGACATCGACGCCGGAGCCAGCTCCGCATGCGGCGGCGGCCCCGCCGCCTCAATCGTCAGCGGCGCGTCCAGCTTCAATGCCCAGAACGGCAGGTCGTTCCAGTGCGACCCCAGATCACTCATCGTCCCGCTCCCGAAATCCCACCACCGATACCACTTCGGCCCTGGGAAATACACGCTGTGAAAAGGCCGCTCCGCCGCCGGCCCCAGAAACAAATCCCAGTGAAAATAATCCGGCGGCGTCTCCGCCCCGGCCGGCCGCCCCTGTACCGTCACAATATCCCCATTCCGCGCCGCCTCCTCAGGCGTCTGCAAACCCCACGCCCGCGACACCCACACATGCACTTCCGTCACGTCCCCGATCGCCCCGCCCTGCACCAACTCCACCACCCGTCGGTAATTCGACGTCGCATGAATCTGCGTCCCCATCTGCGTCGCGACTTTCGCCGCCTTCGCCGCCTCCCGGATCAACCGCGCCTCCCGCACATTGTGCGTCAGCGGTTTCTCGCAATACACATGCTTCCTCGCCTTCAGCGCCGGCAGCGTCGCCAGCGCATGCGTGTGCTCCGCCGTGCTCACCACCACCGCATCGTAATCCTTCAACTCCCCGTACATCACCCGGAAATCAATATAGGTCTTCGCCTCCTTATGCTTCCCAGCCGCCGACTTCAGGTTGTTCTCGTTCACATCGCACAACGCCACAATCGCATCCCCCTGCGACGCCGCCTCCGCCAGATTCCCCGCCCCTCGACCACCCACCCCGATCACCGCAATCTGCAACTTGCTGTTCAGATTCTGCCCCCGCACCAAAGCCGGTAATCCCAGCGCAGCTGCAGATGCCCCCCGCACAAAGGATCGACGGGAAACGGAACGGAATGGATCGGATGGTCCGGTGCTCATCCCCCAACCCTGCCCCGCCGCGCTCATCCCCCGCAACCCTTTTCCTCCCGGCTTCACGGAACCCACCACGCGATCACGTCATAAAACGACAAAAAGTGACACAAAGCTTGACCCGGATGGCCGGTTTCGAAAAGAATGGAAGCTCCCCCATGGCATCCCCCGGTGCCAAACTCGTTGACCCCCCGTCATCGTATCCATTACCCCCCCATGAAAACACCCCGTTGTTCCTTCACCACGGTGCCGCTCGCGGCACTCCTCATGTTCCCAGCCTTCGCCGGAGCTCAAACCATCCCCAACCCAAGCTTCGAAACCGACATCTATTCCAATTTCCCCGGCTACGCCGCAGGCAATGGCGGCGTCATCACCGGCTGGACCTTCAACGACGCCAACCGCGTCGGCATCAACCCCGGCGGCGGCAGCCCGTTCGCTGACAACGGCACCTACCCCAACGGCTCCCAAGTCGCCCTCATCCAGTCCAACGCCTCGCCAACCTCCCTCGGCACCACCATCACCGGTCTCACCGCGGGCACTTCCTACCGCCTCACCTTCCGCGCCAACGCCCGCGGCGGTCAGTTCCCGTCCCTCAACGTCCTCATCAACGACGCCCCAGTCAACTTCTCCGTCGACTTCGCCGCCGCCGCCGCCGGACCCCAGACCATCTCCTCGGTCAACTCCACCAACCCCTACCACTACGTCGAGGCCGTCTTCACCGCCGCCGCCGACTCCGCCACTCTCTCCGTCGTCAACGAAACCCCAGTCGACACCACAGTCTGCGTCGACGATTTCTCAATCACCACCGCCGCAACTCCGCTCCCGGCCGCCATCGTCGCCACCCGATGGTCCAGTGACGCCGAATCCGGCATCGATAGCCAGTTCCGCTACACCGCCGCCCGCACCTTCGGCGGCTCACCCGTCAACGTCACCGCCAACGGGGTCTACTTCAGCCCGTCCTTCGGCGGCAACCCTGGTGCCCTGAACCTCTTCTCCTCCACCGGCTTCGGTGCCAACTTCGGCGACCAGGGCCGCAACATCTCCGGCGACAGCAATCTCGTCGCCAAATCCTTCATGTTCGGCGGCCCCAACACGTCCATGACGTTCGCAGGTCTCAAACCGAACACCACCTACGTCGCCACCCTCTTCGGCGTCGGCTGGGAAAACGGCACCCGCGCCGCTGACTTCTCCGGCGGCGGCATCGGCCCGGTCAATATCAATCTCAATGCCCAGGGCGCTCAGAACGGCATCACCGTCCGCTTCCGCTACACCACCGACGACCTCGGTTCCCCAGTCCTCCTCGACTACCCTCAGGCCGCCGGCGCAGGCTCCTTCCACACCGCCGCCATGACCAACCGGGAAGCCGTCCCCGGCGCCACACCCGCCGGTTCATGGACCTTCGACCTCTGGAACGATGACGCCTCCTCCGGCATCAACAACGGCGCTGCCTACGCCTACACCCACGCCTACAACTTCGGCTCCGCCAGCAGCACCGTCATCAACGGGGTCACCTTCACCGGCGTCCCCGGCGGCAATCCCTCCGCGGCCAACTTCTCCACCTCCGGCTTCGCCGCAGGCTTCAACAACGACGCCAACAACGTCACCGGCGGCAGCCGCACCATCGCCAATGACTTCCTCTACAACGGCTACCCAGGCGCCATCGAACTCACCGGCCTAACCCCCGGCACCAGCTACGTCCTCTCGCTCTTCTCCGTCGGCTGGGAAGACACCGGCCGCTCCCACTCCTTCAATGCCGCCGGCCAATCCGGCACCGTCATTGATCAGGACACGTTCCTCAACAACAACGGCATCCGCATCGAGTACGCCTACACCGCGCCTGCCTCCGGTAAAATCACCGTCTTCTCCAACCCGCTCGTCGGCGCTTCATTCCACCTCTACGGCTTCGCCAACCGCAAAGCCACCCCGGAAACCGCCCTCGGCGTCATCTCCCACCCGCAGCCGGTCTACATCACCGCACCGGGAACCTCCACCACCTTCACCGCCTCCGCCTCCGGAGCCCTCCCTCTCGCCTACCAGTGGCGCAAAAACGGTGAACCCATCCCCGGCCAGTCCGGCACCACGTCGCTGACCGCCACCCTCACCGTCGACAACATCTCCGCCGCCTCCGTCGGCGATTACACCTGCGCCTTCACCGGCGGCGGCAATCAGGGCACCATCGTCACCAACCCAGCCCGCCTCTACCTCATCACCGACAAGGTCGCTGGCCTCTTCGACACCGGCCGCGGCAACAACAACGCCGTCCTCCCAGACGGCGGCAGCGACCCCCACTACCTCATCACCGTTAATCCAGACGGCGCTCCGCTCATCCCAGCCATCACCCACGACAGCACGGTCTTCCCCATCGTCGCAGGCCCATGGGTCGCCAACACCGACAAATCCAAGTGGATCAGCCCGCAACTCAATACCGCCGGCGCTGCCGGTGACCCAGCCGACGGCGGCGAAGGCCCAGGCGTCTACGTCTACTCCACCACCTTCGACCTCACCGGCTTCGACCTCAGCACCGTCCGCATCTCCGGCTCATGGGCCACCGACAACGAAGGCACCGGAATCTTCGTCAACGGCACCGCCACCGGCCTCACCAACGCCGCTCAGTTCCCCTCCCTCACTCAGTTCACCATCAGCAGCGCCAACGCCCCGCTCAAAACCGGACTGAATACGCTCGAGTTCAAACTCCGCAACGCCAGCCCAGGCTACACCGGGCTCCGCGTCGAAGGCCTCGAAGGCTTCGGCAACATCAACGCCGGCACCGCCCCATACATCGCCACCCAGCCCGCAGACACCACCATCGCATGGGGTGCCTCCGACACCCTCACGGTCTCCGCGGCCGGCAGCGCCAACCTCAACTACCAGTGGCGCAGAAACGGTGTCCCCATCCCCGGTGCCAACAGCCCGTTCCTGACGCTCACCGCAGATAAACCCGACGCCGCTGGCTCCTTCAGCGTCATCATCACCAACTCCAGCGGCAACATCACCAGCTCCAACGCTGTCGTCTCCGTCACCGGAGCCCCCATCATCCCAGGCAGCATCAGCCTCGCCACCACCCCAGGCACTCCCGCCTCCATCAGCGCCTCCTCCATCGTCGCGCAAGCCTTCGGTGGCGCAGCGCCGCTCGACTTCGCAGGCGTCCAATCCACACCGACCCCCGGTGGCGGCTCCGTCGCCGTCGTAGGGGCCAACGTCGTCTACACCCCAGCCCCAGGCTTCTCCGGTGCCGACTCGTTCACCTACTTCCTCTCCGACGGCACCGACACCGTCTCCGGCACCATCGCCATCGTCGTCGGTACCGACATCGGCTCAGACCTCACCATCGCTGGCACCATCACCGAAGGCACCGGCCGCCGCATCGTCTCCACAGGCATCCCCGGCCGCATCTACCAGTCCCAGTCCTCCACAGACCTCAACGAGTGGATTCCTCTCGGACAACCCCAGACCGCCCCAGCCTCCGGTGTCCTCTCGGTCCTCGACCCAGGACCTCTCCCAGCCAAACGCTTCTACCGGACCGTCGAACTGGTCCGCTGACCCTTTCCCGCCTCCGGGTTGCGGGCGCGGCTTGATGGGCTGAAGCCGCGTCCGTCCCGGTGGCGGGTACCTCTCTGATCCTCCGGGTGGCCGGGCCGTCTCAGGCCCGGCCACTTCCT
>JAIXPK010000389.1 GCA_027486335.1 Verrucomicrobiaceae bacterium | reverse complement strand
CCCCAATCCCAACGGGATTGCGTCCCCCAGCCCAGGGTTGGACTGCGCCACGCAGCCGTAGCAAGGGCGTCCCGCCCTTGTCCTCCGTACCAGCATCCCCCAACCCTATCGGGGTTGCGCCACCCCAACAATGCCGTCCCGGCCTTACCCCTCCCCAGAGTGGCACGGGCATCCTGCCTGTGACCCTCGATGCCAAGGTCTCTATCACATCCCACCCCTAACCGCACCTCCCCAATCCCAACGGGATTGCGTCCCCCAGCCCAGGGTTGGACTGCGCCACGCAGGCCTACCCTGGGTCCTTCCCAACAAAATCACCAACCCTATCAGGGTTGCGCCAGCCCAACAACGCCGTCCCGGCCTAGCCTTCTCAAATCGCCCTACGTCGCTAACAACCGCCCCGCCATCTCCCGCAGCGCACTCGGCTCATACGGCTTCGGCAGCACCGCCCGGAACCCGAAATCCTGATAACGGCTCATCACCGGATCATCACTGTACCCGCTCGACACAATCGCACACACGCCCGGATCCAGCTTCCGGATCAATTCCATCGCCGCCGCCCCGCCCATCCCTCCCGGAATGCTCAGATCGAAAATCACCAGATCAAAC
This sequence comes from Verrucomicrobiaceae bacterium, assembly GCA_027486335.1. Lineage (GTDB taxonomy): Bacteria > Verrucomicrobiota > Verrucomicrobiia > Verrucomicrobiales > V1-33 > V1-33. The sequence goes on along the minus strand of JAIXPK010000389.1, from coordinate 17,327 downwards.
CGCCGCCCGCTCTCCATCGCCTCCCGGTAACGCGCCACCGTCTCGTTCCCATCCGCCGTCTCCACCGTCTCGCATCCCAGCACCCCCAGATGCTGCGAGATCAAATGCCGGATCAACGGCTCGTCCTCCAGCACCAGCACCCGCCGCGCCAGCCTCTCCGGCACCCGCACCTCCTCCCGCTCCTCGACCACCACGCTCTCCGCCACCGCCACCGCCGGCAGCGCCATCCGCACACTCGTCCCCTCCCCAGCCGACGAAATCACCCGGATCGTCCCGCCGTGCCCGCGCGCCACCGACTCGCAAACCGTCAGCCCTAACCCACTCGCATTCGCCTCCGCCTTTGTCGTGAAATACGGCTCGAAAACCCGTCCCACCAGCTCCGCCTGGATCCCCGACCCATTGTCACTCACCTCTAGCACCAGCCACGCGCCCGGATCCGCATCCTCCGGAAGCCCCAGATCGACCGCCGCCGCACCTGCACCCCCTAACCGCGTCAGCCGCACGCTGATCGCATCCCCGGGCATCGTCGCCTGCTCCGCATTCTTAACAAGATTCGAAAGCACCCGCCGGATCTGCTGGCGGTCCAGCGACGCCGGCCACGACCCCTCACCGGCATCAATCCGGTACTCGATGTCCGACCGCTTCGTCCAGTCCGCAAACCACTCCCTAACCACCACGCCCGCATCCACCAGCTGCCGGATCGGCACGCCCCCGCGCGCAAACGTCATCAGCTGCTGCACCAGCCCCTGCGCCTGCAGCGACGCCTCATGCGCCCGCACCAGCTCCATCCTCCCAGCCCCGCCCTCCGGCAGGCTCAGCTTCGCCAGCGCCAGATTCCCCAGCAGCACCGTCAGCACGTTGTTGAACTCATGCGCAAACCCTCGCGCCAGCAGTCCTAACGACTCCAGCTTCTCCATCTTCTCCTCCTCCTGCTCCTTCGCCTTCCTCGCCGTGATGTCCCGGAACTGCGTCAGCAATCCCTCCCGGTAAGGATACAGCTGCACTTCATGCCACACTCCCCGCTGCTCATGGTGCATCTCGAACGACCTCGGCTTCTTCTTCTCAAGGGTCGCCGCAAATTCATGATAGTACAGGCGGTGCAGCGACGCCGGCAGCAGGTCCCAGAACACCCGCCCGAGCAATGCCTCGCCCTCCCCTTCCAGCAGGCTTGCCGCAGGCACGTTCAGATACGTCATCCGCCAGTCCGCATCCAGCACCAGCAGCGGATCCGCAATGCTCCCGATGATCCCCGCCAGATTCGCCCACGGAGTCCCGCCACCTCCCGCATCAGGCAGCATCTCCGGCTCAGGCACCGGCACCCCGCTCTTCTGCCGGAACAGAATGACAATCCCCGTCAGCGCCCCGGACGCATCCCGGATCGGATTCGTATTGTCCTCAATCGCCAGGGTCCTCCCATCCCGGCTCGTCAGAAAAATTGTCCGCAGCGCCCCCGCCTCCGCCGGCTGCACCAGCCCCGACCCCTTCAGCGCCTCCCCACTAGGCAACGCCACCCGGAACACTTCCCTCAACGGTCTCCCTAGCGCCTCCACCGCCCGCCACCCCGTCAATCCTTCCGCCGTCGCATTGATGAACGTCACCGTCCCCATCACGTCCGTGCAGATCACCGCCCCGGCCATGCTCCGCAACGCCCCCGCATACCGCTCCTCACTCTCCCGCAACCTCCGGTCCGCCGCATGCCGACTCACCGCCAGCTCCACCACCGAATGCAGCTCGCTCTCGTGAAACGGCTTCAACAGATACCCGTACGGCTGCACCCCACGCGCCCGCTGCACCGTCCGCGCCTCCGTGTGCCCAGTCAGAAACACCACCGGCAACCCCAGATCCCGCTGCATCCGCAACGCCGCCTCAATCCCGTCCATCGCCCCGCTCAACTGAATGTCCATCAGCACCACATCCGGCAACTCCCGCTGCGCCAGCCGCAACGCCTCACCCCCACTCCCGCACACCCCCGCACTCTCATACCGGCCACGACCAAGCGCCCGCACCAGCTCGTCAGCCACCACAGCCTCATCCTCCACAATCAGCACTCGCAATGGATTCAGGGTCGTCATTATGAAAAAATCACTCTCCGGCACACGCCCGAACCATGCCGCACCTCCATCACCCACCGCAATCGACAATCGAATCCTCCCACAATCTCCTCCCTCTCTCCGCCCCGCCCGCTTGCCGTTGACCTCCTCCCACTTCTCCCCGATCCCCCGACCATGTTCCGCTCCCTCGCCGTCTATTGTGGCTCCAGCCCAGGAAATGACCTCCGCTACGCTCGCCTCGCCTTCGAAACCGGCGCGCTGCTCGCCTCCCGCGGCATCCGCATGGTCTACGGCGGCGGCGGTGTCGGCATGATGGGTGCCGCCGCAGACGGCGCACTCTCCGCCAACGGCGCCGTCACCGGCATCATCCCCGACTTCCTCGACACCCGCGAACTCAAGCACCACGGGGTCGCCGACATGCGCGTCGTCCGCACCATGCACGAACGCAAACAACTCATGGTCGACCTCGCCGACGGCTTCATCGCCCTCCCCGGCGGCTTCGGAACCCTCGACGAGCTCTTCGAGGTCCTCACATGGAGCCAGCTCGCCATCCACCAGCACCCCATCGGTGTCCTCAACGTCGACGGCTTCTTCGACGGCATCCTCGCCTGTCTCGATACCATGGTCGCCCGCGGCTTCCTCCGCCGCCAGGACCGCGCCCGTCTCGTCAGCGCCGATTCCCCGGAAGCCCTCCTCGACGCCCTCGCCGCATGGCAGGCCCCCACCGACCTCAAATTCAAACTCGCCCGCCGCGCCGACCTCTGACGCCACTTCCCGTCCGCTTGCGTACACCACAACCCTTGCACTCGCCCGCCCCATCCGCCACAACCGCCGGATGATCCCCCGGCTCTTCCTCGCCCTCGTCCCCGCGGTCTCTCTCCTCGCCCAGGACGCTGCCCCCTCCGCCCCGGAACGAGTCGGCCCGGACGCCAAACTCGGCCAGTCCCGCGTCGTCACCCCGGACAACTCCATCCTCTCCCCGGCCGGCCGCCAGATCGATCTCCCCAAAATGCGGCCCCAGGCCGCCGCCCTCAGCCCGGACGGCCAACTCCTCGCCGTCTCCGGCAAGGCCTCCGTCCTCGTCATCATCAACCCCGCCGACGGCTCTATCCGCCAGTCCGTCGCCCTCCCCTCGGAAGACGACACCCAGCCAGCCATCGAAGCCCGGCTCCTCAACCCTGACAAATCAGGCCAGCTCAGCTTCACCGGGCTCGTCTTCTCCCCCGACGGCCGCCGCATCTACCTCTCTAACGTCAACGGCAGCATCAAGGTCTTCAACATCGCCCCGGACTCCTCCGTCTCTCCCTCCCACAGCATCCCCCTCCCCATCGTCAACGCCGAAGGCCGCTCCCGCGAAATCCCCGCAGGCCTCGCCCTCAACCCCGACGGCTCACGGCTCTTCGCCGCCCTCAACCTCAGCAACAAGGTCGCCGAAATCGACACCGCCTCCGGCAAAATCCTCCGCTCATGGCCCGTCGGCATGGCCCCCTTCGATGTCGTCTGGTCCCCCACCAAACTCTACGTCAGCAACTGGGGCGGCCGCCGCCCCGACGGTTCCGCACCCACCGCCCACGCCGGCCGCGGCAACATGGTCCGCGTCGACCCCCGCACCGGCGCCGCCAGCGAGGGCTCGCTCTCCATCATCGACCTCTCCTCCGACTCCAAAATCTCGGAACTCGTGACCGGCCGCCACGCCGCAGGCATGGCCCTCTCGCCCGATGGCCGCTGGCTCTGCGTCGCCTGCGCCGCCGATGACTTCGTCGCCGTTCTCGATACCACCACTAGCACGTTCACCGGCCGCATCTTCCCCAAACACACCCCCGCCGACCTCTTCGGAGCCGCCCCTAACGCCCTCACTTTCAGCCGCGACGGCCGCACGCTCTGGGTCTGCAACGGCTCCCAGAACGCCATCGCCGAGATCGAATTCACCGACGGCAAAGGCGAACTCGAATCCCTCATCCCCACAGGCTGGTACCCCGGAGCCATCTGCCTCGACCACTCCCGCTCCCAACTCTGCATCGGCAACATCAAAGGCATCGGCACCCGCAAGGAAGGGGTCTCCGGCACCTCCGGCAGCGGCTTCAATTCCCACCAGTACTTCGGCACCGTCAGCCTCATCCCCATCCCAACCTCCAAAGAAGCCCGCAAATCCCACACCGACGCCGTCCTCGCCAACTACCGCGCCCCGAAAATCATCGACGCGTTCGCCCCGCCTCGCCCTAACACGCCACCAGTCCCCATCCCCGAACGCACCGGCGAACCCTCGGTCTTCAAACACGTCCTCTACATCATCAAGGAAAACCGCACCTACGACCAGGTCCTCGGCGACATCAAAGAAGGTTCCGGCGACCCTTCCCTAACCATCTTCGGCGAACCCGTCACCCCGGCCCAGCACCGCATCGCCCGCGACTTCGCCCTCCTCGACAACACCTACTGCTCCGGCATCCTCAGCGCCGACGGCCACAACTGGTCCTGCAGCGCCATCACCACCGATTACATGGAACGCCAGTTCGCCGGCTTCCCACGCAGCTACCCCGACGGCTTCGGCCGCAACGGCAGCGACGCCCTCGCATGGTCCCCCAACGGCTTCATCTGGGACGCCGCCCTCGCCAGAAAACTAACCGTCAGGCTCTACGGCGAATTCGCCGACTCCGTCAAACGCTGGCGCGACGGCCGCCGCGGCTCGCCCTCATGGAAAGAGGTCTGGGCCGACTGGCAACTCCACCGCGGCAGCAAGGACAGCGCCATCGAACTCCGCGCCATCCCCAGCATCGACACCATCGTCCCCCACTTCGACACCGACTTCCCCACCTACGACAACGGCATCCCCGACCGCATCCGCGCCGATGTCTTCATCCGCCAGCTCGAACTAGCAGAAAAAGAGAACCGCGACCTCCCAGCCCTCATGGTCATGAGTCTCCCCGGCGACCACACTAGCGGTGCCCAGGCCGGTAGCCCCACCCCGCGCGCCCACGTCGCCGATCACGACCAGGCCTTCGGAAAAATCGTCGACGCCCTCAGCCACTCACGCTTCTGGAAAGATACCTGCATCCTCGCCATCGAAGACGATCCCCAAAACGGCTGGGACCACATCAGCGGCTACCGCACCACCGCCTTCGTCGCCAGCGCATGGTCCAGAAACCGCGGCACCATCAGCACGAACTATAACCAGACCAGCATCCTCCGCACCATCGGTCTCATCCTCGGGCTCCCACCCATGAATCAACTCGACGCCTCCGCCACCCCCATGCGCGATTGCTTCGGCCCCACCCCAGACTTCGCCCCATGGTCCTGCCCGCCCGCTCAGTGGAATCTCGACGAACTCAACCCCTCCACCGCCTCCATCTCCCACCCTGCCCTCCGCCGCGACGCAGAAATCTCCGCAACCCTCCCGCTCCATAAACTCGACGCCTGCCCCGAAGACGTCCTCAACCAGATCATCTGGCGCTCAGTCCATCCTGACTCCCCCTACCCCGTTTGGGCCATCTCGGAAACCGAAGACGACGATTGACCCCAGCCAGCGTAGCAAGGCCGTCCCGGCCTTGTCTCCTCGCTGCCTCGCATTTTCCCCCAGTAGCCTCAGGTACTGGTTGAAACCCGGATATTTGTCCGGCATGGTCCCATTTCCCCTCCCAGCCCAAGGATGCAGCACGTTCTCATCATCGACCCCGAAACCGACTTCCTCGAGTGGGCCCAGCGCCACCTCGCCACGGATCGTGTGGGCGTCGCCACGGCTGCAACCGCCGACGAAGGGCTCAAAGTATTCTCATCCCTCAAGCCAGACCTCGTCATTTCGGAGTTCCACCTCAAGCCAGTCAATGGCATCGAGGTCCTCAAGCGTCTCCGCCAGCAGGACCCCCAGGTCATGGTCGTCCTAGCCACCGCGTTCCCCCCCACCAACGCCGTCATCGAGGCCATGAAACTCGGGGCCTTCGACTTCCTCCGCAAGGAAGCCCTCCCCTACGACCTCCGCCCAGTCGTCGAAAGCGCCCTCAAAACCCGCGAAACCGCCAGAATCGAGGAAAAACCTTCCTCCGACGCCCCTGTCGATCTCGGCGATGTCATGATCGGCCAAAGCCCGGCCATGCAGGCTGTCTTCAAAATGATCGGCCGCGTCTCCCGCTCCGACGCCGCCGTCATGATCACCGGCGAAAGCGGCTGCGGTAAAGAAGTCGTCGCCCGCGCCATCCAACGCTTCAGCCCACGCTCCAGCCGCGCCTTCGTCGCCATCAACTGCGCCGCCATCCCCGAAAGCCTCCTCGAAAGCGAACTCTTCGGCCACGAAAAAGGCGCCTTCACCGGTGCCACCGCCCAGCGCGTCGGCCGCTTCGAACAATGCGACGGCGGCACGCTCTTCCTCGACGAAATCGGCGAAATGCCCATGCACGTGCAGACCAAAATCCTGCGCGTCCTCCAGGAAGGCGAATTCTCCCGCGTCGGCGGCAACGAAACCCTCCGCTCCGACGTCCGCATCGTCGCCGCCACGAACCGAAACCTCGAAAAGGAAGTCGATGAAGGCAAGTTCCGCGAGGACCTCTTCTACCGGCTCAACGTGGTCCGCATCCACCTCCCTCCACTCCGCGAACGCCCGGACGACATCCGCCCGCTAACGCAATTCTTCATCCAGCGCATCGGGAAGAAAAAACACAACCCGCGCCTCCGCCTCTCCGAGGAAGCCCTCGAGTTGATGGAAAGCTACAACTGGCCAGGCAACGTCCGCGAACTCGAAAACACGCTCCAGCGCGCCTCCGTCCTCGCCAGCACCGACGTCCTCACCGCTCGCGATATCCCCCTCGGCATCGGTGCCCCAGCCAAAGCCCCAGCCTCCACGGACGCTCCCGGCGACCCCATCGCTCCGGAAGCCGCCGCACGCGCCCTCCTTGATGCCGCCATCGCCTCCGGCGAACCAGCATGGGCCTTCCTCGAACGTCTCCTCGCCCGCGAAGCCCTCGCCCTCCACAGCGACAACGCCCCCGCCGCCGCCCGCGCCCTCGGCCTCAAGCCCGCCCAGTTCCTCAAACTGCTCCCGGCTCAGGCCAGCGCTTGACGCGCTAGGCCACCCCCTCATGCCCGCCAGCCATCTCCTCTCCTCCTTCAACGCAGACTCCGCCATCGTCCTCGGCTCCGGCCTCGGCTCTTTCTGCGACCGTCTCTCCATCTCCGCTCGCATCCCCTACCGCGACGCCGGTCTCCCCGAATCCTCCGTCCAGGGCCACGCCGGCGAAATCATCCTCGGCGCCCTCGGCGGCACCAAACTCGCCGTCTTCAGCGGCCGCGTCCACCTCTACGAAGGCCGCGACCCCGCAGACACCGTCGCCTCAGTCCGTCTCGCCGCCACCTCAGGCATCAAACGCATCATCCTAACGAACGCCGCCGGATCCCTCCACCCGGAATTCCCGCCCGGCCACTGGATGATGCTCACCGACCACCTCAATCTCACCGGCCGCTCACCCCTCACCGGCAGCCCCGACTTCATCGACATGAGCGAGGTCTACTGCCCCTCATGGCGCGCCACGTTCGCCACCACCGCCGCCGCCATCGGCATGCCGCTCCACAAGGGCGTCTACGCCGGGCTCTGCGGGCCCCAGTACGAAACCCCCGCCGAAATCCGCATGCTCCGCACCCTTGGAGCAGACGCCGTCGGCATGTCCACCGTCCTCGAAGCCATCGCCGCTCGCGCCGCTGGCCTCCAGATCGCCGCCTTCTCCTGCCTCACCAACTGGGCCGCAGGCCTCGCCGGACCTCTCTCCCACACCGAGGTCATCGACACCGGTAAACGCGCCGCTCACCAGTTCTCCAATCTCCTCGAAGCCGTCCTCCGCTCTAACTGACTCCGCCTCAGCCGTCCACGCGCTCGACCCGCACCTTCGCAATCCCCTGGCTCTTCGTCAGGCCAATCTTCGCCGCCGCCGCCGGCGTCAGATCAATCACCCGGCCCTTCGCATACGGCCCGCGATCATTGATCCGCACCACCACGCTCCGCCCGGTCCCAAGGTGCGTCACTTTCGCCTTCGACCCTAACGGCAGGGTCTTGTGCGCCGCCGTCAGCGCCCCGGCAGAAAACCGCTCGCCACTCGCCGTCCTCCGGTCGGTGTAAACAGACGCAATCCCATGGTGCTCCCCGCTCACCTTCCCCGACCTCACCACCGGCGCGTCCGCCAGCGATTCCCCGCCCTTCGGAGCCTGACACGCCACCAGCATCCCGCACGCCAACCCACCCAGCACCACACTCAATACTCTCCCCATGCGCTCAGCGGACTTTGCCATTGTCATCGTTCGGGAAAATCCGGTCCAGCAACGGCACCTCACCAGGCTTCGTCGTGTGAACCACCACAGTCTGCCCGGACAATAGTTTATACCCCGGACTCTCCGCCGTCGGCAGCGCCGTAGGAGGATAGTGAATAATCACATCCCGCCCGTGAATCCGCCGATTCGGGATCGGACTCGAAGAATCCGGCAGATTGTTGATCCGCGGTGAAATTCCCTCCACCGTCGACTCGAAAATCTTCCGCTTATCCGACGTCGCCACCACCCACACTTTCTGCCCCTCCGTCAGATCGTCCGACTGATCCTGCGGCAGAAAACAAACAATGTGCTCCGGCTCGCCCACCACTTTCAGCACGCCGTCCCCAGCCTTCACATACTCGCCCTTCTCCTTGCCCACCCGATCCACAACCCCGCCCTTCGTCGTCCGCAATTCACACAGGCTGATCATCGTCCGCAACTCAATGAACCGCTGCTGCTCGTCCTCCCGCAACGCACCAGTCTTCAGCATCTCCTCCGTCTCAATGCTCACCTTCGCCACCGTGTCCGCTTCCCTCTGCAATTGCTCCCGCACTCCCTTCGCTCGGTTCACCGAATCCTCAACCTGCCCGCGGTTCACCGTGTTCGCCGCCACCCGCGCCCGCGACTTCGCCACATCCAGCCGCTTCTCCTCCGCCGATTCATCCGCCAGTCGCCGGAACACAGGATCCGAACTCCCCTTCACCCGCGCATCATAATCCTTCAGAAAATTCTCCAGTCCCTTGATCGTCGCATCGTCCTCCGCCGACTCCACATCAATCTTCCGCAACTCGGACTCCAGCTTCAGAATCTCCTGGTCATACTCACGGATGTCCTTCACCCGGTCCGCCAGCACCTCCCGCTTCAATCCCTCCAGCTCCATCTTGTAAGGCGACGGATCCATCACCGCCACCACCGTCCCCGGCTCCACCTTCTGGCCACGCTCCACTTTGATCTCCAGCAACCGCCCGTCCTCGCTCGGTGTGATATTCTCCTGATACACATCCACCGCTCCATTCATCCGCGCAAACACCACCCCGCTGGAATACGCCTTCCAGCCGGCAAACAATATGGCCGCCCACACTAGCATCGGCCAGGCTTCAATAATCCGGCGCGTCGTCAGCTTGGGCTTCGTGCGCACCATCTTGGTGCGGTTGGGATGGAACTCGCTCATGTCGGCAAAAAAGGGGTCGGATCTTCAGATTTCCACAGTCGTCCGCTGCATCACAAGGCTCACTTCACTCGACTCAGGCAGCTTCGCGATCGCATCCACAAGGTCCACTTTGTACGACGGATCAATCAGCCGAATCTGATAAGCATACTCCAGCACCTCTCCCTGAATCGCCTCCCGCGTCGCAATCAGCTCAGTGCTCGTGCAGTACTGCGAGAAAATCTCCGGCAAGGCCTGCGCCGACTTGCTGTCCGCAGGCAGCATGTACCTCAGCAAGCCCTCAAACTCCCTCCGACTCGCAAACGGCGACCACGCAAGGAAGAACGCCGCAAACCCGAAAAACAAGGTCCCCACAATCGCCACCATGAACACCTGCGCCCCGCACGAAATCCCAATCGCCAGCGCCGCAAAAATGAAAATCACATCCCGCGGATCCCGAATCGGCGTCCGAAACCGCACAAACGCCATCGCCCCAAGAATCCCCAGCCCCCGCGCCATGTTGTTCCCAATCGCCATGATCATGATGCACACCGTGATGCACGCCAGCACAATCGTCTGAATGAAACTCCGCTGATAACTGAACCCCTGGTGCGTCCACCGGTAGATATTCGCCAGCACAATCGCCAGCACAAAGGCAATGCACAGAGAATAGAAGATCTCCGTGGCCACGAGCGATCGCATGGCACCAAGAGCGTCAAAAAGGGGTGCGGGTTCCATAATTCAGTCAGGGGAAATTTCCGTCAAGCCGCCGCCACCACCACCGCCCACGGGCAGCCGCAGTCGAACCCGGAGCAGGACGCGCGCATGATTGCGGGATCGCGGCCCGTTGCAAATCAATTCGACAGCTCCTCCCCTCCCGCCCCTCAAGGATTCTCTCTGCTTCGCCATCCTCAAATCCAGTTCGGGGTTGGGGTCGTGTTCTCCGATCCGTCCCCGTACATGAACCCCCGGAACAGGGTCTCCAGCCGCCACGCCGTCGCATACTTGCAGAACCCAGTATTCGACAGGTTGAACCGCCGCACCAGCTCCAGCATCCACGTCGGTGTGTCCCGCATCGCCTTCAATTCAAAAATATACCCAGCATACGGCCGCCTCAACCCAGTCTGCGAATCCATCGGCCTCCAATACTTGAAATCCGCCACCTCTTCCCCAGGCAACCGCCACTCCCGCGTCGGCCGGTAACTCACCCGCCGGTCAAACGTGATCCGCGCATAGTCATCATTCGCCCCGAAATAACTCTCCCGGATATACCGGATCAGCATCTTCGGCCGCGCCCCGATCGCATGCGTGATCCGACAGAACTCAATGAAGTTGTTGTTCTCCTTCGGCGACTTCAGCATCGGAGCCGTCTCCGGATGCGGTATGATGTCCGGCGTGAACTGCGCACGCTTCATCCGCGCTCGGCTCTTCACAATCACCACCCCGATCTTCCGCTTCAATTCAAAAAACACCGGGTTCCCCGGGTTGCTGTCCGTCCCATACGTCCGAATCCTCAGCTTGAACCGCGCAAACGCCTTCCGCTCCTTCGCCAGCGCCAGATCCATCGTCGGCGTGTCCAGTTGCAAAGTCGTCGTAATGTACTCCGGAATCTCCCCCCGACCATTCGGATCCGCCACCGTGAACGATTCCAGATACTTCCGAATCTGCGGCACCAGTCGCGGATGAATGATGAACTTCTGCTCAAAACGCTCAATCACCTGATCCTTCGCACCCTTCCGGCTCGGTCCCAATGGCTGCCGCCTCGACACAAGCTCGCCCACTCCACCTGGCGCAGCAGGCGGTGTCTCGCTCGTCGGAGCAACAGGCGTTTCCAATTCAGGCATGAACATCAAAATGAGCAGTCTTCAGCTCGGATATGTGACGAAACTGTTGCGTCCATCCGGAAATGTCAATCCGCTTCCCCCCGGAATGCACTCCCTCAGGTGAAGGGGAAATTAAAGCGTCGCTTTTCGCGAATCCGGCCCGCTTCATGCTCATTCGCGCCCCGCCCATTGCCAGTTTCGCCACAGACAAAAACTTGCACCACTCCCCATCCCGGCAAAACTGACCTCGTCTCCCAATCCTCCCCTCAACCCGCCCAGCCAGCCTTCCCACCATCCCATGAAGCTCCTCTCGCTCTCCTCCATCAGCCTCCTCTCCTTCCTCGCCCTCTCCTCCAACGCCTCCGCCCAGGCCGCCACCAGCATCGTCATCTCCCAGTACTACGAGGGCACCAGCAACAATAAGTTCCTCGAACTCTGGAACCCCACCGCCGCCCCCATCCCGCTCGCAGGCATCCGCGTCACGCTCTGGAGCAACGCCGCCCGCGAAAACTGGAAAACCGGCAGCTCCCCCAACGCCAGCTTCGACCTCGGCTCCATCTCCCCAGGCATCACCCTCGCCCCTGGCGAATTCCTCCTCCTCGCCAATTCCTCCGCAGCCCTCCCGGCCTACGCCGTCGCCAACGCGGACGCCAAACCCTCCGCCGTCATCAACTTCAACGGCGACGACTCCGTCGTCCTCTACTCCTCCGATTCCTACCTGCCGGAAAACATCCTCGACGCGTTTTCCGTGAGCGCGACTTCGACCGCCGCGGCAAATGCAGCCACGGACAAGTCGTTCTACCGACTCAGCACGGAAAAAGGGTTCAACCTTGATCCTGCCAGTCAGTATTCAGACTTCCCCTCCGTCTGGGCCTCCGACAAAACCCTCGCCGACGTCGCCAGCGCCACCGCCGCCAACCCATGGTATCTCGCCTTCCAAGCCGACACCCTGCCCCCGGTCCTCGACTCCTTCACCATCGCTGCCGACTCCCCTTCCACCGTCACCCCGGGCGTCGTCCTCACCTACACCACCAGCGGCGGCAATCCGCTCGAGTTCCAAGTCTCCGACAGGGCCGACTTCGCCGGTGTCCCGTGGCAACCCTACGCCGCCTCCTCCCGCACGCTCCTCTCCGGCGGCCCAGGCACCAAAACCCTCTACTTCCGCGTCCGCAACGCCTCCGGCACCACCACGGTCCTCTCCGATTCCATCGACCTGACCGAATTCGCCCCAACCTCCAAAATCCGCTTCACCCAGTACTACGAGGGCACCAGCAACTCCAAATTCCTCGAAATCACCAACACCGGCGACACCGAGGTCGACCTCGCCGGCTGGACGCTCATGCGCTGGACCAACCAAACCGCGGAAGACTATAAATTCACCGGCGCCGGCACCGGCGCCCCTAGCCAAGCCATCCCCCTTACCGGGCTCGTCGTTCCCGCCACCAGCACCCCCATCCTCCCGCCCGGCGGCTCCATCGTCCTCGCCAACAACATCACCGCCAACCCGCCCCCAGGCGGCACCGTCGCCGCCCTCGCCAACGGCAACATCTCCCACAACGGCAACGATTCCTACGGCCTCTACAGCGGTCCAGTCGACCCAGCCAATCTCGTCGACGCCATCGGATTCACCGATCTTGGCAACGAGGGCCAGGACAAATCCTTCGTCCGTCTCGCCACCACTCCGGGCTTCAGCTTCACCGCCGGCTCCAATATCACTAACTTCCCCACCGTCTGGTCCGAAGTCCCCCTCGCCGATGTCGACGCCGCCTTCCCCGGCCAGAACAATCACCTCGGCACCTACCCAGGCGGTGGCCCAGTCGGCTACGACGCATGGGCCCTCACCGCCTTCCCAGGCGTCACAGACCCAGCCATCACCAGCTTCAGCGCAGACCCAGACGGCGACGGCGTCGCCAATGGCGTCGAATACTACACCTCCGGCGACCCGCTCGTCGGATCCGCCGCCATCCAATCCCTCACCGGTCTGCCCGGCCAGCTCACCGCGACCTACCGTCGCTCCCGCACCGCCCCAGGCATCACCGCCGCATGGCAATGGTCCACCGACCTCACGTCGTGGAACGAATCCGGCTCCGCCGCCGGCGATACCGCCGTCTTCTTCGGGACGCCGCAAGTCGTCGAAGGCGGCGACCCAGCATGGGAACTCCTCGCCATCACCGCGGAAATCTCCGGTAACCCTCGCACCGTCTACATCCGCCTCAAGGTCACCCGCCCATGACCCAGCGCCTGCTCCCGCTCGTCGTCGCCACCGCCGCTCTCGCCCAACTCGCCCCAGCCCAGGGGCTCGTCCGCGACGGCATCCCCGAGATCCCACCCGCCGTCCGCACCGCCGCCGCCCCCTACATGGAATTCCGCACCGCGGCATTCCTCGGCTGGCACCCGCAACGGCCGGAAATCCTCGTCGCCACACGCTTCGGCGATACCCCACAGCTCCACTCGGTCAAAAACCCCGGAGGCGCTCGCCGCCAACTCACGTTCCTCCCGGAACCTGTCCGCGGCGGCGCATGGCAGCCCAAATCCGGCAAAGCCATCATCTTCACCCAGGACTCCGGCGGCGGCGAAAACTTCCAGTTCCTCCGCTTCGACCCAGCCTCTGGCCGCATCACCCTCCTCACCGACGGCAAATCCCGCAACACCGGGCTCCGCTGGTCCCACGACGGCTCACGCTTCGCCTTCTCCTCCACCAGAAGAAACGGCACCGACACCGACCTCTGGATCATGGACCCGGACCACCCGGATCAGCAGAAACTCCTCACCGAACTCAAAGGCGGCGGCTGGAGCGTCACCGACTGGTCCCACGACGGCCGCACCCTCGTCGTCTCCGAATCCATCTCCGCTAACGAATCCCACCTCTGGCTCGTCGACGTCGCCACCGGCAAAATCGATCCGCTCACCGACCGCTCCGCCGGAGCCGTCTCCCGCAACGGCGCCCAATTCTCCCAGGACGGCAAATCGCTCTTCTTCACCAGCGACGAAGGCAGCGACTTCCTCCGCCTCGGCCGCTTCGATCTCGCCACGCGCCAGTTCACCCCCCTCACCACCGACATCCCATGGAATGTCGAAGAATTCGCCCTCTCCCCAGACGGCAACTCCATCGCCTTCGTCATCAATGAAGACGGCGCCGCCTCGCTCCGCTTCCTCTCCCTCACCGCCAACCCGCCCCCCAAGGCCCCCGCCCTCCCGCTCGGCACCGCCAGCGGCATCGAATGGTCCCCGGACGGCAAACACCTCGGCTTCACTCTCTCCTCCGCACGCTCCCCAGCCGACGCATGGTCCGTCTCCATCCCCGACGGCCAACTCACCCGCTGGACCGAAAGCGAAACCGGGGGCCTCGACCCCTCCCGCTTCCGCGACGCCGAACGCATCAAGCTCTCCAGCTTCGACAAAACTCCCGTCTCCGGCTTCCTCTACCGCCCTGACCCAGCCCGCTTCCCCGGCAAACGCCCGGTCATCATCAATATCCACGGCGGCCCCGAAGGCCAGTCCCGCCCGATCTTCCAGGGCCGTAACAACTTCTGGCTCGACGAACTCGGCATCGCCGTCCTCTACCCCAATGTCCGCGGCTCCGACGGCTACGGTAAAAAATTCCTCGCCATGGACAATGGCTTCAAACGCAAGGACTCCGTCCGCGACATCGAGGCCTTCCTCAACTTCATCGCCGCCGACCCATCCCTCGACCCCGACCGCACCGCCGTCACCGGCGGTTCCTACGGCGGCTACATGACCCTGGCCTGTCTCATCGACTTCAACACGCGCTTCAAAGCAGGCTGCGACATCGTCGGGATCTCCAACTTCCTCACGTTCCTCGAAAATACCTCCGGCTACCGCCGCGACCTCCGCCGCGTCGAATACGGCGACGAACGCGACCCGGCCATGGCCAAATTCCTCGCCGAAATCAGCCCCACCGCCCACGCCGCTTCCATCCGCGCACCCCTCTTCATCGTCCAAGGCAAAAACGACCCGCGCGTCCCCGTCACCGAAGCCGAACAAATGGTCAAAGCCGTCCGCGCCGCCGGCCAACCCGTCTGGTACCTCATGGCCCCAGACGAAGGCCACGGCTTCGCCAAAAAATCCAACATCGACGCCCAGTTCATGGCCACCATCGTCTTCTGGCAATCCCACCTCCTCGACGCCAAACCCTGACACCTCGACTCGCGCCCCCTCCGACCAAGCAGCCGCAGGCTCTGGACTGCTGTCAGAATCACAGCTCTCAAAGTGGAAGTGGCGTCCCGCCGCTTACCTCTCCCAACAAGCCCCCTCCGACCAAGCAGCCGCAGGCTCTGGACTGCTGTCAGAATTACAGCTCTCTCTTGCGCACGGAGTGCGCCTACGCGCCCCCTCCGACCAAGCCCGGGATCGCGAGGCTCCGTACTCGCGCCACCCAACAAGCCCCTCCGTTCCAGCGCGCCGCAGGCTCTGTACTGCTGGGAGAATCACAGCTCTCTCTTGCGCACGGAGTGCGCCTACGCGCCCTCTCCACAAGCCACCTCCCAACAAGCCCTTCCCACTTCTCACTTCTAACTTCTAACTTCTAACTTCTAACTTCTCACTTCTAACTTCACCCCCTCAGCGCCATCAGCCCCACCGCGGCCAGCACAATCGTAATCAGCGCCTCCACCAGGGCCTGACCCGCCACAAAACCGGACCCGGTCGAAACCGTGTAAGCCTCCGCCTGCCGTGCGTTCATCTTCTTCCACGCCCACGCCACCACCGCCCCCAGCGTGAACCCGAGCCCGCTCGCAAAATCAATCACAAACCCTAACCCCAACCCCATCGCGCTCGGCAGAAACGGTCTCAGCTTCGGCACAAACTTCTCCAGCACCGGCAGCACCACCCCCAGCACCGCACCAATCACAATCGCCTGCGCCGCACCCCACGGCAACGCTTCCATCGCCGTCTTCCCGCTCCCCGGATTCAGCAGATCAGCCATCGCCTTCCACGCACTCGCCGCCTGCATCGGAAACTTCTTCATCAGCGCATCGTAATCCCCCGCCAGCAGATACCACGCAGGCACAATCACCGCCGTCCCGAAAAACACCCCCGCAAACTGCGCCAGAAACTGCCGCCGCGGGTTCGCCCCCAGCAGGTACCCGCTCTTCAAATCCGTCAGCAGATCCGCCGCACTCGCCGCCGCCGCCGAAGTCGTCCCCGCCGTCATCAGGTTAGTCACTTTGTTCCCAGGATGCATCAGCGCAAACGCCAGCTGCGTCACCTTCCCCATCGCCCCGATCGGCGTCGTGTCAGTCTCCCCAGTCGCCCGACACGCCACCAATGCTAGCGGAAACGCCATCGCAATCCCGATCAGCCCGAAATACCACGGAATCCCAAACCCAACCTGCAGCACCGTCACCAGCCCGATCGTGATCGGCACCAGCCCAATCACCATCCAGCTCCCCGGCACCTCAATGTCCGCCATCGCCGCCGCCTCGCTCGTCCCCCCGCTTTCCTTCCTCCGGAACGCCCGCGCCACACTCCGCCACTGAAACCCTAACGACACCAGACTCGACACCACCATCAGCGCCGTCCCGCCCCACACACCCCACCGGAACAACGCCGTCACCCCGCCCTCCGGAGTCTCCGCCACCTTCACCGCATGGTGCGCCACCAGCACCGGCCCCAGCCAGAAATGCAAGATCACCGTCCCCAGCAGCATCGACAGCGACGCCCGCAACCCCACAATCATCCCCGCACCAATCATCAGCAGCGACGGCTCCCACGCCAGTCCCGCAAACGAAACCCCACCGGCCGCCGGCCCCGGTATCGCCACGCTCTCAATCCCATGACTGAACTTCGTCATCCAACCTCTCACTCCCTCCCCTAGCCACTTCGCATTCTCCGCAATATTCCCCATCTGCCTCAATAGCGCCATCACCGCCCCAGCCGCCATCGCCCGCAGCAGCGCATACGCCTTCCGCGACGCTTCCTCCCCAGCCGCATACAGGCTCCGCAAGGTCTCCGCCGCCGCAATCCCCCCAGGAAACGCCAGCTGCTCATGGTTGATCATCT
>JAIXPK010000314.1 GCA_027486335.1 Verrucomicrobiaceae bacterium | reverse complement strand
GAAGGGAAAGGGATCGCCGGGGGATTGGGAGCGGTGCAAGCAGGTGTATGGGTTTGCGGATGATGGGGCGGCGAAGGCGTTCAAGGGGAATCCGGTGGATCAGGCGGCGGTGCTGGCGAGGGCGAAGGTGGCGGTGCTGTCGGTTTGCGGGGATGCGGATGATGTGGTGCCGCTGGCGGAGAATTCGGGACTGCTGAAGGAGCGCGGGGCGGCGGTTGGGCTGGAGATGGAGTTGATCAGCAAGGCGGGGGTGGGGCATCATCCGCACAGTCTGAAGGATCCTGGACCGATTGTGAAATTTGTGCTGGCGCACACAATGAAGGGGCGGTGAGAGGAGGGGCGGAGAGAGGATGTTGAGAGGGGGAAATTGATGTGATGAGACTGGGTTGATTTATGGCCTGGTCGGGGTGAAGTGTCGGTGAGAAACGGGGGAAATAGTGGGGGAACAACCGGGGTGGGGCGGAGGATTTGGGTGGGGGCTGGGTGGGTGGTGAGAATGGTCAGGGGGAAGGGAGTGTGCGAGCCGGGAGGAATGATTTTGACGATTGCGGGAAGATGGACTCGTTGGGAGTGACCATGAAAACCGTCCGTCGTCGCTCGCTTGCCGAGGTCACTGCAGATTTTGTCCGCGAAGGGTTGGAGTCGGGCCGGTGGAACGGCCGGATGCCTGGGGTATTGAAGCTGGCGGCGTTGTGCGGGGTATCGCGGCAGACGATGAGGGCGGCGATGCGGATACTGGAGGTAGAAGGGGTGATTGCGTCGGCTGGGGTGGGGAGGCGGCGGACGGTGACTGGGCGCCCTGCGGTTTCTGCGAGCCGGACGTTGAGGATCGGGGTGTTGCTGCGGGAGTCGCTGGCGACGGAGGATCCTGATCAGCAGACCTTGTTTCTGGAGTTGCGGCGTGCGATTGAGACGGCGGGGCATGAGTGTCAGATCGCAGCGCGGTCTCAGAATGAGCTGGGGGACAATCTGGGTAGGATTCAGCGGCACATGGACGAGATCCGGGTGGATGGGTGGGTGGTGCATGCGGGGAGCCGGGAGCTGCTGGAGTGGGGGATCACGAGCGGCGTGCCGATGCTGGCACTGGGTGGGCATGCGCGGTCGCTGCCGATGGCGAGCACTGGGGCGGACGGGATTGAGGCGTACCGGGCGGCGGTGAGGCATCTGGCGGGACTCGGGCACCATCGGATTGTGCTGCTGGCCCCGCATCAGTTCCGGCATCCTGAGGAGATGCAGGTGCTGAAGGAGTACAAGGCGGAGTTGGAGGCGCAGGGGATTGCGCCGTCATCCTATCATGTGCCTGACTGGGAGGAGACGCCGGAGGGATTGGAGCGGGAGCTGACGTCCTTGTTCCGGATCACGCCGCCGACGGCGCTGGTGGTGCTGAAGACGAAGTGGACGGTGGGGGTTCTGTCGTTTCTGGCGCGGCGGCGGCTGCGGGTGCCGGAGGATGTGTCGCTGGTGACGTGGGGCAATAATTCGGAGCTGGCGTGGCATCGGCCGGCGATGGCGCATTTTGCGTCGGACCAGGAGTTGATGGTGCGGAGGATTGTGCGGTGGATCCGGGGGCTGGCGAAGGGGCGGCCGGACCATGATTTTCAGCCGATTCCGCTGACTTTTGTGGCGGCGGGGACGACTGGGCCGGCGAAGGGGTGAGGGAGGGGATGATGCGTTTGGCTGGGATCCGGTCTCTGCGACGTTAAGGGGCATGCATCGGGCGCGATTCCCGGGGATTTTTACAGGACAGAAAAAAAGTTTCCGTGGAATGTCGATTCAGGGTGCCCTCGGCCGACAATTCAGTGCGCGACAATGATTCGCCGCGTGTTGAACAACTAAACCAGACTCCAAAACATCATCCTTATGGAATACATGCTCCTCTTCACTGAAACGCAGGCGGAATTAGCCAAGCGGAACGATCCTGTCGAAGCCCCGGCGTACTGGGGTGCCTGGGCGGCCTACTGCAAGGCGCTGGCCGAGTCTGGCATCATGGTCAGCGGTGCGGGACTGCAACCGCCTGACACGGCGACCACGGTGCGCATTCGCGATGGCAAACGGACGCTGCACGACGGTCCCTATGCGGAGGCGAAGGAACTGCTTGGCGGGTTCTTTGTCATCAACGTGCCGGATCTTGATACAGCGCTGGAGTGGGCGGCACGGAGTCCGTCATCGAGCGGCGGCTCGACGGAAGTGCGTCCGGTGCTGTCACCGCCGCCGAGCGCGTAATTCTCGTCCCGCTTGAACGCCCCTGTCTCGGAGACGCTGGATGCCACGGTGCGCAGATCGTATGCGACCCTGCTTGGCTTCCTTGCGTCACGGGCAGGCGGCGATCTGGCCGCTGCCGAGGACGCGCTGAGCGAGGCCTTGATAGCGGCCGTGAAGCAGTGGCCCGTGCAAGGCATTCCGGATAAGCCCGAGGGTTGGCTGCTGGCGGTGGCACGCCGCAGGCTGATCGATGGACAGCGCCGTCATGCCATGCGCGAGCGATTAACCGATGCGATGCAGCACGCTTTCGAAAGTGCGGAGGAACTGGCGGCTAGCAGCGATGAGTTTCCCGACGGGCGATTGAAGCTGCTTTTTGTCTGCGCGCATCCAGCGATCGACGAGGCGTTGCGAACGCCGCTCATGCTGCAGGTTGTGCTGGGTCTTGATGCGCAGGCGATCGCCTCTGCCTTTCTTGTGGCACCTGCTGCGATGGCGCAGCGGCTAGTCCGTGCGAAGGCCAAGATCAAGGCGGCGGCGATTCCTTTTGAAGTGCCGGAGCGCCAAAACTGGGAGGAGCGGCTCAGCTTTGTGCTGGATGCGATTTACGCCGCCTTCACTCGCGGCTGGCAGTCATCGCCCGAGGATCAGCCGGGGCGCGATATGGCCATTGAAGCCATCCGGCTCGGCGATTTGGCAGTGACGCTGGTGCCGGATGAGCCGGAAGCCCTTGGCTTGCTAGCGCTGATGCTGCACAGCCATGCCCGGCGGGGGGCGCGGATGGATGCCGAAGGCCGCTATGTTCCGCTGGATGCCCAAGCTCCAGCCGCATGGGATCAGCCGATGATCGAGCGAGCGGAGGCGCTGTTGCGGAAGGCGGCTGAAGCGGGCCGACCCAGGCGCTTTCAAATCGAAGCTGCCATCCAGTCCGCACACGCTCAGCGTCGAGTGACCGGGCGTGTCGAATGGCCGGTGGTCGCGGCGCTTTACGAGCTGCTGATTACGTTCACACCCGCGATGGGTGCGCGCATTGGCCATGCGATCGCGAGCGCGCGTGCTTTTGGGGCGGAGCGGGGTTTGGCGCTGCTGGAATCCCTGCCGGAGGAACGACTGCGCGATCACCAGCCGTATTGGGCGGCGCGGGGGCACTTGCTGGCCGAAATCGGCCTTACCAGTGAGGCAAAGGCGGCCTATGAACGGGCCATTGGCCTCTGCGATGATCAGGCGGCGCGTGCGTATCTGTGGGAGCGTTGGCGGGGGTTGTGAGTTTACTCCCGATTGGCCGCCTAACGAGTCATGCTGGAGCCGTCCGGTGAAGCCGATCAGCAGGAGACAGACGGCCGACTGGCTGACAGACGAACAAGCGAATGCGCCGGCAAATTCGCATGCCGGGTGGAGCCGGGGGGGTGGAGTTGCAGTCCTGTCGGATTGAGCCGATCAGGCATTGCGATCATGGAGTGCGGAGACGATAGAAGGATCGGAATGGTAGAGTGCTGCGTGGCAGGACTAGCGGACTAGTGGCCGCGGGCTGTGGTGTCCAGCGAGTGAGGTCGTCGGATTGCTCGAGCGTGCCCGGGGAGAAAGTGAGGCTGATGCTGTCTGGAGTGCCTTCGATCATTAGCGGCTGGGTGTTGTTTAATAACAGATAATCCCACGCAGGCTTGAGGACGGGAGTCATGCCATCGGATTGCATGGGGGTGGCGGCATCCACGACGGGACAGCCGTGGTAGCTGCCGGATTGCGCGGGAGAAGGTTCGAGATTGGTTGAAAGGAAGTGCCGGGAGGCATAGTCAGGGGATGAGGATTCAACCCGCACTGGGGTGCCGTAGCGAGAGACGTCGAGGGCGGCGGCGGCGGTCTGCATCTCGGCGAAGTCGAGGAATTGATCCCGTTCGTGAGCGAAGGAATACCAGCGTTCCACGGGCGTCTGGGGAGGGGTGAACATCCAGTTGTAAGGACGAGGTGGAGTGCCCCCTGTCCACCAATCCATGCCGGTGAAAATGATGCACCGGTCGGTGACTCTGGTTTTCGCGAGCATCGCAGCCATGCCCGATCCCTGGGAATGGCCGCAGACGATGAGTTTGTCCCATCGCACGCTGCTGCCGCTGAAATACTGGCCCCAGCCTTGCAATGGGTAGGTTGAATGCAGGTATTGCAGCGCTTTGAGCAGCCGGTTCTGAATGGAATTGGTGCTGTTGACGGCCAGGAAGCTGACACGGTCCGAGCCATCGATCACCTCCAACCGGGCATTGCCTGCGGCATCGGGATCAGACGGCGCGAATTGCTGGCAAAGCACGTTGATCGCGCTGTCATTGGGATACATGAGCCCGAGGGCGTGGAAGCCGAGCGTTGCGGCATTCTTCGGAAACTCGCGATATAGAAATGGCGTGGCACCGGTGCCTGGCAGAAACAAGACCAAACGACCGCGAGTTGTTAACGCAGGGTCCAGCACGGCGTAGTGGCGCTCGTTAAACTGTGTGATGGCGGGATCGGTAACACTGGGCCTGAACAGGGCCTCCTGCGGCGCGCCGGAGGCAGTGCTGGCGAGAAGCAGCATCCACGGAATGCGTTTGTACCATGTGGCAGGCATGAAGTGATGACTGATGTTCGAGTTGAGTTGCCCGCGGAGGCAGAAGGCGCTCGGTCCAGGGAGGATGGGTGCCACAGGCGCCTGGAGCGGTCAAGTGACGGCTGTCGCAGCGGGTCCGCTTGAGATGGAAGTTAGGCGTCGCCGTGGTTTGCGACTTCGATGAGGTTGTTGTCGGGATCTCTGAAGTAGACGGAAGTGATCGGACCGATGGCGCCAGTGCGCGCGACCGGACCCTCCAAGATGGGCACGCCGCACAGATGAAGGTGATCGATGACCTCGCTGAGCGGCGTGGCTGCAATCAGGCAGATGTCAGCCGAGCCTGGAGTGGGCGAGAAAGCCTTGGGCTCGAACTCGTTGCCCCGCTGATGGAGATTGATCTTCTGCTGCGCGAAATTCAAAGCCTTTCGTCCTCCGGCAAACGTGACGACTTCCATGCCGAGTACCTGTTGGTAGAAGCGGCAGGTCGCTTCAATGTCGGTGACTGTCAGGACGATGTGGTCGAGGCGGAGGATCTGCATTCCGGTATGAAGAGCGGACGCGACGGAGATGAGCAACCAAATACAAGCGGAGGTCAAGGG
>JAIXPK010000099.1 GCA_027486335.1 Verrucomicrobiaceae bacterium | reverse complement strand
TGCAGACGGCGGATTCGATGCATGACATTGTGTGGCTGATCGGGCCTGGGCAGAAGACGATGGGGGATTTGTCGGCGCGGATGCGTGAGACGGCTGGGCTGATGCTGGCTGGGATGGAGTGGACGGTGGAGGCGCCGGATGGTGGTGGGGAGGACCGGTTGAGTCTGGGGGCGCAGCGGGACATGTATTTATTCTTCAAGGAAGCGCTGCATAACATCCGGCGGCATGCTGGTGCGACGCGGGTGAGGATCCGGCTGGTGAGGCGGGGGCGGACGATGGAGTTGACGGTGGAGGACAACGGGCGGGGATTTGATCCGGAGAAGCGGTCGACGGGCCATGGGCTGGCGAACATGAGGCAGCGTGCGGCGGCGTGCCGAGGGAGCCTTGTGATCGGTGCTGGCAATGGGAGCGGGGCGCGTTTAGTCTTTACGATTCCATGTGGCCGGTGAGAATGGCTGCGGGACCATTAGTATGACAACGATTGTAGAACCAATAGCTGCGGTGGAGCCGGTGACGATCTGGCTGATCGAGGACAACGCGACCTTCCGGAAGAGTCTGGCGCGCGGGCTGGAGCGGACGGGGCGGTTTGAGTGTCCGGGGAGTTTCGGGACAGCGGAGGAGGCGCTGGCGGAGAGTGGAGTGGAGCCGAGTGTGGTGCTGATTGACGTGCGGCTGCCGGGGATGGACGGGATTGAGGCGATGGGGCGGCTGCGGGAGAAGCTGCCGAATGCGGCGCTGATAGTGCTGACGGTGTTTGAGGAAGAGGACAAGATCATGAGGGCGATCTGTGCTGGGGCGCAGGGGTATCTGCTGAAGACGGCGCCGGTGTCGGAGATTGCGCTGGCGATTGACGACGTGCTGGGCGGCGGGTCGCCGATGAACAGCCGGATTGCGCGGCGGGTGCTGGAGTTGTTTTCGCGGCTGGTGCCGCCGCGGATGGATTACGGCCTGACGAACCGTGAGAAGGAGATCCTGCAGCAGCTGGTGGAGGGGCGGATCAAGAAGGAGATTGCGGCGCTGGTGGGGTTGAGTGTGCACACGGTGAACACGCACATGAGGAACATTTACGACAAGCTGCAGGTGAACACGGTGAACGGGGCGGTGGCGAAGGCGCTGCGGGAGCGGCTAGTGTGAGGGTGGTCAG
Source organism: Verrucomicrobiaceae bacterium (assembly GCA_027486335.1). Taxonomy (GTDB): domain Bacteria; phylum Verrucomicrobiota; class Verrucomicrobiia; order Verrucomicrobiales; family V1-33; genus V1-33. The sequence continues at coordinate 4,457 of JAIXPK010000099.1, read as the reverse complement.
AGCTGGCGGACGAGAGCGATGGCCTCGAGGAGACGTGCGGCGGGAGGGGACTTGTGGTTGAGGCGCGGGAAGCGGCCGTCGATGACGATGAAGTCGCCGTTGCGGGAGAGCATGAGGCGGTCGCCGCGGATTTCGACGCCGGAGCAACCGGCGCGGTGGGCGTGGAGTCTGAGTTCGGTGCAGCGCCAGAGCGTGCTGACGGCGTCTGGCGGCGGGCCGAAGCGGTCTTTCCATTCTGTGATGAGAGTGGCGAGGTCCTTGAGGGAAGTGACTTCGGCGAGCTGGCGGTAGGCGGGGATGCGTTCGCCTGGGCCGGGGATCCATGACTCCGGGATGAAGGCTGGGATTTTGCGGCTGTTGCTGCTGCGGAGTTCGGCTTCGCTGAAGGCTGCGAAGTCGATGGCGAGGGAGGTTTCGATGCGGCCGGGGACGCGCTGACCTTTGAGCCTGGCGACACTGGCTTTGAGCATGCGGCAGTACATTTCGAAGCCGACGGCGGCCATGTGGCCGCTTTGCTGAGTGCCGAGGAGATTGCCTGCGCCGCGGATTTCGAGGTCGCGCATGGCGATGCGGAAGCCGCTGCCGAGGGCGGTGTACTGCTTCATGGCGTTGATGCGTTTGCGGGCATCGCCGCCGGTCATTTCGCTGCGTGGGATCATGAGGTAGGCGTAGGCCTTGTGACCGGCGCGGCCGACGCGGCCGCGGAGCTGGTAGAGGTCGGCGAGGCCGAAGCGGTCGGCGCGGTCGATGATGATGGTGTTGGCGTTAGGGATATCGATGCCGCTTTCGATGATGGTGGTGCAGACGAGGATGTCGGTCTGGCCGGAGACGAAGCGGTTCATGACCTCTTCAAGCTGGCCTTCCTCCATCTGACCGTGACCGGCTTCGATGGTGGTGCCCTTGGGGCTGAGGGCGAGGAGTTTTTCGACCATGCGTTCGATGCTGCCGACGCGGTTGTGGAGGAAGAAGACCTGACCCTTGCGGTGGAGTTCGCGCTCGATGGCTTTTTTGATGACGCGTTCGTCGTAGGCACAGATGACGGTTTCGACTGGGGAGCGGTTAGGAGGAGGGGTGTCGATGGTGCTCATGTCGCGGGCTCCCATGAGGGCCATGTAGAGCGTGCGGGGGATGGGCGTGGCGCTGAGAGTGAGGACATCGACGCTGCGGAAGAGTTCCTTGAAGCGTTCCTTGTGTTTGACGCCGAAGCGCTGTTCCTCGTCGATGACGACGAGGCCGAGGTCTTTGAAGGCGACATCTTTGGAGATGAGCCGGTGGGTGCCGACGATGATGTCGATGGAGCCGGAGAGGAGTTGTTCGGTGACCTTGCGGGATTCGGAGGCGGAGCGGAAGCGGTTGAGGACATCGACGCGGACGGGGTAGTCCGACATGCGTTCGCGGAAATTGTGATAGTGCTGCTGGGAGAGGACGGTGGTGGGGGCGAGGATGGCGACCTGTTTTCCTGACATGACGGCTTTGAAGGCGGCGCGGATGGCGACCTCGGTTTTGCCGAAGCCGACATCGCCGCAGATGAGCCGGTCCATGGGGCGAGCGCCTTCCATGTCGCGTTTGGTGTCGTCGATGGCGCGGAGCTGGTCGGTGGTTTCGCGGTAGAGGAAGGAGGATTCGAATTCGCCCTGCCAGCGATTGTCAGGAGGGTGTGGGAAGCCCTGGGCGGTTTCGCGGGCGGCGTGGATTTCGAGGAGTTTTTCTGCGTAGGCGAAGATGGCGCGTTCGGCCTGCTGGCGGGATTTGTTCCAGCGGCCATCGCCGAGGGAGCTGAGGTCAGGGGTTTTCTTGCCGAGGCCGACGTAGCGGCCGATGAGGTAGGCCTGGGGGAGGGGGACGTAGAGGCGGGCGTCGTCGGCGTATTCGATGACGACGACGTCTTCTTCCGAGCCATCGGAGTGGGTGCGTCTGATGAGACCGCGGTAGCGGCCGATGCCGTATTCCTGGTGGACGACGAATTCGCCGTCGGAGATGCCGGAGAGGTCGAGGGGGATTTTGCGTTGCCGCTGACGGCGCTGGGCGGTGACGAGGCGGCGGGCGCGGGAGTGCTGGTAGCGGCCGAAGATTTCGGCGTCGCAGAGAACGGCTAGGGCAGCGGTGGGGGCGGTGAAGCCGCGGGTGACGCGGCCGATGGCGAATTCGAGGTGGGCGTGTTCGATGCCTTCGGAGGCGAGGAGTTCGCGGAAGCGTTCGATTTCGCCTTCGTTATTGAAGAACATGACGACGCGCCAGTGGTCGGCGTGCCAGCGGCAGAGCTGGTCGGCGAAGGATTTGCGGCGAGCTTCGAGCATGACGAAGTCGCCGGCGTCGAAGGTGCCTGCGGGTTCTGCGTGGCAGGCGGTGGCGAAGTTTTCGGTGGTTCTGGTGGAGAGAGGGGAGACGCCTTCGGTGATCCAGACATCGGCGCGCGGGCAGGTTTCGAGGTCTGCGGCGATGACGAGGTCAGCGGGGTCGATGCAGTCGGAGAGGAGACAGGATTCGGTGTCGGTGCCGGAGGTTGAGTGGAGGAGGATGGAGGCGGAGGATTCGCGGCCGACGGAGATCTGGGAGTCGGGGTCGAAGCGGCGGAGACTATCAATTTCCTCGCCGAACCATTCGATGCGGAGGGGGAGGTCGGCCTGCCATGAGTAGACATCGATGATGCCGCCGCGGACGGCGAACTGGCCGCGTTCGCCGACTTGTCCGGAGCGGTCGTAGCCAGCGGCTTCGAGTTGCTGGGTGACGGAGGCCATGGAGAGGGCCTGACCTTTCTGGATGGTGAGGGACTGGGAGGCGAGCGAGCGGGGAGCGGGGACGGATTCGGAGAGGGAAGCGGCGTGGACGACGAAGACCTCGATGGAGAGAGGCGGGTGGCTGAGTCGTTCGAGGATGGCGAGCCGTTCGGACGAAGTTTCTTCGTCGGGGAGACTGCCTTCGACGCGTTGTTCTTCTGCTTCCGGGAAGAAGAGCGTGGGGCCCCACCATGTGGCGAGGTCACTGGAGAGGGCTTCCTGGGCGCGGAGGTCGCTAGCGAGGATCCAGACCCGGCGGGGTGGGCCGGAGGCGATGGAGTGGAGGACCATGCCGGTGGCGAAGGCGTGGGCGGCAGGGGAGACGTGTTCGAGGGCGGCGGGTTTCCGTTTGGATTTCGCGGTGCGTGTGGTGGTGGGTTTGGCGAGTGGTGCGAGTGCTTTGGCGAAGGCAGGGGAGGCGGCGGCGAGGGCGCACCATTCCCTACCGGCCGCGAGGGAGGCAGCTGGCGGCGGCGCAGTGATTGCGTCGGGCATGGAGGATGAGTGTGGCGGGTGGGGCGAAGCTGCAAGCGGTGGCGGGGGAGCGGGAGGATTTCCGGTGGCGCGCGGGGCGGGAGCGGCGGAGGGCGTGGGGATGGAAGAGAAGCGAAACTTGGTACTGGCGTCGGGGTCGCCGCGGCGGCGGGAGCTGCTGACGGAAGCGGGCTATGAGTTTGAGACGGCTCCTGCGGACATTGATGAGCTGCATGAGGAGGCGATGGCGCTGGAGGCGCTGACGCGTCACAACGCGGTGGAGAAGGCGCGTGTGGTGGCGGTGCGGCGAGCGGAGGCGGTGGTACTGGCGGCGGACACGCTGGTGGCGATTGGCGGGGTGGCGCTGACGAAGCCTGTGGACATGGCGGAGGCGCGGCGGATGATTGGGATGTTAGCGGGGAGGACGCATGAGGTGGTGACGGCGGTGGCGGTGGTGTGTGCGGCGACGGGTTTTGAGGAAGTGTTCACGGTGGAGACGCGGGTGACGTTCAAGGCGCTGAGTGAGGCGGAGGTGGAGGAGTATCTGGGATTGATCAATCCGCTGGACAAGGCGGGTGGGTATGCGGCGCAGGAGCATGGGGAGCGGATCATTGAGCGCGTGGAGGGGTCGTGGACGAACGTGGTGGGATTGCCGATGGAGGAGACGGCGGCGGCGCTGGCTCGGGCGGGGGTGACGGGGAAGTGAGGGTTAGGAGGGTGGGATGAGGACATGAAAAAGCCCGCCGTTCCGTGAAGGAAGCGGCGGGCTGAGAGAGAGGCGCAGGTTAGAGCGCCGCGCGGGTTACTTGACCTTGGCGAAGTGCTTCTTGGGGTCCTTGTCGAACTCGGCTTTGCACTTTTCGCAGCAGAAAGCGACGGTCACCTTAGCGTCGACGGCGTTTTCGGCCTTGGCTGGCTTCTTGCTGATCGGGCACTCCTTGTTGGCTGGCTTTTCGGTGCTGCCGACGTGTTTTTTGAGGGCTTCGAGCTGGAGCTTGGCGTCGCCTTCGAACTTGGCCTGGCACTTGGCGCAGCAGAGCCCGATGTTAGCGGAGACGTCGGACGTCTGGGCGGCGTCGACGGCTTTGCCGGACATTGGGCACTTGGTGTTGACGGCGTCAGCGGAAGCGAAGCTGGTGAGAGCGAAGCAGGCCGCGAGGGCGGCGAAGAAGGATTTCATGGGATGTTTGCGGGTTTTGGTTAGAT
>JAIXPK010000337.1 GCA_027486335.1 Verrucomicrobiaceae bacterium | reverse complement strand
GTGGTGCATGATTTGCGGACCGAGTTGTACGGGAAGATCCAGCGGTTGCCGCTGCGGTGGTTCGACAATCAGCCGACTGGGGACATCATGACGCGGGTGGCGAGTGATGTGCCGGCGATGGAGCGGGTGATCATCGAGGGATTGGACCAGGGGTTGAGCGGCGTGCTGCAGTTTGTGGTGGTGTTCGGGTATCTGCTGACGCAGCACGCGGGGTTGACCCTGCTGACGGTGGCACCGCTGCCGGTGGTGGCGCTGGCGGTGAGGATTTATCAGAAGCGGGTGGAGCCAAGGTACAAGGCGGCTAGTGAGGCGGGGAGCGCGTTGAATTCGCTGCTGCACGACAACATTGCGGGGATCCGGCAGATCAAGGCGTACACGGTGGAACCGGAGGAACTGGAGCGGTTTGAAGGGCGGAGCCGGGACGTGCAGACGGCGCAGTTGTCGGTGGTGAAGGCGAATGCGGTGATCTGGCCGTTTGTGTCCCTTGTGGCGGAGAGCGGGATTGTGCTGACGATTGCGTTTGCAGCGTGGTGGATCTGCCGTGGGACGGCGACGTTAGGGACGCTGTCAGCGGTGCTGATGTCGTGGGGATTGCTGTATGATCCGGTGTCGAGGGTGAATCCGCTGACGCAGTTGTTCACGGCGGGGATTGTGGCTGGGAAGCGCGTGTTTGCGGTGCTGGACCAGACGGACGAGGCGAACTTTGCGGAGGGGAGGAGACTGGAGGAATTGAGGGGAGCGGTTCGGTTCGAGGGCGTGGCGTTTTCTTATGGCGGGGAGACCCCGACGGTGGCTGGGGTGGATGTGGAGGCGCAGCCTGGGCAGACGATTGCGCTAGTGGGGCCGACGGGTGCGGGGAAGAGTACCCTGTTGAATCTGCTGACGAGGTTTTACGAACCGGACAGCGGGAGGATACTGCTGGATGGGGAGCCGGTGAGCGGGATGTCGAAGGAATGGCTGCGGGACCGGATCGGGTATGTGACGCAGGAGAGTTTTCTGTTCAATGCGTCGGTGCGGGAGAATCTGACGGTGGCGAAGCCTGGGGCTGAGGATGAGGAGATCTGGGCGGCGCTGGAGTCGGCGAACGCGGCGGAGTTTGTCAGGCGGTTGCCGGAGGGATTGGAGACGGTGACGGGCGAGCGCGGGACGCGATTGAGCGGCGGGGAGCGGCAGCGGTTGTCGATAGCGCGGGCGTTATTGAAGAATCCGCCGATTCTGCTGCTGGACGAGGCGACGAGTGCGGTGGACAACGAGACCGAGCGATTGATTCAGGAGGCCTTGGAGCGGTTGCGGGCGGATAGGACGTGTTTTGTGATCGCGCATCGACTGAGCACGGTGGAGAAGGCGGACCGGATTTATGTGATGGAGCGCGGGCGCGTGGTGGAGTCCGGGCGGCACGGGGAGTTGCTCGCGATGGGTGGATTGTATGCGCGGCTGTGTGCGGGCGGATTGAAGGAGGAAGCGGGGGTCAGCGCGTGAAGTGCCAGATGGCGGCGGCGATGAGGGAGAGGGCGGCGAGTGCGGCGGCCGCGATGATTCTGCGGCGACGGCGGTCGTTGCCTTTGGGGAGAGAGTGGGGGGTGTCGACGAGGGGTGCGGCGCGGCGGGCCTGGACGCAGCATTCGGAGCCGAGGGAAGGGATCAGGGCGGCGGTGAACTGATTGGCGCGGATCCACCAGTGGTGGTTCTCGAGGAAGCTGCCGGTGAGGCGGAGCGAGTGGCTGCCGGTGGCGAATTCGACGTTTAGTCCGGTGTCGTAGCAGAGACGTTTCCAGCGGATCGGGGAGAGAACGGTGATGTGACCGCCGGGGACGATGCGGCCGGCGGCGAGTTCCTTGCGGTACCATTTTTCGCGGAGCCAAGCGATCCACTGAGGGAGAGTGGGTGCGGTGCCGAGGAAGATGCCGCCGGGTTTAAGGATGCGGCTGACTTCGGCGATGGTGAAGCCTGGGCGCGGGAGGTGTTCGAAGACGTGGGAGGAGATGACGACGTCGGCGCAGGTGTCGGGGAGTGGGAGGGTGACGTCGAAGTTGGCCTGATGGACGATATCGTAGCCGGCGACGGTGACGGCTTCGGAGCGGGGGTTCCAGTCGAGACCGGTCCATGAGGCGACGGCTTCCGGTGGGGTGAATTGTTTCATCCAGCCGCGTTCCGAGCCGAGTTCGACGATGGCGAGGGGACGGCCCTGGCGTTTGGATTCGCGGGCGATGGCTTGAGCGGTCCACCAGTAGCGGAGCATGCGGACTGAGTAGCGGCCGGTGCTGAGGTGCTGGTCGAGTTTGGAGCCTGGGACGACGCGGTGGGTGGTGGAGCGAAGCGGGAGGAGAGGGAAGGAGAGGAGCGGGAAGCGGGAAGATGACTGTGGCATGGCGCGGCGGTAGAGGACCTGCGGGGGGGCAGGACGGATCATAAACGTGTGACTGTGGCCCGTGGAGGCATGTTGGTCACGCGAAATGATGTGATGAATGCGGCGGAGAGGCTGGGGGATGCGGGCACCGGGCCTTCATTGCGTTCCGCGGAGGTGTATTGCCGCGGTCAGGGTTCTGAGATTTCGGGGTCGCCGTGGCGGCGGAGGGCGAGGAAGTGGGAGAGATTGAGCGTGTAGAAGCGGGTGGCTTTTGCCTTTCGTGCGGCGACGAGGTGGAGGAAATCGTAGATGGCACCGCCGCGGACGCCGCGGTTTTCGGCATCGCGGAGGGCGTGGAGCATTTCGGATGGGGTGAGGGTTGTGATGGTGATTCCCGGAAGGTAGTCATGTTCGATAACTTCCACTGCGAGGGAGGGTGAGAGCCGCAAGCTATGTCGTCCTCCGGTCAGAGTGCTGAAGGTTTCGGTGAGGCCATGCTGATACATGCCGCAGTTACCGGAATCAAGGATGTGCCCGCACGCGTCGTGGCCGCGCTCGGTGGTGATAATGGCGGCGACGAGGATAGAGGTATCGATGAAGTCCATCACTTCCGGTTTCGGAATGCGAGGATTCGGTCCTCATGTTCCTTGCGGGATTCGGCGATCGCCTTCACTGCATCGAAGCCGGGTGGGCCGACGATGACCCGGCGGTTTCCGCGTTTTTCCACGATGAGACCGCTGCTCTCTGAGCCGAGGCTGATTTTGTCGCCGATGATTTCGGCGCGGAGTTTGGAGCCTGGGCGGAGATGGAGAGCGTCGCGCATGGCTTTCGGGAGCACCAGCCTTCCAGAACTGTCGATGGTGATGGTGGCGGTCATGGTTTTACATTTCCCATTTCTTCTGCCATTTTCAATGCCATTTCCTGAGCCATGATTCGCGCAGCTGTTTTTATTTCTCTTGTTTCGGCCCACGTGGTGATGGGTGCGCCGCGGCAGGTTTCGGGGATTTATCCGCATCTGGCGATGTTCAACAATGAGGGTGAGTGTGGGACTGGGGCGGTGGTGCCGTGGGCGGGGCGGTTGTGGGTGATCACGTATGGGCCGCATTTGCCGAAGGGTTCGTCGGACAAGCTGTATGAGATCACACCGGGGCTGGAGCAGGTGAT
>JAIXPK010000567.1 GCA_027486335.1 Verrucomicrobiaceae bacterium | reverse complement strand
CCCCAGACGGCGAAGGCGGAGGAAGCGGCGAGGAGGGCGATGCCTGCGGTTCTGGCGCGAGTGGAGAGGGCAGGGAACCAGAGGGCGGCGGAGAGGGCGGCCCATGGGATGAAGAGGCGGGAGTGGAACGTGTGAGCTGGGACGGCCATTTCGCCGGAGAGTGCGGCGATGAAGCCGAGGGGAGCGAGGAGGAGGGCGAGGGCGGCGATGCGTGCGGGAGCTGGGGTGGAGGCGGGGAGCCACGAGCGGGAGCGGCGTGCGGCGGCGGCGGCGGCGAGCAGAACGATGGCGGCGACGGTGCAGCGTGCGGCGGTGAAGAAGGCGGCACCGGCGAGTTTGCCGGGGGTGGGGAGGGCGCGTTCCTTGAAGCGGTCGAGGTTGCCGGATGAGGCGGCGAGGAGCGCGCCGGGGTCGCGACTGGCGGCGAGGTTGATGGTTTTGAAGAGGATGAAGAAGAGGATGGTGCCGAGGGTGAAGGCGGCGGCCCAGCGGAGCGTGGAGGAGAAAGTGGAGGGGCGGGCGGCAGGGGAAGAGTCGGGGGGGAGGCTCAGCCACCATGAGGCAACGACGACGGCTGGGGCGATGAAGAAGGCGGCCCAGTTCATGGAGGCGCAGAAGAAGCCTGCGAGGAGGGCTAGGGCGAGCGAGCGGGGGCGGGGAGAGGAGGAAGCGTTAGACGAGACGATGAAGTCCGAGATGCCGAGGAGGAGGGCGAGGGGAGTGAGGATGTGGGCGAAGGCCATGGTGGCGGTGACCCATGAGGCGGCGCTGAAGAGGACGACGGCGGCGGCGGCGAGCTGTGCAGCGGGGAGCTGGAGGAGGCGGAGGAGCCGAGCGGCGGCGGCGGCGGAGAGGAGGAGGGCGAGGGCGTTGACGGCTGCGACGGCGGCCTTGAAGGAGAGCCCGGCTTTTCCGGCGAGGCAGACGAGGAGACCGTGGAGGGGTGGCCAGCCGGCGTAGGGGAGACTGATGGCTGGGTTCTGGGCCCGGTCCATGGTCAGGGCGGCGAGCCAGCCGCCATGGGAGGCTTCCGAGAAGGACGGGTACATTTCGACATCGATCTCGGCGGAGGGCCATGACGAGAACGCGCCTGTGAAGAGGACGCCGGTGAGGGCGAGGCAGACGGCGGTGATGAGGAAGTGACGCGGGGCGGCCATGGGTTAGGAGGGAGCGGTCAGGCTGGGGTGGCGGCGCGTTCGAGGACGCGGATGACGTCGAGGCCATTGCGGCCGCAGGAGCGCGGGGTGGCGCGGGATTGGATGCAGTCGGTGAAGTGTTCGAGTTCCGCGCGGAGGGCCTGGAAGTCCTGGGGGGCGGAGAAGAGGAGTTCGGAGCCGGCGTCGGAGTGGTTGAGGGCGTGGTCGATGGTCTTGCGGTGGAGCGTGACGGACTCGGATTTTTCGTCGTAGGAGAGCATGCCGAGTTCGCCGATGATGCGGAGGCCGCGGCGGTCTTCGGGCCAGAGCCATGAGTTGTGGAGGTGAGCGGCGCGGCCGTCCGGGAACGTCATGTGGAGGTAGGTATCGTCCTCGATGCCGGGTTGGAGCCCGCAGTGGCCGGAGAAGGAGACGTGGGAGGGGGTGGCGTCGGCGATGAAGAGGAGAGCGGCGACATCGTGGACGCCGAGACTCCAGAGGGCGTTTTCGACGGCGCGGGCCTTGCCGAGTTTCATGCGTTCCTGGTGATAGGAGAAGATGCGGCCGAGGTGGCCTGCGGCGAGCCAGTCGCGGAGGAAGACGACGGCTGGTTTATAGAGGAGGAGGTGGCCGGTCATGAGGACGCGGCCGAGGCTGTCGGCGGTGGCGACGAGGTCTTCGGCTTCGGCGGCGGTGAGCGTCATGGGTTTTTCGACGAAGACGTCCTTGCCGGCGAGGAGACAGGCTTTGGCTAGAGAATGGTGAGTGGGGGCTGGGGTGGCGAGGGTGACGGCGCGGATGGCGTCATTGCCGAGGATTTCGCTGATGTGGGAGGCGGTGGGGACGCCGGGGCAGGCGGCGGTGGCGGCGTCGCGGAGGGCGGGCGAGGGTTCGACGATGGAGTGGAGGGCACCCATCTGGTGGAGCGTGCGGACGATGTTTTTGCCCCATGCTCCTGCTCCGACGGCGGCGATCGATGGTTCCATGGTCGTTAGGGTGAGAAGGGGTTGATCAGGCTTTGGTGACCTGGCCCGGGGCGGTGGGGATGGAGGCCATGGCGTTGCGGGTGTCGACGATGACGGGGGCCCATGCGGCGAGTTCTGTCAGGTTGACGGCGAGGTGGTGAGTGGAGATGAGGACGAGGTCGAAGGAGCTGACGGATTCGCGGTTCCACGGGATGCTCTGGAGGCCGGTGTATTCGGCGTGTTCGCGGGTGGGGGTGATGACGGGGATGTGAGGGTCGTGGAAGGCGATTTCTGCGCCCTGGGCTTTGAGGAGATCGAAGAGTTTGAATGTGGGGCTTTCGCGCATGTCATCGACATTGGCTTTGTAGGCGAGGCCCATGATGAGGATGCGGGAGCCGTTGAGGGCTTTGCGGTTCTGGTTGAGGCGTTCGGCGACGCGGCGGACGACGTAGTGGGGCATGCCCTCGTTGATTTCGCCGGCGAGTTCGATGAAGCGCGTGTGGATGCCGAACTCGCGGGCTTTCCATGTGAGGTAGAAGGGATCGATGGGGATGCAGTGGCCGCCGAGGCCTGGGCCTGGGTAGAAGGCGGTGAAGCCGAAGGGTTTGGTTTTGGCGGCGTTGATGACTTCCCAGATGTCGATGCCCATGGCGTCGGCGACGATTTTCATTTCGTTGACGAGGCCGATATTGACGGCGCGGAAGATGTTTTCGAGGAGCTTGACCATTTCCGCGACGCGGGTGGAGGAAACGGGGACGACCTTCTGGTAGATGGCGCCGTAGGCGGCGATGCCTTGTTCGAGACAGGCTGGGGAGAAGCCGCCGACGACTTTGGGGATGCCGGTGCCGTGGAAGTCTGGGTTGCCTGGGTCTTCGCGTTCCGGGGAGAAGACGAGGAAGAAGTCTGAGCCTGGGGAGAAGCCGCGGGAGCGGATCTG
>JAIXPK010000188.1 GCA_027486335.1 Verrucomicrobiaceae bacterium | reverse complement strand
GGTCCATTCGCGGGCGACTGCGCCGACGGCCTGCTGGCCGCCGGGTTTGGAGGCGGTCGAGGCGGCCCATGCGGCGGCGGATTCCGGGGATTCGGAGGCGAAGCGATGGGCGACGGAGGAGAGGGCGGCGGCGCGGAGGGAGGGGTCGGAGATGGAGTCGGCCCATGCCGAGGCGGTGTCGAAGCCGCGGTCCATCTGGCGGCTGGCGAGGGAGGCGAGGAGTGGGCCGCGTTCTTTTTCGTCGAGGGAGGCGATCCAGCGGGTGGCGGCGTCGGGATTGGAGCGGGCCATGCCGTCGGCGATGCCTGCTTTGAGGAGGGCGAGCTGGCGGCGGTTCTGGTTAGAGCCGTCGGGGTCGTGGGCGGTGGCTTTGGTGGCGGCGTCGAGGTGAGCGAGGGCGGTGTCGGGGTCGCGGGAGGCCCAGCCGCTCATGACGTGGTAGCGGGCGGAGAAAGAGTCGCGGCCTTTGGAGGAGGCGAGGGCCTTGAGGGCTCCGGGGCCGTCGATGGTGCCCCATTGGTGGGCGAAGAGGTCGGTGAAGCGCGCGGCGTCGGTGCCATGGTGGGAGGAGAGGGCCTGCCATGCGGCGGCGGCGTTTTCCGGGGTGAGCTGGCGGAGGAGGGCGGAGAAGGCCTCGGATTGTTCGAGTGGGTCGGAGGTGGCGAGGATCTGGCGGATGAGATCGGGGATGGCGGCGGCGTCTGGTGGGGTGGAGGGGCGGGCGGACGACGAGGCAGAGGAGGAAGCGGCAGCGGAAGGGCGTGCGGAGGGACTGGGGTTGTGCGGGGAGGAGGCAGAGAGGGAGGCGGGGTTCGGGCGGGAGGAGGAGCCGGATGGAGAGGAGGCGGCTGGGCGGGTGGCGAGCCATGTGAGGGCCGAGGCGGAGACGGCGGAGAGGAGGCAGAGGAGAGAGGGGCGGAGCATGGGGGCGGGCTTGCGGAAATTGATGAGGTGTGGGTGAGGGAGGTGACAGAGAAAGGGGGGCGCGGGTGCGGAAATGCAGGTAGGGAAGAAAACCGCTTGCGTTCCGGGGGTGGCGGGTAATATGCCCGCCCTTCCGCGACTGGAAATCTTCCGTGGCGCGGCGTTATTTTTCAGAACACCAACGCAAGCATCAATTATGGCAGTCGCAATCAGGCTGAGGCGCGAAGGCGCGAAAAACCGTCCGTTCTACCGCATCGTGGTGGCGGATTCCCGCACGCGCCGCGATGGGCGCTTCATCGACATGGTCGGCACGTACGATCCGATGAAGGACGGCACGAACTACGACGTGGACCTTGCGAAGGTTGACTCGTGGATTGGCAAAGGCGCGAAGGCCAGCGAGACGGTGGCGTCGCTGATCCGCAAAGTGCGCAAGGCGCAGCCGAAGCCCTGAGGTTTCGGGAATGAATCAACTGCCCGGTCCTGTGAGCAGGGCCGGGCTTTTTGTTTAGGATGGAACCCAACCCGAACGAGATATGGAAGCCCCGGTGAACATTCAGGAATTTCTGGAGTATGTGGTGGAGCAACTGACTGGCGCGGTTGGGGATGGCGTGGTGACGAGTCGGGAGGAAGGAGGGCGTGAGATTTTTGAGGTGGTGGTGCCGGAGCGGCAGGTGTCGCGATTGATTGGGCATGAGGGGAGTACGATTAAGGCGGTGCGGACGCTGGTGGCGGCGGCGGCGTGGCGTGAGGGGCGTCGGGTGGGTGTGGAGGTGAAGGATTGAGGGGAGGAGCGGACGATTTTGAACTGACGAGACGGGAATGGTGACGGGGGCATATGCGGATCGGTTTGGGGGGATGGGGCGATTGTTTGGGGTGGCGGCGATGGAGCGATTGGCTGGGGCGAGTGTGACGGTGGTGGGGGTTGGCGGGGTGGGGTCGTGGACGGTGGAGGCCTTGGTGCGTTCCGGGGTGGGGAAGGTGCGGATGATTGACGGGGATGACGTGTGTGTGACGAATGTGAACCGGCAGTTGCCGGCGATGAGTGACACGGTGGGGCGGGCTAAGGTGGCGGTGCTGGCGGAGCGGATGAGATTGATCAATCCGGAGGTGGAGGTGGAAGCGGTGGAGGAATTTGTGGGGGCGGGGAATTGCGGGAGATTGCTGCCGGAGGGTTGCGGGGTGGTGGTGGATGCGGTGGATGTGACGACGGTGAAGGCGCTCATTATTGCGCATTGTGTGCGCGGGGGGATGCCTGTGGTGACGGTGGGCGGGGCGGGTGGTCGGGTGGATGGGTGCGGGGTGCGGTGTACGGATCTGGCGCGGGCGCAGGGGGACAATCTATTGAGGATGGTGAGGCGTGAGTTGCGGCGGGCGCATGGGTTTCCGGGCGGGGAGAGCGGGGCCCTGTTCGGGGTGGCGGCGGTGCATTCGGCGGAGGAGCAGCGGTATCCGCAGAAGGACGGGAGTTGCGGGAGCGAGGCTGAGCGGGGTGAGAGCCTGCGGATGGATTGTGCGAGCGGGTGGGGCGCGGCGACATTTGTGACGGGAGTGTTCGGGTTTGCGGCGGCTGGGGAAGTGGTGCGGCGGATTGCGGAGGGGGGATGAGAGCTTGCGTGGGGAGCGGGGGCATGCTTTGCGTGGGCGCATGAGTGAAGCCCCTGAAGCTGTATCGAAGCCGCGCCGACGCATTTCGCCTGGGTGCCTAATGCTGGTGATGGGTGGGTTGTGGATGGCGCTGTGGGGGTCGTGGATGGTGATTTCGATGGTGAGGCAGGTGCAGGAGTTGCGGACGATCACGGACAAGGAGGCGCGGCTGGTGACGCCGAGGGCGGCGAGTGCGGTGGAGATTGAGGGATTGCGTGGGCGGATGCGGGAGTTCGGGGGAGCGGTGGCGGCGAAGCGGGCGGCGGTGCTGGAGCTGACGGTGGATGATTTGAACACGCTTTTGGCGGCGGAGCCGCAGGGGATGGCGATGCGGGAGTTTGCGGGGGTGGAGGCGATCACGGCGGCGGCGATCCGGTTTCGGGTATCGCTGGCGATGAACGGGATGCCGATGAGCGGGGAGCGGTTGTATCTGAACGGGTTCAGCGAAGTGAAGCCGGTGCGGCACCCTGAGAAGGGGGTGATTCTGGAGACCGTGGCGGTGGAGGTGCCGGGGCGGGAGCTGTCGGCGGGATTCCGGGCGCATTATGTGCAGGCGAACCATCTGGACACCTTGCTGATGAGCGGGTTGCGGGAGACGACGGACAAAGGCGTGCTGGAAGTGCTGAAGCAGGTGACGGTGGTGCGATTGGAGGCGGGGAAGGTGGTGCTGGACTATGCGCCGGCGGCGCGATGAGGGGTGTGGGGTGCGGTGAAACGGGGTGAAATCGGAGGGAGGGAATCGATTCCTGGCGTTCCGCGGGTTGACAATTCCCGTGTCAGCCTGTTTCCTGCGCGTTCCCGGGTTTCCGGGGAGCATTTTCCCAATCTTTGACCATGGACTTCGTCACACCACACATCTCGACCCTCGCCCCATCGATCACCCTCGCGGTCACCAGCCAGGCTGCGAAAATGAAGAAGGAGGGCATTGACGTGTGCAGTTTCGGGGCGGGCGAGCCGGACATGGATACCCCGGCGCACATCAAGGAGGCGTGCATCAAGGCGCTGGCGGAAGGGAAGACGAAGTATACGGCGTCGGCTGGTTTGCTGGAGCTGCGGGAGGCGATCTGTGCGAAGCTGGCGGCGGACAACCAGCTGCAGTACACGCCGGATCTGCTGAGTGTGAACTGCGGGGCGAAGCATTCGTGTTTCAACGCGATTCTGGCGACGTGCGGGCCGGGGGATGAGGTGGTGATTCCGTCGCCGTACTGGACGAGCTATCCTGACATGGTGCGGATAGCGGGGGCGATCCCGGTGATGGTGCAGACGAAGCAGGAGAACGGGTGGAAGATGACGCCTGAGGAGTTTGAGGCGGCGATGACGCCTTCGACGAAGATGGTGATTCTGAACAGCCCGTCGAATCCGACGGGAGCGGTTTATACCCGTGAGGAGCTGGAGCAGATCGGTGAGATTGCGGCGTCGGAGGACATTCTGATTCTGTCGGACGAGATTTACGAGAAGCTGGTGTATGAGGACACCGAGCACGTGTCGATTGCGAGCCTGAGCCGTGAGTTGAAGGAACTGACGATTGTGGTGAACGGCTTTTCGAAGGCGTACAGCATGACGGGCTGGCGGATTGGGTACACGGCGACGGCGAACAAGAAGATTGCGGAGGCGATTGATACGATTCAGAGCCACACGACCTCGGCACCGGCGACGTTTGCGCAGTATGGGGCGCTGGCGGCCCTGCAGGGTGATCAGAACATCATTGAGGACATGCGGCAGGAGTTTGATCTGCGCCGCGGGTACATGATGCGGCGGTTCCAGACCCTGACGAATCTGTCGGTGGTGGAGCCGAAGGGGGCGTTTTACTTCCTTGTGAACATCGGGCGGATGGGGATCAAGAGCGTCAATTTTGCGGAGAAGCTGCTGAGCCGCAGTCATGTGGCGGTGGTGCCGGGGATTGCGTTCGGGGCGGATGACACGATCCGGTTCAGCTATGCGTGCAGCCTTGATGTGATCAAGAAGGGCCTGGACCGGTTTGAGGAGTTTGTGCGGTCGCACTGAGACCGGGTGTTAGAATCAAAGAAACCGCCGCTCCCTGCTGAGGCAGAGGGCGGCGGTTTTTTGTGAGGGGGATGGAGAGGTGCGGGCGTTCAGCGGAACGTGGAGGTGGCGGCGGTGACGATGGGGTCGTAGGCCTTGCGGGAGCGTTCGCGGGTGTCGGGGAGGGCGGTGGCGAGGGCGTCGGCGAGGGCCTTGCGGTTCTGCCATGCGGACTGGACGCGAGCGAGGCCAGCGCCTGGGGCGAGGAAGTCCTTGATGGAGATGAGGGCGGCGTTCTGGGTGAGTTCCTTGCCGAGGAGGTCGTTGAGGATGCCTTCGGCTTTGATGCTGTAGCCGATGACGAGGGTGGGGACGCCTGTGGAGAGGCCGGCGATGGCGGCGTGCATGCGTTCGGCGACGACGAGGTCGCAGCGGGAGATGATGGCCTTGTAGTCGGAGGCGCTGAAGTCGCCGCCGGCGAGACGGACGCGGGGGTCGTGGCCGATGCGACGGAGGATTTCGGTGGCGATGACGCGGTCCTCGTTTTTGGCGGAGGTTTCCTGGACGTGGGGGATGATGATGATGTTCGCGTCGAGGGAAGAGCGGAGCCATGAGATGACCTCGATCCATGTATCGACGTGGCGAGAGGCGTCGGAGCCCATCCAGTGGCAGATGGCGGAGCTGGTGCTGAGGGCGATGGTGGGGCGGTCGGGGAGGGCGCGGTGGTGATTGAAGAGGGCGTCGCCTTCAGTGGCGTCCGGTTGGGTGAGGAGGAAGGCGGGGTCGGCGACGAGGTGGATGCGGTCGTGGGGGAGCTTGAGGACGTCGCGGAGGTAGTTGAAGGAAGCGGATTCGCGGACGGTGATGGCGCTGGCGTGTTTGGCCAGGTCGGAGAAGGCGGCGGTGTCCGGGTCGTTGTTGAAAGGCCCGATGGACTGGGCGTGAATGATGAAGGGGACGCCGGCGGCGTGGGCGATGCGGAGCGGCTGGAGGTGGGAGAGGAGCGAGCGGTGGCCGTATTCCGAGCAGAAGACATCGCCACCGCTGGCGACGACGCAGGAAGCGGTGCGGAGTTCTGCGGCGGCGATGGCGGCGTCCTTGTCGAGGGAGGGGACGATGGAGGTGAGGAGCTTGCGGAGACGGCCGGCGTAGAGCGGGCGGATGGTGTAGTCGTGGATGAAGCGGACGTCTTTGTCAGGGAGCCTTGAGGCATCGAAGTCCGGGGCGCGGTCGAGAACGGTGAAGGATGCGCCGGGGAGACGGAGCCGGAGCTGGGCGATGGTGGAGACGACGAGGGCTTCGACCCCGTGGTTTCTGAAGGAGGTGATGCCTGTGATGACGATTTTCTGGCTCATGGGGTGGTGGGTGAGGATTTTGAAGGGACGAGGGAGGAGTAGCGGTTAGCGAGACGTGCGCCGATGGCGGGCCATCCGAATTGCTGGGTGGCGGTGTCGATGCCGTGCGATTCGAGAGAGGCGCGGAGCGCGGGGTCGTTGAGGGCACGGGCGATGGCCTTGGCGAAGGCCGGGGCGTCATCGGCGAGAAGGATATTGTGATCGTGGATGAGGTTGAGGCCTTGAGCGCCGATGGTGGTGGAGACAACGGGGGTGCCGATGGCGAGGGATTCGACGATTTTGAGGCGCGTGCCGCCGCCGATGCGGAGGGGGACCATCTGGAGCCACGAGCGGCGATAGTATGGGCGGACATCGGGGACCCCGCCGGTGACGGTGACGCCGGTGCGGGTGCCGTAGGCCTGGACCTCTGGGAGCGGGTTCTTGCCGACGACGAGGATGCGGACGTTAGGGACGAGCTGGAGGAGGGCGTCGTGGATGGAGGTGAAGAACCAGCGGAGCGCGTCGACGTTAGGACTGTAGTCCATGGCACCGCAGAAGATGACCGTGGGGTCGGGGTCGCGGGGTTCGGGAGCGGAGGCCGGGTGGAAGTAGTCGAGGTCGACCCCGTTGGCGACGACCATGATTGGGGCTTTGGGGCTGATGCGGCGGTGGATGAAGATTTCGTCGTCGGGGCCGCAGACGATTTCGAGGGCGGTGGACTTGGCGAGGAGACGTTCGTAGCGCCAGAGTTTGGCGTAGCTTTCCCAGCGGAGGAGACGGTCGCGGAGGGAGAAGTTGAGCGTCTTGTGTTCCATGAGCTGGAACTGGAGATCGACCCGGCTGCGATCGACGACGAAAGGCGTGTGGTGGGCGTGCGGGAGCACGTAGGGCATGAGGACGAGGTCGCAGATGTGGACGAGGTCGTATCGGCCGGGGGTGAGGAGCTGATTGATGGTGTTAGCGACCTCGGGTTGCTGCCAGTGCTGGACGTTACTGGGGAGCGGGTTGAGGAGACGCTGGGGGAAGAGCTTCTGCCATGGCGGGTGGGCGAAGGGGATGAAGGTGACGGAGCGGCAGAAGGCGGAGAAGACGGCGCGTTTTTCGTCGAGGTCCGGGGAGGGTTCGGTGAGGGCGACGAAGTCGACCTCGTGGTGAGCGGCGAGGGCCTTGAGGAGGTGGAACGTGCGTTGGTAGGTGCCGCGGTCGAGTGGCCACGGGGCGTAGGGGTAGAAGACGAGGAGCTTCATGGGGCTTCGTTGCAGCGCAGGTTCTGTTCGGAGATGATTCTGGCGGGTATGCCGACGGCGGTGGCGTTAGGGGGGACGTCCTTGGTGACGACGGAGGAGACCCCGATGATGGCGTGGTCGCCGATGGTGACTGCGCCGACGGCTTTGGCACCGTCGCCCATGAAGACGTGGGCACCGAGGGTGGGGCCTTGTTTTGCGCCGTGGGCGAGGACGAGACGGACATCGGCGTAGAGGTCGCAATCGGGGCCGATGGAGGAATGGGGAGCGATGATGAGGCCCATGGGGTGAGGGAGGCGGAGGCCTGGGCCGATGGTGGCGAGTTTGGAGACCTCGATTTTGAAGAACCAGAAGAGGAGTTTGGCGGCGAAGATGGTGGGGACGTGGTGCTGGGCGCACCAGAACTGGAAGCGGATGAGGGCGACGGCGTGGATGCTGTTGAGGGAGAGGCAGAGGGCGGCGCGTTTGAGCGGGCCTGCGGGGAGGTAGTCCCGGAGGTTGCGGCGGATGTCGGCCTTGAGGTTAGGGAACATGGCGGGTCAGTTGAAGCGGGACCAGAGGGATTGGTAGGCGGCGACGGCGGAGGGCCAGTTGGAGACCGGGGCGGCGAGCTGGGCGGAGAGGAATGTCAGGTGTTCCGGGACGAGATCCGGGGCCCAGAGGAGGAGCGGGAGGGAGTTGAGGAGACCCTCACGCGGATAGCGGAGGGCGAGCGGCGAGCAGATGCCTTTGGGGCCGAAGGCGCGGAGACGGACGAGCGGGTTTTTGAGAAGGGAGGTTTCCGGGCACTTGGAGCCCTTGTGAGAGGAGTAGGCGAGAGGGGTGGGAAAGGGGGAGGAGAGACGGCGGGATTCGAGCCATGAGAAGACGGCCAATGCGGTCCGGGAGACCGAGGCGTGGAGGGCGGCGAGGTCGGATTGGGAGGCGGAGGAGCGGGCCGGGTGGAGCTTGAATTCGGTGCCTGCGGCGTGGTCGGCGCGGATGGCGTCGATGGGAAGGGAGGCTTCTGTCAGGGCGAGGAGCCGCTGGTGGCGTTCGAGACAGGACCAGTGGTAGCGGCCGTGGGCGGTGAGGAGGGCGTCGCCGATGGCGAGTTGGGCTTTGGCGATGTTGCGTCCGGTGAAGTCGGCGTCGGCGGAGGAGAAGTCAGGTTGCTGGAGCCGGGCGGCGGCGAAGAGGAGCCCTGAGCAGCGGTTCATGAGAAGCCGGGTGGCTTCGTGGAGAGGGATGCGGGCGGCGTCGGCGAGGTGGGAGCAGGACGCCAGGATGTCGGGCGGGCCGGTGATCACGCGGTGGCCTGCGACGAGGTCGTAGAAGAACATGGAAGGCCCGCTGTGCTGGAGCCAGGCGAGCGAGAGGATTTTGAATTCGACGTCGATGCCGAGGGTGGCGGAGTGGCGTTGCTCGAGGGCGTGGATGGCGTGGTGGAAGCGGCGTTCGTTGAGACGGGGCGGGCCGGAGATGAGAATGAAGAATTCGAGATCGTTGTAGGGTGCGTCGCCGTGGGGGGTGGTGAGGACACCGCCTTCGCCGCGGCCATAGCCTCCGCCGAGGATGAGGGCCTGGAGGAGGTTAGGGGGGACGATGGCGCTGAGGTCTGCGCCGATGGCGGAGCAGGATTGATCGAGGAGGGCCTCGAGTTGGGGGCTGCCGTCGCGGGTGAAGGTCATGGTGTGGAGGCGCGTTGGTAGTCGAGCCAGCCCTGGCGG
>JAIXPK010000287.1 GCA_027486335.1 Verrucomicrobiaceae bacterium | reverse complement strand
GAGCGGAGGTCGCGCATCTGGGTGGCTGGGTTGCAGCTGACGTAGACGACCCTGCGGGGGCGGAAGGCGAAGAGCTGCTGGAGGAAGATTTCGTCGCTGCCGCGGCGTGGCGGGTCGATGATGACGGCGGTTTTGTCAGACGCGGAGGAGATGCCTGCGAAGACGGCTTCGGCGCTGCCGGCGATGAATGTGCAGTTAGAGAGCCCGTTGAGCGTGGCGTTGGCGGAGGCGCGCTCGACGGCGGTGGCGGAGATTTCGACACCGGTGACCGAGTTGAAGACCTGAGCGGCGAAGAGACTGAAGAGACCGCTGCCGCAGTAGGCGTCGACGAGGTGGTCTGCGCCGGAGGCGTGGGCTTCGTCGACGGCGTAGCGGACGAAGCGTTCGAGGATGAAGGGATTGTTCTGGAAGAAGTCGCCTGCGAGGAAGCGGAATGTCAGGGGGCCGACGGATTCTTCGGCTTCGGCGCGGGTATCGGTGAAGACCTTGCCATTGGCCTCGCGGAGGAGGAGCGTGGCACCGCGTTTCCATGTGGATTCGTGGGCCGAGCGGCGGGCGGAGGTTAGGGCGGCGTTGATGGCTTCGGTGGCGATGGCGCAGGCGGGAACGTCGACGAGTTCCTGGCGACGGCCGTGGCGGAGGAAGCCGATGGCTCCGACGGCACCGTCTTTGGGGACGTCGAAGTGCGGGGTGATTTTGGAGCGGTAGTGGTATTCGCGGGGCGAGGCGGTGACTGGTTCGACGGGGAGGTCGACCTTGGCCATGTGGCGGAGGAGTTCCTGGACCTGCTGACGTTTCCAGACGAGCTGTTCGGAGTAGGCGAGGTGCTGGTATTGGCAGCCGCCGCAGTTGGTGAAGAGCGGGCAGACTGGGGTGACGCGGTGCGGGGAGGGGACGAGGACCTCGACGAGATCGGCCTCGCTGAAGTTTTTGTCGTTGCGGTAGACCCGGGCGCGGATGGTTTCGCCGGGGAGGGCGAAGGGGACGAGGACGACCCAGCCGTCGATGCGGCCGAGGCCCTGGCCCATGTTCGTCAGGGTGGTGACTTCGAGGTCGATTTCCTGATGATAGGCGAACGGGTGCGGATTGAATTTCCGCGGCGGGCGGGAGGGCGCGTTCATGCGCGCGGCGCCGTGTCGTTCTGCCGGGCGTTGACGAACTGGCTGACGGTGGCCCAGAGGGAGACGACGGCGATGATGGCGAAGAGAGTGGCCTGATACCAGAAGTGACCTTCCTTGGTGCCGGCGGAGACGCCCTTGGCGAGGCCGAAGGCTTTTGGTCCGCTCTGGGCGAGGAGGAGGAAGCTGAGGGCGAGACCTGCCCAGCGAGCCCATGAGGTACCGCCGGCGATGAGGCGGGAGAAGGCGACGGCGAGGACGGCGGCGATCCCACAGACGATGAGCCCGGTTTTGCCCTTCAGGTAGAGCGTGACTGCTCCGACGGTTGGGTCGTAGAGGACGCTGGCTGCGCCGATGGCGAGGAGCAGGACTGCGTAGATCCGGAGGGTTCTGGAGGAAGGGTTCATGACTGTGGGGTCGCGCTGCTGGGGTGTTTTGACAACCGTTGGTTATTCGAGGGCGGTGGCCATGACCTTGTGGACGCGCTGGACGAGACTGCGGGGGTCTTCGACGAGACCGGCGCTGAGAAGGGCGGTGTCGAGGAGCTGGCCTGCGAGGAGTTGTGCGGCTTCCGGGCGGGATGAGCGGGCCTGGAAGAGACGGCGGATGAGGAGGTGGCGCGGGTTGATTTCGAGGCGGACCTTTGGGGCCGGGGCTTCCTGTTTCATGGTGCGGAGCATGGCGCGCATCTGGGGGCCCATGCGGGCTTCGTCGGGGAGGAGGGCGACGACCGGGCTGTCGCTGAGGCGTTTGGAGACGACGACTTCCTTGACGCCGTCGCCGAGGGTTTCCTGCATCCACTGGCAGAAGGCCTCGCTGTCGGCGGTGGAGAGGCTTTCGCCTTCTGGTTCCGGAGCGTCTGGCAGTTCGAGGTTGTCGGCGTCAGCGGCGACGAGGTTTTTGCCGCTGTAGTCCTTGAGGGAACTGGCGATGTATTCGTCGACTGGTTCGGTGAAGTAGATGACTTCGAGCCCGCGGGTTTTGAAGGCTTCGAGGTACGGGCCGTTTTCGATGGCGCTGCGGCTGGGTGCCTGGAGGAAGTAGATGACGTCCTGGCCGTCCTTCTGGCGGGTGAGGTATTCGTCGAGAGAGGTTAGA
The DNA here is from genome assembly GCA_027486335.1 of Verrucomicrobiaceae bacterium. Taxonomy (GTDB): domain Bacteria; phylum Verrucomicrobiota; class Verrucomicrobiia; order Verrucomicrobiales; family V1-33; genus V1-33. The sequence goes on along the minus strand of JAIXPK010000287.1, from coordinate 1,214 downwards.
GTGCCTGCGTCCGTCATGCTGCTTTCGAAGCGCAGGAGTCTGGCGAGGGCTTCGCGGTGTTTCTGGTCGGTGACGATGCCTTCTTTGATGAAGCGGCTGAACTGGGCGTAGAAATCGCGGTATTTGTCAGGATCGGATTTGGCTTCGCCGTCGAGGAATTTGAGGAAGCGTTTGGTGATGACGTCCCCGAGTTTCTGGACGAGGGCGCTGTCCTGCATGGTTTCGCGGGAGATATTGAGCGGGAGGTCATCGCTGTCGATGACGCCGCGGAGGAAGCGGAGCCATTCCGGGAGGAGGCCTTTGGGGTGAGCGTCGATGAGGACGCGGCGGCAGTAGAGGGCGACGCCGGGTTCGGATTGGCCCATGCCCCATGGTTCGGGGTTTTCCTGAGGGACGAAGACGAGGGAATTGATGACGAGCGGGGCGTCTGCGTTGAAGTGCAGGCGGTAGCGGGGTTCGTCCCATGCGTGGGCGATGAACTTGTAGAATTCGCTGTATTGTTCGTCGGTGACCTCGTTGCGGTTTTTGAGCCAGAGGGCTTCGACGGTATTGACCCTGTCGCCGTCGAGGAGGATGGGGAAGGGGACGAAGTTGGAGTAGCGTTTGAGGAGTTCCTGAGCCTGCCATTTGCGTGCGAAGTCGGCGTGTTCCTCGCGGAGGCGGATGACGATGCGGCTGCCGCGGGACTGGCCGGGAGCGGCGTCGATGGAGTAGCCGGTGCGGCCGTCGCTGGTCCAGCAGAGGGCTTCGCTATCGGGTTGCCATGAGCGGGTGAAGACCTCGACTTTTTCGGCGACCATGAAGACGCTGTAGAAGCCGACGCCGAATTTGCCGATGACGTTGCCTGCGGCGGAGGCACCGGCTTCGAGGGATTGGAGGAAGGCTTTGGTGCCGCTGTGGGCGATGGTGCCGAGGTTCTGGACGAGTTCGTCGCGGGTCATCCCGATGCCGGAGTCGGCGATGGTGATGGTGCGTTCGGCCTCGTCGGTGGTGATGGTGATTTCGAGCGGGAGGTCGGCGTCGGTGACGGAATCGCCGGTGAGTTTATGGTGGCGCAGCTTTTCGAGAGCGTCGGAGGCGTTGGAGACCAACTCGCGGAGGAAGATTTCGCGGTCGGTGTAGAGAGAGTTGATGACGATGTCCAGCAGTTGCCGGACTTCGGCCTGGAAGGCGTGAGGATGGCTGGTGTCGTTGCTCATGGATTGGCTGGTTGG
>JAIXPK010000072.1 GCA_027486335.1 Verrucomicrobiaceae bacterium | reverse complement strand
CTGAAGTAGACTGATGATGAAAAACATCATTGATCTGGGGTGCTTGAACGGAGGGGCCCGGTTTGGAGGGAGAATGATTGGTCCGGGAGGGATGGTGAATCGGTGGCGAAACGGGGCGGGCTTGGTGGAGGTGACGAGGCTGAGTCGGGGGGCAACAATCAAACGACAAAGGACATGAATGAGAGTGGTGGTGAGATCCGAAAAGGTTTGGCTGTCATGGGGCGGGTCGTCGATATTGACCATCGTATTCGGCACCGTCTGGGAGAATATGCAGATGTTGAGAGGTCTTATCTTTTCAAGAATGGTGATGAAAATCTGGCGAAAGTGCTGCCCCGGATTTCACGGGAAGAGTGGGTTTTTATTTGCGCGTCCGATTTGATGGGGAGTGTGCGGAGCGATCACAGCTTTGGACACAACGCGTGGCAGGGATACCTGCTGCGAGATTACCTGCGCGAAGTCGGTATGGTGAAGTGGGCCGATCTTTTCGAGAAGTATCATCCGTTGGAGCGGCGAATCGACGAAATCGAAGGGCACCGGCAAGACGAGAAGATCACGGACGATGAGTATGACGTTCTAATGGAGCCCATTATTCTCGAGATGCAGAAGATGGAGGAGGCGGCCGATGTCTATGATTTTGATGAGATGGATTTGCTGCTGCTGAACTATGCCGTGAAGCATGGGTTTGGCGATGTTGCAGCGGATGGCGGTGCGGAGGAGAGGGGTGAAAAGCGGGAGTGAGGGGTGGGCGGGGAGAGGGCTGGTAGGCGCACTCCGTGCGCGGAGAGAGCTGTAATTCTGACAGCAGTCCAGAGCCTTCGGCTGCTTGGTCGGAGAGGTGCTGGTGGGGAGAGAGGAGAGTCTGCCGCCCCTGCCGGGGCGGTGGTGTATTGTGATGTTAGACCGGTGGCTGACGCCACCGGCTAAATTCTGTTAAGCCTTCGGCTTCATTGGCGTGATGATTGGGGTACGGGCTGCAGCCATAGAGTCTAATCTTCGTCAAGCCTTCGGCTTGGGGTGCGCGATTTCCGGTGGTGTCGCGGGTTTGTGGTGGGGACGTGGCGATTTTCGGGAGAGGATGTGGGGGGATTATGGATCCTTGGGGTATGCGGCGTCCCTACAGGACGCGGGATGTTTGTTTGGGGATTACCTGGGGTTTCAGCCCAGGCTGGTATTCGTTGCCCGCTTTGGGGCAAGTTGATGGTGTCCAGGCGGGTGGGGAGGGGGAGGGGGAGGGAAGTGAGAAGTGAGAAGTGAGAAGTGAGAAGGGGCTTGGTGGGAGAGGGGCGGGTAGGCGCACTCCGTGCGCAGGGAGAGCTGTAATGCTGACAGCAGTCCAGAGCCTTCGGCTGGTTGAACGGAGGGGGGGGGGTGGGGAGGTTCTGGAGGGAAACGATTGCCGGGGCGTGGGTGTGGGGGTATGGGTGGGGTATGTCCGCCTTGAATTTTCCGAATATTCCGCGCCGTCGATTTCTTTCCGCGCTGGCGGGAGCTGCTGCTGGTCACCGGTTGGTGGCGCAGAATGACCGGACGGCGACGGTGTCGATTTTCAACACGACGGACCTGCATGGGCACATTCTGCCGACGAAAACGTATGAGGGGGAAGAGGATGTGGGTGGGATGGCGCGATGTGTGACGCAGATTCGGCGGTGGCAGGCGGAGAATCCGAATCACATTCTCCTTGATATCGGGGATGTGTATCAGGGGACGCATGTGAGTCGGGCGACGTCGGGGAACCTGATGATCGATTTGTTCAACCGGGTGAAGTACGATGCGTGGGTGCTGGGGAACCACGAGTTTGACTGGGGGCTGGAGGCGGTGGCGAAGAACGTGATGATGTCGGAGCCGGCGGTGCTGGCGGCGAATGCGCAGGCGGGGGGCAAGTGGACGAATTCGCTGCGAGACAAGACGAATCCGCTGTCGAAGGTGGCTCCGTACCTGATCAAGGAAGTGGGTGGGTTCCGGATTGGGATCATCGGCGTGGTGACGCCTGGTTTGCCGGCGTGGCTGCATCCCGGGTTGCTGAAGGAATTTTCGGCGGCGGATCCGTTAGGGTCGGTGAAGTTTGCGATCCGGAAACTGCAGAGTGAGAAAGTGGATGCGATTGTGCTGGCGACGCATTTCGGGCTGAAGAATGTGACGAATGGGGTGGGGCGGCCGGATGATTTTGCGAATCGGATTCATGAGATCACGAAGGAGTGCCGGGATCTGGCGGTGGTGATTGCGGCGCACACGCACAAGGACATTGGGAATTTCAAGGTGAACGGGATTCCGTACACGCAGGCGAACTATTACGGGATTCACTGTGGGCGGACGGATCTGGTGTTTGACCGGGAGACGAGGAAGCTGGTGGGGGTGAATGTGCAGACGGTGAAGATGGACAAGTCGGTGGCGCTGGATCCGATGATTATCGGGGCGACGCAGAAGGAAGTGGCGGCGTCGGAGGCGGAGTTGAAGAAGCCGATTGGGGAACTGGCGGTGGGGTTGGCGTTCCGGCCGGAGCGGCCGGGGACGGCGGCGCCGTCGTTGAAGCTGATTACGGCGGCGATCCGGCACAGTTTAGGGAAGCGGAAGGTGACGGTGGACGGCGTGCTGCACGGGTTGTTCCTTGATGACAAGGATGTGGCGGCGGGGTCGAAGACGATTGCGGATGCGTGGGAGATCATTCCGTATGAGAACCGTCTGGCGACGGCGGCGATCCGGGGTGCGGATCTGGTGCCGGTGATGCAGGAAGTGCTAGGGGCTCCGTTTTCGACGCATGCGCTGGAAGGGTTCCGGGTGGAGAGTGAAGGGGAGGGGCGAGGGTTGAAGGTGAAGGCGGTGACGCTGGCGGACGGGAAGCCGGTGGAGCCGGAGAAGCGGTATGTGATCGGGCTGAACGCGTTTGATGCGCAGTCGGGCGGGCGGCGGTATGAGCTGCTGGCGGAGCTGGTGCAGCAAAGCGATGCGGCGCTGACGCTGCATGCGGTGGAGTCGCGGGATGCGCTGATCGAGTTCTTTACGGAGAAGGGGACGGTGCGGCTGGCGGACCTGGGCTGAGGCGGGGGGGCGGGCCATGACAACTTCTTTACACCTCGCCGCTGGGCGGGTGTGGGGGAGCGGGTATAGGGTGCGGGTATTCCGGGAGGGATTGCGGCGGCGCGGTTCCCCTGGGCAACTATTCCCTAACTGTCATGAAATCCATCTCGTTCTGTCTGGTTCCTTTTCTTGTGCTGAGTGCGACCGTGCCTGCGGCGGACACGGGTTTTCCGGAGCGGTTTGCGCTGGCGGCGGATCGCGGGGCGGTGCTGAAGGAACTGATTCCGGGGACGGATGATTATTATTACTATCATGCGCTGCATCTGCAGCATCAGGGGAAGAAGGCGGAGCTGGAGGTGCTGCTGGGGGAATGGGAGAATCGGTTTCAGCAGGCGAATGCGCGGCGGAATGAGATTCGGAACCGGCAGGTGCTGCTGGATTACGGGACGGATCCTGCGGGATCGCTGGAGTATCTGCGGAACAAGCTGGGGGTGTCGTACAATCATCAGCGGGTGACGCCGGATGCGCGGCCGGATCTGGCGACGAGCCTTGATCCGGCGCTGGTGACGCGGGAGGCGTTTCTGGCGGATGCGTTGCGGGGGACGGATGCGCTGGGGAATGTGACGACGAGCGGGCTGGTGCATGTGATGAGGAATGACGGGGTGGAGCTGACGACGGCGCGGCGGCGGGATCTGCTGAATCGGATTCACCGGCCGGATTTTCCGCGGCTGGTGGCGGTGGTGAATGACGATCTGGGGACGCCGGAATCGGGTGGGTTCGGGGAGTTTGCGATTCACGGGAAGCTGACGGTGGCGCAGCTGGAGGAACTGCTGAAGCTGCGGCCGGCATTGCTTCAAAACACGAATTTTGTGAATGCGTGGGCGGCGAAGCTGCGGCCTGCGTTTGGCGAGGATGCGGACCGGAGCCGGGAGGTGAGGGGGGCGTGGCTGGGACGATTGGAGGCGTTTGCGGAGCGGCTGGCACCGGCGTTCAATTCGTTCAAGGCGCACGTGCTGTATCACAGATTGGTGTTCGAGCAGGAGGGCGGGGTGACGGATGAGGCGAGGTTGCTGGCGTATCTGCAGCTGCCGCGACCGATGGGTTATGTGCGGCCGGAGTTCCGGGAGAGCGAGGCGTTCAAGCTGCCGGTGGATCTGAATGCGGATTTTGCGGCGGTGACTGGGCAGCCGCCGGTGGCGAATGACGAAGGACTGGTGAGGAGCCTGCTGCTAGCGGCGCTGGCGGGGGCGGAGACGGCGGAGAAGTATGCGCCTTATCTGGAATCCGGGTGGCTGGCGGCGGTGCATGCGGAGGCGCGCCTTGTGTCGGGGGCGGCGGATGCGGCGAAGTGGGTTTCGGCGTTGTCGCCTGGGGCGTATCAGGCGCTGAAGGACCGGGTGGATCTGGATTTTGACGCGGCGGTGACGCGGACGTGGGGGGCGGCGGACGATGTGAGTATTGATCTGCACGTGAAGAACGTGCCGAAGCTGCTGGTGAAGGTGTATGAGATCAACACGGAGCATGTCCACAGCACGACCGGGGCGCAGGTGAACACCGATCTGAATCTGGACGGGCTGACGGCTAACAGTGAGCAGACGCATGAGTACGGGGAGGCACCGCTGCAGCGGCGGAAGCGGACGTATCAGTTTCCGGAGCTGAAGGGGAAGCGCGGCGTGTGGATTGTGGAGTTCATCGGGGGCGGGCGGAGCAGTCGGGCGCTAATTCGGAAGGGAGGGTTGCGGCATCTGGTGTCGCAGGAGGCGTCGGGGACGGTGGTGAGGGTTTATGACGAGGCGATGAAGCCTGTGGCGAAGAGTTATGCGCTGATGGGGACCCGGCGATTTGATAGTGGGGAAGGCGGGTTGATCACGATTCCGTTCAGCGAGCGGCCGGGTGAGCAGAACGTGGTGCTGGGGGATGGGAGTGGTTTTACGACGCTGGAGCGGATTGCGCTGGCGGGAGAGGCGTATGAGTTGAAGGCTGGGTTTCATGTGGCGCGGGAGAGCCTGCTGCCGGGGAAGACGGCGAAGCTGGCGATTCGGCCGGCGGTGCTGCTGAATGGACGGCCGACGGTGCTGGGCGTGATGGAGCGCGTAACCCTGACAATTGCGTCGCGGACCCTTGACGGGATTCCGGCGTCGACGGTTTACACCCTTGGTGGGCGGGATGCGGCAGGGAAGCCGGAGGGATTGCAGCTGACGGAGGATGGGGAGACCGTGGTGGAGTTCACGGTGCCGGACCGGCTGGCGTCGCTGAGTTTTCTGCTGGCGGGGGAAGTGAAGGCGTTAGGGACCGGTCAGACGGCGAAGCTGAGTGCGGCTGGAGAGGTGGCGGTGAACGGGATCAGTGTGACGGAGCAGACGAGTGACATTCATCTGACCCCGACGGAGAGCGGGTATGTGCTGGAGGAGCGGGGTCGGTCGGGAGAAGAGCGAGCGGAGCGGGAAGTGGTGGTGCGGCTGGTGCATCGGGATTACACGGTGACACGGGAGTTCACGCTGAAGACTGATGCGGGCGGGATGGTTACGTTAGGCAAGCTGGAGGGGATTGGGAGCGTGTCGGTGCGGAGTGCGAGCGGGGTGGAGCGAGTGTTTGTGCTGCCGGGGACGCGGGCGACGATGCCTGGGGCGGTGAATGCGGTGGCTGGTGTGCCGGTGCGGTTGGCGTGGACGGGATCGGGTGAACCGGGGGCTGGGGATGTGAGTGTGCTGGAGTTGCGGAATGGCGTGCCGGTGCGGGATGCGTCGGCGGCGGTCAAGGCGGGGGGCGGGATGGTGGTGCTGAGCGGGCTGACGCCTGGGGAGTATGCGGTGGAGTTTGCGCCGACGCTGGCGGCGACGGTGGTGCGGGTGGGGGCTGGGACGACGGAGTCGGGGCATGTAGTGAGTGCGGCGCTGACGATGGAGTTGTCGAATCCTGCGCCGCTGGCGATTACGGGGATGGTGAAGGCGGAGTTGCCGGCGCGGGACAAGGAGGCGGCGAAGACGATGTGGGTATTCAGGGTGGGGAATGCGGGGGTGGACACGCGGGTGCATGTGTTTGCGAGCCGGTACCTGCCGCATTTTGACGCGTTTGAGTCGTTAGGTAAGGATCATCTGGCGCAGCCGATGGCGATGACGAATGCGTGGCGGCCGAGCCTGTATCAGAGTGCGCGGACGATTGGGGAGGAATACCGGTATGTGCTGGAGCGGCGTGGGGCGAAGCATTTTGCGGGCAACCTGCTGCCTAGGCCGGGGTTGCTGCTGAATCCGTGGGCGATTGCGGACACGGTGACGGAGCGTCAGGTGGCGCAGGCTGGTGAGGAGGCGGCGGCGATGACGGCGGAGAAGCCGGGGTTGGTGACGGCCTCGTCTGCGGTGGATCGGGCGAGTGCGAAGAAGGATGAAGCGGCGGCGGGTCCGATGGATCCTGATCTGTCGTTTCTGGGGATGCAGGGGGCGATGGCGTACAATCTGCGGCCTGACAAGGATGGGAACGTGGCGATTGACGCGGCGGCGCTGGGCGACCGGCAGTTTGTGAGGATCGTGGCGGTGGATGCGGACAGTGCGGTGGTGCGGGATTTTCCGATGGCGGCGAAACCGCTGGCGTTGAAGGATCTGCGGCTGAGTGGCGGGCTGGATCCGAAGGGGCATTTCAGCAGACAGGATCGGGTTTCGCTGCTGGAGAAGGATGTGGCGTTCGAGTTTGCGGACGCGCTGACGGCGACCTGGCAGAGTGTGGGGCATCTGGGGGCGGCGCACGGGTTGTTCTACAGCCTGACGAGTAATGCGCAGCTGATGGAGTTTTCGTTTCTGCTGAACTGGGTGGATCTGAAGCCTGAGGAGAAGGCGCGGTTGTATTCGCTACATGCGAGTCACGAGCTGCATTTCTTTCTGGCGCGGAAGGATCCGGGGTTTTTCAAGGACGTGGTGCAGCCGTTTCTGGCAGGGAAGCGGGACAAGACCTTCATGGATCACTATCTGCTGGGGGCGGATTTGTCAGGGTATCTGCGGCCGTGGCAGTACAGCGGGTTGAATGCCCTTGAGCGGATCCTGCTGGCGCGGCGGATTGAGTCGGAGCGGCCGGTGGTGG
>JAIXPK010000316.1 GCA_027486335.1 Verrucomicrobiaceae bacterium | reverse complement strand
CCCGCCGTCATTCACACGGAACCGGAAGTCGGTTGGGGATGCGCTTCGGGGTTACAAGGAGATTCATTTGCGGGCGCTGAAGATGCTGCCGGCTGGGGGATTGCTGAGCACTTACTGTTGTTCGCACCACGTGAGCACCGGGGATTTCCGCGAGATCATTCTCGAGGCGACGGTGGATGCGAAGAAGACGCTTTGCCAACTGGCGACTCACTCGCAGCGGGTGGATCACCCGGTGTTGCCGGCGCTGCCGGAGAGCGAGTACCTGCGGGGGTACACGTACGAGTTGATGGCGGCGTTCTGAGTTTTCCGGACGAAGGGGGTGGAAGGTGGCCGTTCGGGCGGGGGTGACCGGGGGACTGGCGGGCCCGCGGATGAGGCGACGTGGGGAGGGTTGGGGCGGAAGGAATGGAAAGGGGGTCGGGGGGGGATGTGCGCTTTTTTGGAAGGCGGCTTACGTGCTCGGGGATCTGCCGGCAGTTGAAGGCAGGGGAGGATGCCAGCGCAACGCAGACTCGGAGGTTCAAGCTGCAACCGCCACCAGCAGAGGGAGGTGTCCAGTGGGCTGCCTTTGACATGGATGGGGCCTCGGGACTCAGAAGCCGCGGGTTAACAGGATGCCAGACCTCTCTGGGGAAGATGGGGAAGCGGGATTCGGATGCGTGTGTTCACAGAAAGACAGGCTTCTTCAGGTTTCGGTCAGATGAGGACGTGGAGATTCAAGAATCCGAGTGCGGAGGGGCGGGCGTGGATTCTGGGGGTCTTGTTGGCCGTTGACGCGTCGGATAAAGGTGGTATTTCCAGATCTCATGAAGACTGCAAACGTTGCCGATCTGAGGAATGATTTCCGCAAGATTGCGGGGTGGATAGCGGATGGTGAGTCTGTCTCGATCAAGATGCGGGGAAAACTGTTTGCGCTTCTCAGTCCGATCCGTGGCGAGGACGGGCCGCCGATGCCTGCGATTGATTTTGCGGCACAACTCAAGAGAATCTGGGGGGAACGGGTGTTTACGGACGATGAAGTCCGGCGGATGAGGGACGCTGAACTGGAAGGGCAGGAAGGCTGAGATGACGTATCCGGACACGTCTTTTCTTTGTGCCCTTTACGTGGCGCAGAGTACTTCTGCGAAGGCCCTGCAATTCATGAGGCGGCAGACGACCGCGCTGGTGAGCACCTCCCTACTGCTATACGAATTCCGGCAATCTGTGCAGTTTCAAGTCTTCCGGTACAGTAAGGACAAGACTCAAGGGTACTCTGCCTCGGCGGCTCAAGTCGCGCTGGCAACACTTCAGGCGAACATTGCGGCGGGAGTTTTTCAGAGCCCGCAGGTTGATTGGGCGGACGTACACCGGATGAGTGAGCGCCTCGCCTTTCAGTATACGGCGAGACGAGGCCATAGGAGCTTTGATGTGCTGCATGTCGCGACGGCACTGCACCTAGGGGCGACCGAGTTTCTGACCTTTGACGCCAATCAGAAAAGGCTCGCGGAAGGAGAGGGTCTCGTAGTGCCGGTATGACAACAGCTTTTGGGTGAGGGTGAATGAACTGGCGGGCGTGGGAAGGAGAGTGCACCGCAAATGGCGCTTAGGGAGTGCGCCGGCGGGGAGGTGGAATTGGCACGGGAATGGGGTCAGTGCGCGGATTAGGGACAGGCCAGAATGGTGCGGGATCGGGAAGCCACTGGTGATTAGGACGCCGGACCTCTTCGGGGAAAAGGGGGGCACCGGCATTCAAAGGTTTGTGTTCAAACCAGTGCCTTCACAGAAAGACAGGCCTCTTCGGGAGGGTGCAGACAGAGGGGCCGGCTCCTTCGGGGGTGGCGCTTGGTGGCATGCGGCGCTGGGCCGCTCATGGCGCGGGGAAATGCGTGCATAGAAGGACAGGCCTTTTCGGGAGGGGTGCTCAGGCGAAGTGGGGTGCACCGGGATTTGGAGGCGGGTGTTCACAGAAAGGCATGGCCACAGAAAGACAGGCCTCTTCGGGGTGCGCGGTTCAGACAGAAGGGGCAGGATCCTTCCAAGTGCAGGGGCGCAGGCGGGCGCCTGGCGGCATGGGGCCACTTTTGGCGCGGGGAAATGCGTTCAAAGGGGGTGGCGAGATAAAAGGACAGGGAACTTTGGGGGATGGGCTATTCCGGGGGGGCATTGAAATTGGGCGGATAGAAAGACAGGCCTCTTCGTGAGGGGTGGGTGGACGGTGGGGAGTCGGGTTTGTGGGAGGGTTGGTGGGGGGAGGGATTGCGGAGGTGGGAAAAATCTGCGAAATAGGGGTAACGAATGGCGGCGGGTCCGTCAGGTATGAGAGAAGCCATGAATACGAGTGTTCCTTGTCCACAATGCGGTGTAGCGGTTCCGGGAGATGCGCCGGGAGGTAGTTGTCCGAGTTGTCTGCTGCGGCAGGCGATGGGGCCGACGGTGGCTGGTGTGGCTGGGGTGGGGGCGGAGCCGGTGGAGGGGGAATTGGCGGGGGTGTTTCCGCAGTTTCAGATTCTGGAGTTGATTGGGTCGGGCGGGATGGGGCGGGTGTACAAGGTGATGCAGCCTGGGTTGGGTCGGGTGGCGGCGTTGAAGGTGCTGATGCCTGAGCTGGCGAAGGATCCGTCGTTTGTGGAGCGGTTTACGAGGGAGGGTCAGGCGCTGGCGCGGCTGCAGCATCCGAATATTGTGAGTGTGTTCGATATCGGGGAGACGCGGGGATATTGCTGGCTGCTGATGGAGTATGTGGACGGGGTGAATCTGAGGCAGGTGATGCAGTCGGGGTCGTTGTCGCCGAAGGATGCGCTGCAGATTATTCCGGGGGTGTGCGCGGCGCTGGAGTATGCGCACGGGCAGGGGGTGCTGCATCGGGACATCAAGCCTGAGAACATTCTCCTTGATGGGTCGGGTCGGGTGAAGATAGCGGACTTCGGGGTGGCGAAGCTGAGTGAGGTGGAGGGGCGGCGGGTGACGCTGACGGTGAGTGGGTCGTCGCTGGGGACGCCGGCGTACATGGCTCCGGAGCAGATTGAGCGGCCGCAGGATGTGGATCACCGGGCGGATATTTATTCGCTAGGGGTGGTGTTTTACGAGATGCTGACGGGGGAGTTGCCGCTGGGGCGGTTTCCGGCGCCGTCGGAGACGAAGGGGGTGGATCCCAGGTTTGACAATGTGGTGTTCCGGACGCTGGAGAAGCAGCGGGAGCGTCGGTATCAGACGGCAGGGGAGATGAAGACGCAGGTGGAGCAGGTGAGGGGGGCGGAGGGGCCGCCGCCGATGCCGTCGGGGCCTGTGCCGCCTAGGCGGGCGGCTGCGGCCGGGGAGGTGTCAGGGGGTGGGAGGGTGAAGGAGGAGAGGGTGTCGCAGAAGGCGGTGTGGGGGATGGTGTGTACGGTGACGGGACTGCTGGTGCTGCTGGGGGGGATGTTTGTGACGCGGCGGGTGTCGTTCGATGAGAGTCGGTCCCGGATGATGCAGCGTGGTGTGGCGGAGCAGCAGCGGGCGATGATGGATGCGGCGCAGGCGGCGATGGAGCAGCAGCGTGAAATGATGCGGGGGATGCCAGGAGGGGCGGGAGGCGTGCTGCCTCCGCCGGTGCCGGTGCCGGACTTGCGGCCAGGGGTGTTCGGGGAAACGAAGAACAACTAACAATTAATAACTGCGATGCAACCGACGATGAATGTTTCCGGGCCGACGGTGTCGACAAGTGTGGAGATGGTGAATTGGGGAGTGATACTGCTGGGGTTGACGGTGGTGCTGATCCTGACGGGGCTGGTGCTGGGGTATATGGCGCTGGGGGACATCCGGAGGGAGCGCGGGAGATTGGGAGGGGCGGCGATGGCGACGGTGGCGGCGGGATTGCTGCCGTCGCTGGTGATTTGCGGTGTGTGTGGGGCGCTGATGGCGCTGCTGGGGATGGCGTTTGGGCTTGCACCGCTGAGGCCGGAGAACGTGTGGGTGTTGCTGGGTTTGGTGGTGGGGATGGTGTTGTCGTTTCTGATGCTGCGGAGCATGTACCGGGGTGCGAAGGGGTGGGAGCCGGTGGCGGCTGTGCCGGTGGAGCGGAGCGGGATGGCGACGGCGGCGCTGGTGCTGACGATTCTTGGGGGAGCGCTGCTGCTGGTGGTGTTGATAGGAAGGTGGCGGGCGGATTTTGTGCCGTTGAGTCTGGGGGTACACGTGGCGGGGTTGATCTGCGGGGTGCTGTCGCGGAGTGAGCCGACGGGGCGGTGGTGTGCGTGGTTGAGCGGCGGGATGTTTGTGTTGCTGCTGCTGCTGACGGCATGAGTGCGGGGGACGAGCGGGCATTTGCGGCGACGCGCTGGACGGTGGTGGTGCGGGCGCAGGGGACGACGCCGGAGGCGAAGGTGGCGTTGTCGGAGTTGTGTGCGGCTTGTTATGAACCGGTGCGCGGGTTCATCCGGGTGTGGCGGCGCGGAGATGACCGGGTGGATGATCTGACGCACGAGTTTTTCGAGGAGATTCTGGGGCGTCGGGGGCTGGCGGGGGCGGATCCGGGGAGGGGCAAGTTCAGGTCGTTTCTGCTAGGAGCGGTGAAGCATTTTCTGGGTCGGGTGAGCGAGCGGGAGCGGGCGTTGAAGCGGGGTGGGGGTGTGGTGGCGGAGGGGATGGAGGCTGCGGAGGTGGTGGAGGAACCGGGGTTGCCGCCGGATGCGGCGTTTGATCGGGGGTGGGCGCTGGCGTTGCTGGCGCGGGCGCTGGTGGAGCTGGAGCGGCAGATGGGGGAGGACGGGCGAGCGGAGCAGTTTGCGGTGCTGAAGCCGTGGCTGACGGGGGATGCGGGGCGGCGACAGGTGGAGGCTGCCGAGGCGTTAGGGATGACGGAGACGGCGGTGAAGGTGGCGATTCACCGGTTGCGGGCGAGGTTTCGGGGCGTGGTGCGTGCCGAGCTGGCGGCGACCCTTGTGATGCCGGAGCAGGTGGATGAGGAACTGGGCCACCTGATGGCGGCGCTGCAGTGAGCGGGGAGAATGCCAGGATTCAGACTGGCGGTCAGCCGAGGGCGTGGCGGATGGCGGTGCGGCAGATATCGAGGGAGTCGTCGATCTGGAGCGGGCCGTGGGCGAGGGAGATGAAGCCGGCCTCGTAGGGGCTGGGGGCGAAGTAGACCCCGAGTTCGAGGGCCTTGTGGAAGAAGCGACGGAAGGCGTCGGCGTCGCCTTTTTTGGCGTCGTCGAGGTTCCAGACGGGGGCTTCGTTGAAGTAGAGGCAGAACATGCTGCCGATGCGGTTGAATGTTAGCGGGCGGCCGAGTTCGTTGCAGATGTCGCGGATACCGGCTTCGAAGCGGGCTCCGGTTTCTTCGAGACGCTGCCAGCCGTGGGCTTTTTCGAGTTCGCGGAGCTGGGTGAGGCCGACGGCCATGGCGAGCGGGTTGCCGGAGAGCGTGCCGGCCTGGTAGACTGGGCCGTCTGGTGCGAGGAGGTCCATGATGTCGGCGCGGCCGCCGAAGGCGCCGACGGGGAGACCGCCGCCGATGACCTTGCCCATGGCGGTGAGGTCCGGGGTGATGCCGCAGATTTCCTGATAGCCGCCGCGGGCGACGCGGAAGCCGGTCATGACCTCGTCGAAGATGAGGAGCGCGCCGTGGGCGGTGGTTAGGGAGCGGATGAGTTCGAGGTAGCCGGGTTTGGGGAGGAAGAGCCCGGCGTTGGCGGGGATGGCTTCGACGATGACGGCGGCGACCTCGTGACCGGAGGCGGCGAAGAAGGCTTCGATGGCTTCGGAGTCGTTGTAGGGGAGGACGGTGGTGAGGGCGGCGAGGGCGGCGGGGACACCGGCGCTGTCGGGCTGGCCGTGGGTGAGGGCACCGCTGCCGGCGGAGACGAGGAGACTGTCGACGTGGCCGTGGTAGCAGCCGTGGAATTTGACGATGCGGTCGCGCCCGGTGAAGCCGCGGGCGAGGCGGAGGCAGGACATGGTGGCTTCGGTGCCGCTGTTGCACATGCGGACCTTCTGAACGGAGGGGACCCAGTCGACGATGGTGCGTGCCATTTCGACTTCCCATGGATTGGGGATGCCGAAGCTGAGGCCGAGTTTAGCGGTTTCGTGGACGACATTGACGAGGACGTCGGGGGCGTGGCCGAGGATGGCGGGGCCCCATGTGCCGACGTAGTCGATGAGCAGGCGGCCGTCGACGTCTTCGATGACGGCACCTTTGGCGCGGCGGACGAAGAATGGTTCGCCGCCGACATTGCGGAAGGCGCGGACGGGGCTGTTGACCCCACCGGGGATGACTTGCTTGGCCGCGGCGAACAGCTTGGAGGAGAGGCTCATGGGGATGGGTAATGAAGGGGGCGGCGGGGTGCAACGCGGAATGCCCGGGGGCAAGCTCTGAGTGCTGCGGTGCGGTGATGAGGCCGGAGGGAGCGGCGGGGGCGGTCGGGAAGAACGGTGGTGGGCGGAGGTTTGAGAGTGTGGCGCTGGCGGCGTTGTCGGCTGCAGGATTTCGGTTCAGGCTGATCGTCGTTCGCCGTTTGTGTTTCGGGTGATGGCAGGACGGGGTTTGCCAAATGCGCTCGGTTGCGATAGTGATCAGATCAGTTTGGCCCGTGCGGCATTCTCTGATTGAAGTTAATTTTGCCCTTTGATTGAAGCAAAGGAGCCATTTCCATAAGAGTAAACCTTTAAAGCTATGAGGAAAACCAAACTATACAGCATTGGCCATGGATGCGAATGGAACAGCACATGGGCTGAATCAGGGGGGCTTGTCTGGCTGGATTCTAAACCGCACGCCGAATCTCCAGAAACGCTTTTCAATTCGGGGCGAAAGATAGATCTTGGTCTGTATGAGATGATGGTTGGATTCATTATCGATGTCGGTGAACCTGTGCCTGCTAATAAATGGCCTGATTGGATGGGTGCTCCTAGTAGATCACTCCGGAGTTTTGTTTCCGAACGGGTGGTGCAGGCGATGATCGATGAGGACATCCCTTTCCGTCGGGCGCTTGAGTTTCCCATTGCCGAAATCCGCAGTCCGGCGCTTCGGAAGATTGCTCCACCAAAATACTATGCCATTGAAGCTGAGGTCGGCATCGACATTGAATCGGTAGAGGTGGAGGTGCCATTCACCAATGAAATGGAAAGGAAGAAAACTCAATATTTTCCCAAATATGACACTTGGAACGGCAGTCCTCTGTTTTGCTCGAGAAGCCTATCTGGAATGGAACAAAGCTTTGTGTGGCTATACTGCGACCACCGCGTCACGTTTCTAGCCATGAAAGAAAAGTGGACCAACTTCCGAGCCGTCGACCTTCATGTGGTTTGACCGGGAAATGCTGGAATCAATCGAAAACTGCCACGCGTACACAATATCAGGCATTCATGAAAAGAACTAAGCTTTATGAATTGGACGACGAGGGTATTTGGCGTGGACCATATGCGAGGGCGATTGGGATGGGCTGGATTGAGGGTAAAATGAATTTTTTATCCAAGTTCCAGCAAAAAGATTTTAAGGAGTTCTGCGATATAATGAAGAACTGTTCTTCAGGAATTCACGTGGATGACGTTGGCCGTGAGTGGCCCGATTTTCTTGCCAGTGGGCATATAACATTACTTCCATTTTTTGTTTCCGAACGGGTCATTCAAAGTTTACGAGACGAGGAAATCCCCTTCCGACGCGCCATAGAAATTCCCGTTACCTCGATTGAAAGCTCCGCGTTGAAAAACATCCCGCCGCCGAAGTACTATGTTCTGGAGGCTGAGATTGGCATAGAGATGGGGGAAGAGATGAAATCCGTGCCCATTGGATACCTGCAGCCGGGAAAACTCGCCAGCATACCGGCAGGTGGAATTATCGAACAGGAGCAGCCGCATCCTTGCCCGGCCTACAGCACTTGGAACGGCTCCCCGCTCTTCACCGCAAGAAGTCCCGATGTGGAGAATCAGCAATACACCCGTCTCTACTGCGACCACCGGGTGACGTTTCTAGCCATGAAAGAAAAGTGGACGAATTTCAGAGCCAAAGAACTTCGGGTGATTTGAAATTCTTTTGTACTAGTTCCTGAAAATGTGTATAGGAACGGACTCCTGGCTTGAGCGGCATGGAATTGCCACTTGTTATTTAGCGCAATGATATTTCTCTTTTCGGATCGATTGCATTTCTCAATCGGATTGCCTCACCTTCCTGACTCGGTGGCTGCAATCTGGCGGCATCTGGTGTCCTTTCTTCGTGAACAGAAGGTGCTGCCAAGTGTCTTTGAAGTGAGCCAAATGTGGGGGCACGATCCTGACGTTCAATCTGAGTCTAATCTGATGCTGAATGGTGAAGAGGTGGGATCACTAATCGAAGCCAGAAAACTCAAGGGGTTTATGGTGTGTTCAGGGAGCGGAAGCCGCAGTTGTGAATTGGATTTTTGGATTCCTAGGGCCCCTGCAAGCAGCCCTGTGAAGCTCAGCTGCACAGTCGGAGCAAAGGCGAAAGCCCCAGATGACTGGTCGCCATTAATTGAACGGATTATGGTTGATTGCGAAACGATCGGCGCGTGGCAGTGGCACAATCGCTATGCGTATTGGCAAGGAGACGCTCTGCTGGATGACCGTTACAAGCGCCTCTGGAGGGAGATCCCTCCTGGTTCGATAACGTGGATTGAGGAGAAGTCCCACCCAATGGGCGAAGATAAGGTGATAATTGACATTTCAAAGAATCCCGGGAGACACAAAGCGTTGAGTCCCGAGGTGTCATTTCACCCGACTGCCGAGATGTGGCTGGGGCCGCATTTCTGGCAGTATGCGAAGTGCACGAAGGAGGAGGCGCTGGCGGCGGATTTCTGGCTGGAGACGCGGGAGACGGCGCACTTCAGCTATTTCAGGTG